>JAERMM010000275.1 GCA_016844585.1 Chloroflexota bacterium | reverse complement strand
CTGCGCTTAACCGCGCGGCGGACCTGGCGATTCTTCGAGACCTTTGTCGGCCCGGAAGACCACGCCCTTCCTCCCGACAATTTTCAGGAAGAGCCAACACCAGTCCTGGCCCACCGCACGTCGCCGACCAACCTCGGGCTCTATCTCCTCTCCGCCATCGCTGCGCACGATTTCGGCTGGCTCGGCACCGTTGCCGCAATCGAGCGGCTCGAAGCCACGCTGGGAACGATGAACCGACTCGAGCGTTTCCGTGGTCATTTCTATAACTGGTACGACACGCGTGACCTCCGCCCGCTCGATCCCAAATACATATCCTCGGTCGACAGTGGAAACCTCGCCGGTCATCTCGTCGCGCTCGGACAGGCGTGCCAGGACATCATCGACCGCCCGCTGCTTAATCCGCAGGCGCTCGCCGGGATTGCCGACATCATTCTCCTCCTGCGCGGGTCGGCACGCGCGATCGTTCACGACCGGCGCACGCAAACGGTCACTCGGAAACACCTGGATGAAGCACTCGACGCTCTGACCATGACCGTCAGTCGGTGCCCCATTACTCCAAGCGATTGGGTCTCCTGTCTCGCTGAACTCCAGGCCCGTGCTCATAACGTGACGGATATTGCGCGCACGTTGACCGCGGAACGGGGCGACGGCGCCGATGCAGAGTTGCTCATCTGGGCAGAGGCCCTGGACGCGGGCATCGAGAGTCACGCGCGTGATCTCGACATGGTGCTTCCCTGGGCGCGGCTTGTTTTTGGGAGTGCCGTCGCTCATGGCGCCAGGACTTCGGAGCAAGCGTTGAGTTCACCGGCGGTTGCGCGTATTTTTCTTTCGTTCCCGGTTCTGGCCGACACGCCGGACTGGTGCGAGACCGCCATAGGCGAACTCACCACTCTCCGCGCGCGCTTGGCTACCGACAGCGCCGCACAGAGCGATACCCTGACACGAATCGACGCGATCATTGATAGTCTCACGCGTTCTGCCGTAGCCGCCCGAGCGCTGGTCCACCGCCTTTCCACCCTCGTCCAGCTAACTAAGACGATGTTCGACGCGATGGAGTTTGGCTTTCTTTTCGATCCGACGCGGAAGCTCTTCTCGATCGGGTACCGCGTTTCCGATAACAGCCTCGATCCGAGTTGTTACGATCTGTTGGCTTCCGAGGCGCGGCTCACAAGCTTCATTGCCATCGCCAAGGGTGACGTTCCGTCGACCCATTGGTTTCACCTCGGTCGTGCTTTGACGCCCGTAGACCGGGGATCTGCGCTGGTTTCCTGGTCCGGGTCGATGTTCGAGTATCTCATGCCCGCGCTCGTCATGCGCTCTCCGTCGGGTAGTCTGTTAGCTCAGACGTGCGATCTCATTGTCCGCCGTCAGAGAAAATATGGAACCGAGCGTGGCGTGCCGTGGGGGGTCTCAGAATCGGCCTACAACGCGCGCGATCTCGAGCTGACCTACCAGTATTCGAATTTTGGCGTGCCGGGCTTGGGGCTCAAACGGGGGCTGAGTGAAGACGTGGTGGTCGCCCCTTACGCGACGGCGCTGGCCGCGATGATTGACCCAGAGGCGGCGGCCGAGAACTTCGTACGTCTCACCGAGGCCGGCGCGAGCGGCCGCTATGGCTTTTATGAGGCGCTCGATTACACGGCCACGCGGGTTCCCGAGGACCAACGTGTGGCTGTCGTGCAAGCCTATATGGCTCATCACCAGGGGATGTCGCTCGTGGCGCTCGCGAATGTCCTTTTCGGGGGCGTCATGCGGGCGCGTTTTCACGCCGAGCCGCGCATGCAAGCCACCGAGCTACTGTTGCAGGAACGCACTCCGCGAGACGTCCTGGTCGCCCGGCCCAGGGTCGAGGAGGTGCGGGCGGCCGCCAACGTCCGCGATCTTGTTCCACCAACCCTTCGTCGCTTCACTTCCCCACACGACGCGAACCCCGGCATCCACCTCCTCTCCAACGGTCGTTACGTGGTAATGGTCACGACGGCGGGCTCCGGATACAGCCATTGGCGAGACCTTGCGGTTACACGATGGCGCGAGGACCGCACGCGCGATGCCTGGGGGACGTACGTTTTTCTTCGTGACGGACACAGCGGCCAGGTCTGGTCGGCCGCATACCAACCGAGCGGGGTTGAACCGGACAGCTATGAAGTGGCTTTTTCCGAGGATCAAGTAGAGATCCGGCGGCGCGATGGCGCGATTGCGACCACGCTTGAAGTTGTCGTTTCGCCGGAGCACGACGCCGAGGTGCGCCGGGTGTCGATCACGAATCTGGGGCTGCGAACCCGAGAGATCGAGCTGACCTCTTACGCCGAAATCGTCCTGGCGCCGCCCGCAGCCGACACAGCCCACCCGGCATTTTCCAACCTGTTTGTGCAGACGGAATTTGCTGCCGAACTCGGTGCCCTGCTGGCTACGCGCCGGCCACGGTCACACGACGAGCCCCAGGTCTGGGCGGCGCACGTAGTCGTCGCCGAAGGGGAAACCGTCGGCGAGCTGCAATATGAGACCGACCGCGCCCGGTTTCTCGGCCGCGGACGCGGGATCCGAACGCCGATATCGGTCATCGACGGCCGCCCACTCTCCAATACGGTCGGCGCAGTACTCGATCCGATCGTCAGCCTCCGGCGCCGCGTTCGGCTTGCCCCGGGCGCCGCCGCGCGGGTCACCTTCTCGACGCTCATCGCGCCATCGCGCGACGAAGCGCTCGCCCTGGCCGACGAGTACAACAATCCGGCAACGTTTGAGCGTGCCGCCACGCTGGCGTGGACTCAGGCCCAGGTCCAGTTACATCATCTCAGCATCGATCCTGATGAAGCCTATCTCTTTCAAGAACTCGCCGGCCAGATCCTTTACTCGGACCCTACGCTGCGGCCTCCATCCACGGTACTCACACGCAATACCCGGGGGCCCTCGGCACTCTGGCGGCACGGAATTTCGGGCGACATGCCGATTGTTCTGGTCCGCATCGACGAACCCGAAGATCAGGGAATAGTCCGACAACTCCTTCGCGCCCACGAATACTGGCGGATGAAGCAGTTGGCAGTCGATCTCGTGATCCTGAACGAGCAGGCCCCATCCTACGCCCCAGATCTCCAGGCCTCTTTGGAGGCTCAGCTCCGGACCAGCCAGTCGCGCTTGCGGCATGAGGGCAATGAACCGTCAGGCAGCGTGTTTATTCTGCGGGGAGATCTCATTTCGGCTGAGGATCGCATCCTGCTCCAGACCGCCGCGCGCGCTGTGCTCTTGAGCCGCCGCGGCACCCTGGCCGAGCAGGTCGTACGTCAGGCGCGATCCGAGGCCGATTTGGTTCCACTCGCGCGCCGTCTGCCCGCGATGAAGCCATTGGATGCCTTGCCGCCGCGGCCCGACCTCGAGTTCTTCAACGGCCTCGGTGGCTTCGCTGCGGATGGCTGTGAGTATGTGACCATTCTAGGCGAGGGACAGTGGACGCCAGCGCCTTGGATCAACGTGATCGCGAACTCTTCCTTTGGCTTCCAGGTTTCTGAGGCGGGCTCGGGTTATACGTGGTCGCTCAACAGCCGTGAGAACCAGCTCACACCGTGGTCGAATGACCCGGTCAGCGACCCGCCGGGCGAGACGATATACGTGCGGGATGAAGACAGTGGCGAACTGTGGAGCCCGACAGTGCTGCCGATCCGGGAGGAGGCCTGGCCCTATATTGCTCGCCACGGCCAGGGGTACAGCCGTTTCGAGCACACATCGCATGGAATCTCCCTCGACCTCCTGCAGTTCGTACCGCTCGAGGACCCAATTAAGATCTCCCGCCTCACTATCGAGAATCACTCAGGCCGATCCAGACGTCTCTCCGTGACCGCGTATGTCGAGTGGGTGCTCGGCGTTTCACGGAGCGGCTCCGCTCCCTTCGTCGTCACCGAGATCGACAC
>JAERMM010000061.1 GCA_016844585.1 Chloroflexota bacterium | reverse complement strand
CGTCGGCGTCGAAGTACGAGACGCCCGTTGCGCCGCCCGAGCCATCGTGGTTGATGCGGAACACCCTGGTCCTCGTGCGCAGGTCGAAGCGGCCGGTCTGCAGGGCCACTGGAATCGTGGTGTAGAGCGTGGAGGCCTTCGCCTGGACGTGGCAGCCATAGTTGTTGCAGTGGCCGCAGTAGACGCAGGCCGGCCGCCGCGGAATGCGCGTGTCGTACGGCGCCGGAGGCTGGTAGTCCTGCGACAGGATTCCGGCTGAGGAGTCGTATGGGTGGTAGCCCAGCCGCTCGCAAGCGGCCGCGAACAGCTCTCCGCGCGCGTTGCGCCGCAACGGCGGCAGCGGATAGTCGTGGCTCCTGTGGCCTGCGAATGGGTTCGCGCCCCCGCGGCCCGAGACGCCAAGCTCCCACTCGAAGCGATTGTAGTAGGGCTCCAGGTCATCGTAGGTGACGGGCCAGTCCACCACGTCGTAGCCGGTCAGGTCGGCGCCCGCCCGCTCCGCCAGCCCACTGGCCACCTCGTTCGTGTAGACGGCGAAGTCGCCCGGGAGAAAACGGGCGGCCTGCCCGGTCCAGTGCAGGAGCGCGCCACCCAGGGCGTTGGCCGGGCTGGTCGTGTATTTAATGGAAGCTCGTTCGGCACGATTCTTGCGTGACGTTATCGGATCGTGGCGCACCCATTCGAGCTGATCGTGCCGCGTGACGAAGCGGATCGCATCGCGGGCCGCGTAATCCTCGAGCTGCAGCGCCGGGCCGCGCTCGAAGCCAACCACGTCGAGCCCCGCGGAGGCCAGCTCCTTCGCAAGTATCCCGCCGACGGCACCCACGCCGACAATGCAGACGTCGGCGACGCGATTAGCTTCAGTCACGACTCCACCGTCTGGGTCGAGTCGACCGCGATTGGTGGAATGTCGACTACCTTATTGATGTAGGCGTTGGCATATCCGTGCTGCTGGCCTGGGAAGCCGACCAGGCGCCAGCCCGCCAGGTCACGGTTCCCCCCGTATTGTGGCTCGCAGAAGACTCCCTCCAGCACGTGGCGTCGGATGATTCGGAATAGCTCAGCGCCATCCCGAATGGTGGTCAGCCTGCCCGCTTCAAGGTCCAGGAGCACCGCGTCCTGTTCGTCGGGCACGAGCTCCGTGAACGAACGGCTCATGGTCTCGATCGAGTGCCGCTCGATCTCGCCGAGGCCGCGTCGGTAGCGTGGCAACAGCCTGCGGTATGCGCCGGCCAGTGCGCGATCCACGTAGTCGACTGCCCCGACTTCGACTGCCCCGGGCGTATCGGTCGCCGGAAAGATGCGCGCGGCGATCGCGTCCAGCGTTCTCCGTTCGCGTCTGGTCAGAGCGGTCATCGTTTCTCCTGCTGCCGGTTGCAGCCGCCGGTGCTGTCGAAACATTCTCTATCTGCGCGGACTATGGGCCCTGAGCGATCCGGTGGACCGTTGTCACCGAGAATGGCCGCCCCTGACCGTGGCAGACAGCGCAGGACTCGACGCCATTACTGGTCTGGCTGGCGGCGTGGACCATGGCGCGCGCGCTGTCGTGGCAGCCGGTGCAGGCGGCGGTCACGGGTGGAATCTCGCGAACGACCTGCCCGTCGACCGCGATCCGAATCGGCGGCAGGGCCTCCAGCGCTCCGGTCACGAACGCGGTGCCCGGCTGGTGGCAAACGTTGCAGTTCGCGCGATCAGCCGGGAACGGGTGGACGGTGCGCAGGTCCACCGGCTGCGGGTTGGCGGGGTTGCCGCCGTAGATGACGAACGGCTGGGTGAGGTCCTCGCCGGTGTGGATCCGATGAACCAGGTTGCGGAACAGGATGGGCTCGGGCGGCATCGGGCCGCCGACGAAGAGCCGCTTCTCCGCGTCGTTGTTCGCGACGTTGTGGCACATCACGCAGAATTCCGTATTGCGGCGGGTGCCCCCGTGCAGGGCGAGCGTTCCGTGACACTGGTTGCAGCTTTCGGTGCGAACGACAGTCCGGTGTGGCACCGGTACCGGGTCGGTCACCCCGAAGTAGAAGACAGCGTTGTAGCCGGTGTCGCGCACTGGCTGGGGCCCGGCCACACCCGCCGCGTGCTCGAGGTACCCCTCGGTTGCGGCCGCGAACGTCCCCGCTGCGTCGTCCGGGAGAGCCTGCCTGAAGGTGTAGCGCGCTGAGCCGTCCGTCAGGCTCTCGGCCGAGCGGCCGTCTTCGCGTTGGGCCCAGCGGTACTCCACGGTCGGGCCCGCCACCGTGAGGTTCAGTGCGGACATCTGGTTGGGCGCGATGGTTTCGCCGGAGTCGTCTCGGATGCGGAAACGGACGGTGGGCCGCTCGCCGGGGAGTCCGGACGCCTCCAGCACTTCGAAGTTCACGCCTCGAACACGGGGCTCCGGCGCTGGTTTCGGCTCAGGCTCCGCTGGCGTTCCGATGTAGGCCAGGATGTGTCGCAGCGTCTCGTCGGGCAGGCGGTCGGCGGCGAATGCCGGCATCTGCGCGCCGCCCTGTCGGACGCGCGCCTGAACGAGGTTCGGGCGGCTTCGAACGCTTTCCGGAAACGACTGCCGCCCCTGCACGTGGCAATCCTGGCAGGTCGATCTGAATGCGAGTCGACCGGCCCCACGGTCAGATGCGCCCACTCCCAGCGCTTCCAGAACGGCCGCCGTCGGCGGTGGCGCGACGACGCGGTCCGCGGGTGTCGGCGGCGTCGTGAACTGGTACGCCAGCCATGCAAGGCCAACCCCTACCAGGAGCGACCCGACCACGATGGCGATGCCCGCCCGATCCCCGAGCATGTTCATGAGCGTGCCGCCCCAGACGCCCCAGAAAGCGTCTTCACGTATTGTGCGGTCTCTTCGACCTCTTGATGGCTCATCTGGCCGATAAACCCCGGCATCAGAGCCGAGCGGGCCATCCGCTGTGGCTCCTCGATGTAAGAGTGCATAAAGGCGGTGTCACGTACGGCTGCAACGTCGATGAGCGGTGGACCGTCCGAGCTCCCCTCGCCTGATGTGCCGTGGCAGGAGACGCAGAACTGACGGTAGTGGG
Organism: Chloroflexota bacterium; assembly: GCA_016844585.1. Lineage (GTDB taxonomy): Bacteria > Chloroflexota > UBA6077 > UBA6077 > SHYK01 > JAERMM01. The sequence continues at coordinate 8,038 of JAERMM010000061.1, read as the reverse complement.
TGCGGCCAACGATTTGCACCGCGGTCAATCGCGTATTTCGCTCCTCTACGACGGCCGGTGGCGTCGAAAGCAACGCCGAGGTTGTGAGGAACCCAACACCCGTTGCCAGCAGCACGCTGATGGTACTCGCAATCGGTCGCCGACTCAGGCGCCGTTCCGTGCTTCGGTCAAGAAATGGAAGCAGCACCAGGGCAAGGAACGCGATTCCTGGCAGGAGGGCGACGCCGATCCACTCCAGTTGGCCTGGGAAATAGCGCAGGAGCTGAAAGAGGAAGAGGAAATACCACTCGGGCCGCGGGATGTAGGAGGTGTTGGTTGGATCGGCGGGCGCCTCGAGTGGCGCCCCCAGTGCGAGGGCGAGAATCAGCAGTGCGACGAAAACCACCACGGCGACGGCGAGATCCTCAGCGATGACGTCGGGCCAGAATGGTCGGCCGGCGCGCTTGAAAACGGCGTACCGGGCGGACTCAACCTGATAGCCGCGGGCGGATTCTGCTTCCCGCAGCCGCTCGGCAGCCTCTCGCTCGGTGTTCCACAGGCTGGGTGGGACCGAGACACCGTGCCAGATCACCAGGGCAACGTGCCCGGCGAGGATGAGGAACAGCGCGCCCGGCAGGATCAACGTGTGCAGCGCGTAGAAGCGGGTCAGGGTAGAGGCTCCCAGCTCGGTTCCTCCACGAGCCACGCGCAACAAGAAATCGCCAATGAACGGAACGGTCCCCACCATGTTGGTCCCGACGTTGGTCGCCCAGTAGGCCTTCTCGTCCCAGGGGAGCAAGTAGCCGGTGAAGGAGAACGCCAGGGTAATAACGAGAAGCCCAATTCCGAGAAGCCAGGTAACCTCCCGCGGACGCTTGTAGGCGGCCAGCGTGAAGACCACGACCAGATGGGCAACCACCAGGACGACCATCGCGCTCGATCCCCAGTGGTGCAGGCCGCGGACAATGCTTCCGAAAGCCACTCGCTCTCCGATGTACGCCACGCTGTCGTACGCGTGGTCCGGGGTTGGCGCGTAGTAGAGGGCGAGGACGACGCCGGTCAGGAGCTGGACCATGAAAACGAAGGCAGCCGCGAAGCCGAGCGTGTAGAGAACTCCCACGCCCAACGGCACGTTGCGGAAGAGGACGACACGGGCAAGCGTGCTGGCCCCGGCTCGGTCTTCGAGCCACTGGCCGAGAGACAGCGAGCGCTTCACCATTTCGGACCGGCGCTTAGAGAGCGACCTGGTTCGGCACGCCGACCAGGAAATCCCGGTATTGGACCTGAAGAACCTCTCCATCCATACGGTGATCGAGCCGGTCGAGCGGACGAGGTGGAGGACCGTCAACCACGTGGCCGTCGCTGGCGGCGAAAACGCCGCCGTGGCAGGGGGAAAGGAACGACGCAGACTCGGATCGGTAGTTCACCAGGCAGCCAAGGTGCGTGCATCGGGCGTTGTATACGAGCAGATTGTTCGCGTCCGGTCGATAGACCCAGACTGATCGAGGTGAATTCGTCGTGAGGTAGCCATCGGGTCGGCTGATGCCGAATTGCACCATTCGCGGTTCGCCGATCGCGAATCCGCTGAGCGGCCCGAGCGTGATCCACGGCGCCTCTTCGCGACGCCCCGCCGGGGAGATCGCTGCCCCGATGACAGGAATTCCCAGCGCCGCGCTGAGGAATGCGCCGAGCGCCACCGCGACGCGGCTGAGCAGTGCGCGCCGCGTGATGTCATTGGGCTCCGACGTCATCGCCGCAGCCTCTTACCGGCTGCGGAGGCACAAAGAGAGGATATCGGCTTCACTCCTGGGTAACATTAATCCTAGCCACCCAAGAATGCCATTTGCCCGCGCGTGTCTGCCATCCCCTTTTGGGTGGTCTTTGCCCGCGTTGAGGGCGACCTGCCATTGTGGAGGCTATCCGCTGGATATGGCTCTCGCCTGGTTGCGGATTCCTCGCTCCCCTCGGAATGACAGGCCAAGCAGAGTCGCGTCGGCGGCGATGATACTCGGCTGCGGTCTGACGTGCTATGCTCGCGCGCAACGATTCGCAGAGACACTTCGCCGTATAAGGGTTCTGCACTTCGAGCTGGGAGCGACATGCTGACACAAGAAGCGAACGACCGACTGACACGGGTTGGCCCGGGTACGCCGATGGGCGAGCTGTTGCGCCGGTACTGGCAGCCGGTCGCGCTCATTGAGGAGCTGCCCGCGGGAGGCGCGCCGCTGCCGGTGCGGCTGATGGGTGAAGACCTGGTGCTGTTCCGGGATGACCAGGGCCGGCCGGGGCTGCTTGGCCTGCACTGCGCGCACCGGGGGGCTGACCTGAGCTACGGGCGTATCGAGGATGGCGGGCTGCGCTGCATCTACCACGGCTGGCTGTACGACGTGAATGGTCGCTGCGTCGAGCAGCCCGGCGAGCCCGCTGGCAGCACGTTCCACGAGCGCATACGGCATCGAGCTTACCCATGCCGTGAGGCCGGCGGAATGGTCCTTGCTTACCTGGGTCCGGGAGAGCCACCGCTGCTTCCCGCTTATCCCTTCCTGACGGCGTCTGATACGCACCGCTACAACAGCAAGATCCTGCACGCATGTAACTTCCTGCAGGCGAACGAAGGCAACTACGATCCGTGCCACACGCCGTTCCTGCACCGCTACAACGAGCCAGGCCCACACGCTACCACTTACATCGCGGCTCACAACGTGCCGAGTCTGGACGTCGAGCTGACGGACTACGGTCTGCGCATCTACCAGCTGCGCAAGCTGGATGCGGACAAGACCTATGTGCGGCTGACGAACTTCGTTCTCCCCAACCTGTGTGCTTTCAGCGCTGGGGGCAACGATGGCTACACCTGCAATTGGCACGTGCCGATCGACGACACGCATCATTGGAAGTTCGTGATCCAGTTCCGCCAGGAGCGACCGATGGACCTCACCGAGGTCGCCGGCGAACGGAACGCGGTGCGAGCCGACTATCGGATCGAGCGCAGCAGGGCGAACCGCTACCTTCAGGATCGTGAAGAGATGAAAGAGCGCAGCTTCGCCGGGCTTGGGAGAGCGTTCCAGGCCCAGGACATGTGCGCAACTGAGGGCGAGGGCCCGATCCAGGACCGCACCCAAGAACACCTGGGTAGGACCGACGTCGCGGTGGCCGCCGGACGGACCTTGCTGCTGGCCGCGATGGACGCGGTCGAAGCTGGAGACGACCCGCTCCACGTGCTCCGAGCGCCGAATCGGCCGGAGGTTCCGACGCTCATCGCGCGCGGCGACATGCTTCCAGATGCCGACGACTGGCGGCACTACTGGGAGCGGATTCCGGCCACCACGCGGCTGGCTGACTCGACCGTCCGGAGCCAGCCGCCCTCATAATCGTGGCTTCCACCACGGTCGAACCGGAATTTAGCGATAGCGTCCGACACTGATTGGACTTGCGGTAATCGTGGCTGAAGTGTAGACTAAGACTCCTGATCAGGATGCGCTAATCAGGGACGTTGTGACATAACAATCTCTTTGAGTGAAGGGCAGAAGTCCAATGCGTAACCCCCTGCGGCGCTCGAATCTCTCGGTCGCGATCCTGTCGATCGCGGGCCTTATGGCTGCCTGCAGCAGCCCTACGGCCACTTCACCCGCGGCAAGCCTCGCACAGAACCAGCAGCGGCTCGTAATCGCCGTTCAGCCGACGAATACACCAGAGCAGCTGACCTCGGATGCGCAGGAGCTTCGCGCCTACCTGGAGCAGCGGCTGGGGCGCCCGGTCGAGCTCGTCTTCCCGACGACGTTCGCGGGTGTGATCGAGGCCATGCGGTTCGGCCACGCGCAAGCAGCATTCATGAGCGCCTGGCCGGCGGCGCTGGCTCAGCGACATGCCGGGGCCGAGGTCGTACTCGCTGAGGTCCGGGAAGTCGTTATCGGCGATCAGAAGGCCGAGGCCCCCTACTACTATTCCTACTGGGTGGTGCGCCCAGACAGCGAGTTCACGAGCCTCGACCAGTTGCGGGGGCGGAAGGCAGCTATGCCGAGCCAGCTTTCCACGTCGGGATACGTTGCGCCTATGGCCAAACTGGTGGATCTGGGGCTGGTCCCAGGCGATAAGGAGGCGGATCCGAAGGCGTTCTTCTCCGACGTGATCTACTCGGGCGGATATGCCCAGGGCTGGGAAGCGTTGAAGAACGGGCAGGTCGACGCGACCGTGATCGCAGGCGACGTCGCCGAGAGCCTCTATCGTGACGTGCTGGCCAACACGCGCGTTATCGAAACGCAGGGGCCGATCCCGTCGCACGGAGTCGTGTTCTCGAAGGACCTTGTGGATCCCACACGCACCCTTCTGCGCGATGCGCTGATGGATCTGGGGCGTCCCGAGTATCGGCCGATGATGCGCAAGTTCATCTCTGGGATATTCGTCGGATTTACGCCGACCACCACACAAGAGCATCTCGCGTCGCTCAATGGATATCTCGAGCGGACGCAGCTTGCCTTCGTCGAGCGTCTGCGCTGATCGCTCCGCCGGCCCACCGTAAGGCGCCTCCCAGCGCTCCCACCCTCGAGGCACAGGACCTGTGGTTCACATATGGGAAGGGGCTACAGGCGCTGCGTGGGGTAAGCCTCCGCGCGAGCGCTGGCCAGACCACGATGCTGGTTGGTGCGAGCGGGAGCGGGAAAACAACGCTGCTCAAGCTGGCCAAGGGGCTGGTGCCCATCCAGCGAGGGACCTTTCGTCTGCTCGGCGACCCTGTGCCCAACGCGGCGCGCGCGCGCCTTGACCATCGCGTCGCCTACATTCCGCAGCAGCTCGGGCTCGTGCGCAGCCGGTCGGTCCTCGAGAACACTCTCGTCGGCGCGCTCTGGCGGCTCGGGGTCGTTCCAAGCTTTTTCGGCTGGTTCCCCGGCGACATGATGGATCTTGCCCACCAGCGCTTGCGATCCCTTGGAATCGGCCACAAAGCCATGGAGCGAGTGCAATCGCTCAGCGGCGGTGAGCGCCAGCGCGTAGCCATCGCGCGTGCGCTGATGCAAGAGCCGCGAGTGCTGCTCGCCGACGAATCCACCTCGCAGCTCGATCCGGTGACGGCCCGCGAGATCCTTGGGATCATGCGGGGCATCGCCGACGAAGGCGTGACGTTGCTCATTGCAACCCACCAGGTTGAGCTGGTGGGTGGGTACGCCGACAGGGTCGTAGCTCTTCGAGCCGGCGAGAAGGTGCTGGAGGCGAATGCCGCCGACGTCACCGAGGACGACATGACCGCCGCGTTAAGCTCATGAGTGGGACCTTCGAGCGAAGCCGTCTGTTCAGCGTCATCATCCTCGGCGTCTTCCTGTGGGCGCTGGCGAGCGTCGGGCTGCTCGATGCCGAGCGCCTGGGACGAGGAACGCTGAATCTGGGCGTCTTCTTGAGCGCCCTGTTCCCTCCCGACCTCAGCGTTCTGCCGAACCTCGGGCGGGCGCTCGTGGAGACGCTGCAAATTGCTATCGTGGGCACGCTTCTCGGATTTATCCTGGCGGTTCCCATGGCCCTGGCGGCGACCCGAGCGCTTTTTCCGCCCATGGTGACGGTCCCCACTCGTCTGATTCTGTCAGCAGTGAGGACCATTCCATCACTGCTGTGGGGGATCATTTTTGTCGTCGCGGTTGGTCTTGGCGCGGCAGCGGGGGCGCTTGGTGTGGCCCTCTACTCGCTTGGCTATCTCGGCAAGCTTCTCTACGAGGCGTTCGAAGGCGTCGACACCGAAGTGGTCGAGGCCGTCCGCAGTGCGGGGGTTGGACGCCTGCAGTTGGCGCGCTACGGCATCATTCCAGAGGCAGGCAACGTGGTATTGTCACAACTCCTATTCATGTTTGAGTACAACGTGCGCGCCTCCTCGATCATGGGGCTGGTGGGCGCGGGTGGTATCGGCTTCTATCTTCTCGGCTACATCCAGATGCTCCAGTACTCCAGGCTGATGACCGCGCTTCTCGTCACCCTGGCGGCGGTGGTGCTCATCGACTACGCGAGTAGCCTCGTCCGCCGGGTCCTGGTTCTGCCTTCCGAGGTCCAGGCGGTCGCCTGAGCGAGTGGTCGAACTGTCGAGTGCGTGCGCGTGTGATATGCTCGCCCGCGGCGCGAAGGTTGAGATGTCGCCCCAGCTCAGGGATGATCGATGTTGATTCTGAATGACGAGGAAGCGCGGAAAGCGCTGCCATTACGCACGTGCATGTTGGACGCTGTCGACGCAGTCGAAGAGGCAACGCGAATAGAAGGACGAGGAGGAGCGGCCCTTCATCCGCGGATTGCTTTGAATCAACTGCCCGATCACGGTCGCGGTCGCACGTTGGTGACGCTGCCCGGCATCGTCGAGAACATGGGCGCCGCGGTGCGGTTCTACGGCACCCTGGCGCGAGGGGGTGATGGCCCACGGCAGACTCGTCCGTATGGCGCCACGGCTGTCTTCGATTACGCCGACATGGCGATGGTTGCGCTCATCGAAGACGGCCACCTCAACGTCGTGCGTACCGGAGCACCCACCGGCGTGGCGATTCGAAACCTCGCGAACCCAGAAGCGGGCGATGTCGCCATGCTCGGCTCGGGCGAGTTGGCGCCGGGCCAGCTCGCAGCGGTGTGCGCGGTTCGGAAGGTGCGACGCGTGCGCGTCTACAGCCCCACAGCCGAGCACCGTGAAGCGTTTGCGCGCGAGATGACGGCGATGCTAAACGTGGCCGTCGAGCCGTGCAGTTCCGCGCCACTGGCGGTGCAGGGGGCCGACATCGTGCTGATCATTACGTCTGCGTCCTCCGCCGTCCTGGATCGCGCCTGGCTGGAGCCTGGCGCTACGGTCGTCTCCTGTGGAACGAATGAGGTCGACGCGGCGACCATCCTTGACTCTCGGGTGTTCACCGATTCGCTGGCTCGCACGTTCGACGATCCGTCTCGCGAGCCGTTTGCGACGTTGCGGCGGGAGGGTCGTATTTCCGAGGGCTACGTTACCGAGCTCAAGGATGTGCTCACAGGCAGTGCGCCAGGCCGCCAGAACTCCGACGAGCTGGTGACGTTCTGCTCGGCCGGATCGGCACTCTGGGATGTGGCCGTTCCCATGGTGGCATATCGGCGCGCGAGAGACCTGGGAATCGGCATCGCCTGGCCATAAGATCTGGAGGGAGTCAGTATGCAGGTTTGGATCCGTCAGACCTCAGGCTACCACTGCCCCGGCGATGAGGAGGCGCGTCGCTTTCCGATCCCTGGGTGGATGTGGGACCGGGAGGTCGGTCGCACGCTCTACCGCGATAGGATGCGCCACATTCGGCATGCGGACGAGCTTGGCTTCGACGGCATCATCTTCACCGAGCTGCACTCGGTGAACCTGACGCCGTCCCCGAATCTCCTGGTCGCTGCCGCCAGCCAGAACACCGAGCAGATCAAGCTCGTGCTCATGGGCAACTGCCTGCCGCTGCACGGCCATCCCGTTCGCCTCGCAGAAGAGCTGTCCATGCTCGACAATCTTTCGGACGGGCGGCTCGTAGCCGGTTTCGTGCGTGGTAATGCGAGTGCACACTACGCGATGAACGTCTCGGCAAAGGAGTCGCGCTCGCGCTTCGAGGAGGCCTACGATCTTATCTTGCGGGCGTGGACCGACGAGAACCCCTTCGAGTGGCACGGCCAGCACTACGACTACGATTGCGTCGCGATCGTCCCACGGCCACTTCAGGCGCCCCATCCGCCCGTGTGGACGGTGGCCGGGAGCGCAGAAGGTCTGGAATGGGCGGCGAGGAACCATGTGGGACTTGTCGTGCAGGGCACGATCCCACAGGCCAACGAGATCTTTGACTACTATCAGGGGTATGCCGAGCAACAGTGCGGCTGGCAACCATCCGCCGGCAGCCGCGCGGTGTATCGAGACCTCTACCTCGCGCCGACGATGGCGGAGATTCGGCGCGACTATCAGGACACTATCCTGCCGCTCTACCTGGCGTCGAACGAGCACGAGACCCACAACCAGGCGATTCCAAAGATCGCCGAGCTGCGCCGCGAGCAGTACACGGAGCGCTCGTACGCCTACCAGGCGGTGCGCAAGGCGAGCCTCGACCAGCGG
>JAERMM010000274.1 GCA_016844585.1 Chloroflexota bacterium | reverse complement strand
GTAGCGCCATTCTTGCGAACGGCCGCGGCCGCGTGGCGTCTCAAGCGACGGTTTTCTTCAGAGCCTCTCGCGCTCGCTCTTCATGTGGCCGGTGCCGCTCTTTTTGCGCCTTTGGCTTTTTAGCGCCGCCTGACTCCTTGCCTTTGCCCTTGTCACCCATGTTGGCTCCTTTCGGCGAGGCGCTTCAGGCCCCGTACCGCTTACTTCAAGAGCTTCCCTCATGTACCGTTCCCAGTCATGAGGAATTCTTCATTCCAGTCAGCTCATCCCGATTATTCAGCGGAAATGGCGAGGTCGATGATCAACTTGGCGGTGCATGTGGTACAAATGGCGCGCCAGTGACCTATCGGTCCATTCCCGTCAGCAGGAGTAGAAGATGCACGTGTCCAATTCCCTTGTAGCCGCCATTCTTTGCTGTGCGCTCTTTGTCCCAGCCTTCGCGCAGGAGGACATTATTCCTCCGTCTGATGGTTCGCCGGTGGAGTCCGAAACCGAATCACTGCCGGCACCAGCCGACACGCCACAGGATGTGCAGCCCACGGTGGGTCCGACGGCCCTACCCCCAGCAACTGCTGCCCCTGCCGTCACGCCAACGCCGGCTGCCCCCGCGGGTCCAGGCGCTGTACTGCTGAGCGACAGTTTCGATGACGCAGCCCAAGCCCGGTTGCCAGTGGGCCTGGGCTCGTTCAACCGTTCTACCGGTTATATCAATGGGGAGTACGAAATCATCAACGGAAACCCTGAGCGGGGCGATGTCGTCGTGTCGGTACCTGTGCCGGTTACTGTGGCCGATGCCTCCCTTGCGGTAGATGTCCGCGTTTACGGAGGCCCATCGAATGCCCGCAGCGGGGGAGTCGTGTGCCGATTGCCGACTACTGCGGCGGACACCAACTACGGCTACCGACTGAGGGTCTATCCTGACGGCCAGATGTTCCGAATTGTGCGCATTGAAAGGGGAGGTGGGGTTTTTCGAATGCTCGAGCAAAGCTCGTCGGCGATCCGAACCGGCGACGCCGTCAACCGCATCGAGCTTCACTGCGTTGGTTCGACGATCTCGGCCGTCATCAACGGCACCCAGGTGGGCTCGGCACAAGACCCCACGTACACACGGGGTCGAATGGCTCTCGAAGTTGGTGGCTCCGGAACAACAGGGCGCTTTGACAACCTCGTCGTGACCCAACGATAGCTCTACTTCTGAGCTGTCCATCCGACCGCCGACGGACGAACTGGAATGCCGAAATCTCTCCCTGGGCGCGGGGCTTGTCCCCGTTCCACGGAGCAGGCGAGGCCTGCGGCGAGGATATCTGGCCTATGTAGAGGGCGCGCCCGACTCAGACGACTTGGGCTTCGTTCGCGGTCGCGAAGCGAACAGGGAACGATTCGGTCATGCGGCTCCTGGCCACGTTCTCGATCCTGCTTCGCAGGACAGGTGTGCGACGGAGGACTTCGTAGCAGTTGTCGCGATGCACCGCTAGAAGCGTGACCGGTGAAGTGGCTCGGACTGAGGCCGTGCGGACCGTGTCGAAGAGCAGAGCTATTTCGCCGAACACTTCGCCGCGCTCCAGAGTGGCGACTCGTTGCTCGCTTCCCGACGAATTCAGAACGAAAACTTCGGCGCGGCCCCGGAGAATCACGTACAGTTCGTCCTCTTCAGCGGATTGGCGCACGACCGTGCTCCCTTTTTCATAGTTTCGCACGGCCGCGAGAACGACGAACGCGCCGACCTCCTCAGCAGGGATTCCCGAGAAGAGCGGGCAGTCCATCAGGGAGCCAATCTCGCGGACGGCGTCCCGCTCCTGCGGAGTTATGCCGCCGGGAAGCATTCTCCCTTCGCCGAGGAGCGAGCTTCTGAATGCCTCGTCGCTTAGGGCTCGGGTCACCGTCTGAAAAAAGGGGCTCGGAGCCACGTCCTCTTCTTCGAGGGGGACGAGCCGCGTCCCAACCAGTTCGACGACCTCGAGCGGCTGACAGAAGCCTTTGATCGTCGTCGGCGGTTTGGCAACCCCAACGACATTGTGGAGCACGTGCCAATATGTCTTGCGAGTTGTAAGGATCTGACCAGGTTGAGCCAGCGCAGTCAGGCGTGAGGCTATGTTGACTGGGCTCCCGATCGCCGTGAAGTCCATGCGGCTGGCTGAACCCGTGGTCCCCACGATCGCCACCCCCCGCGCAATACCGACCCCCATGCCGAGTGGTGCGCGCCCCTCCGCTTCCCAGCCAGCCTGAAGCTGTCGCATGCGCTGCTGCATGCCAAACGCCGCACGAACGGCGCGCTCGGTGTGATCGAGGTGCCCAGGGTTGTCGCCGAAGAATGCCATCAATCCGTCCCCGAGAAACTTGTCGAGCGTGCCCTCGAAACGCGCGATCTCTCCGGCAACGGCTCCCAGGAACTCATTGAGCAAGGCGGCCATCTCTTCCGGCTCCAGGCTCTCGGCCAGCGCCGTGCTGTCTCGCAAGTCGGCGAATACGATCGTGATCTCGCGGCGCTCGCCACCTAGGGAAGGCATCCGTCCCGACATCACACTGTCTACGAGCGATGAAGGCAGAAATCGATCGAGGTTACGGCGCCGGTCCAACTCGATGAGCTCTGCCGCTAGCGCAATCAGCACGGCGCCCAGCATGAGTCCGTGGTACTCCCACCAGGCGAGGGTCCAGGGAGGAGCCAGGATCATCGCGATTTGGGCGTCCGCCAGCCAGATAAGCGCCAGGGCCGAGGCCCCGTCGACGGGTCGGCGCCGCACCAAATACAACCGAGCGTCGTGCCACGCTGAATACCCGAGCATCGCGATCGCGAAGAGCGTAATAGCATGGGAGGCGGGTGGGTTCGCGAGCGCAATGCTCCCCAGGAAGTGCGGCTGCCACACGGACACCGCCGCGTAGAGCGCGAGAAGCCCCCCGACCGCGAGCGTCAGCGTCCGAGGGCGGCTAACCACTTGCCTGGCGATTCGCGGCGGAAGCAAGTCACGAGCGGCAAAGAAGATCGCCGCGATGAAAATGCTGAGGTAGGCGCTGAGGCCGGTAACAGTCCCCCCATAATCCTCGACGCTCCCGTGCACAAGGATCCCCGGTGTGGTCAATCCGTGGACGCCGAACAGGCCGGCCATAATCATTAGCCCGAGGGCCAGCAGCAGGGAGCGGAATTCACCGATCTGGAAGGCCGAACGGACGACGAGCACTGCGACGAATACGGCCAGAAATGAGACTGCCGTAACAATCATGAAATGGTCGCGGGGGACCAGCACTTCGAAGTTTTGGCGCGGGTGGGTAAGCAACCAGGAGAGGATGCCCAGCGGCGTCAGCGCGAAGGCCGCTACGCCAAATGCATCGATGAGCGGGCGACGCTGTTCGATCCACCGGCTCACAGAACTAGCCCCCAGGGACTGTCACAAACCAACCGCGCCTCGCCGTTCCGTTGGGCACTTTGAGGTTCTGCCCCTCCACCGAAATTCCCGAAGAGCTGATTTCCGCGGTTGGGGGCTTGGTCGGCCACTGGTTTGTCGAAGCGACCGACCGGTTTGTTGGTGGCCGACTCTCGGACACGATAGGCGTATGGAGCGATCACCACCTGGCCCGCTGGTACACACGCCTGCCACGGCTCAGGGTCACTGACCAGGAGCTCGAAAATCAGCGGTTCCGTATACATGTCGGCCGGTAGGGTCAACGTAATGTTTGGGGCGTTGATCGTACTCTCCGCGCCCGGAACGAAGCCTTGAGTCGCCGCAACCCGCGGGAATCCATACCCGGCAAAGTCCGGAGCTTCTTCGGACCCCAGCGCCGAGACCTGGATGTTCGTGCACTGCTGGGGTCCCGAGTCTTGCGTTCCAGGTTGTGAAGGGGCCGCGGCTGGCGACGGTATGCAGCTTGCTAGCACGAGAGCGGGGGCGACCATCCAGAGGGCGACTGCGCGTGGCCCAGGTCGGATACATCGCATGAGCGAACCTCCAAAACGCCGGCCGTGACATGGTGGCAGCCCGGCTCTGGTGGCCGCGGCCTACGCCCATCATACTCGTGCCACGTACCGTTGTCGTCTGCATCGACGATGTGAAGCGTCACTACGAACGAGCGAGGGCAGCCGGAGCAGTTATTGTCCGCGAGCTGAACGAGACGGACTCCGGCGCTGTCGAGTACTCGGCCCGTGACCTTGAACGTAACCTCTGGAGCTTCGGCACCTACCGTCCGGAAGGGTCCCGGCCGTAGGGAGGAACCCGAAGCGGAGTCGCTTCCCAGAAGGGAGCGGGGTCTCCTACCCTCGCGCGCTCACCCTTCGAAACGTTTCGGCGTACGCGACGCCGTGTTCCTCGCCCACAGCTTTCAGGCGGTCCTTCGCGAACACGCGCGTGCGCTCAAAGTCGCCGAACTGGCTGGCGTGGCAACGCAGAGCCGCGACCTTCTGATCGGCTGTATCGGACACGTCTACCCATACGTCCGGCGGGTTGGCGCCCCACAGGTACAGGTCCATCACCGTGTGCGGCTCCAGCCCCTCGGCGATCTGCTCAGGATACTGCAGCGGGCTTCGTGAGAACGGATAGTAGGCGTCGACGGTCGCCGCCCCGGTGGCGCGGTGGTCGGCGTGGTTGATGCGTCCCGTCGGCGTAATGATGACCGACGGGTCGTGTGTGAAGACCGCCTCTGGCTTCCAGACTCGGATCCAGCGCACCACGTCGCCGCGCAGGTCGATGCTGTATACCAGCTCGCCATCCCGTCGCGGCAGGATCGTGACCTCGCTGGCGCCGATCACGGCAGCGGCGGCGCGCTGCTCGGTGTCACGCACGCGTGCGAGATCTTCCGACGAGATGTTCGCCTCGTCGGACCCTTTGTCGCCGTTGGTGCAAATCAGATAGAAGGCGGTCGCGCCCTGCTTCACCCACTTGGCGACGGTCCCGCCGCAGCCGAACTCGGCATCGTCCGGATGCGCCGCGACCACCAGGATGCGCTGGGGGAACTCAACCTGTTCTTCCATCTTTCCTCCGACGTCGTTGTTCCCTCTCCCTCTGGGAGAGGGTTAGGGTGAGGGTCGTCCCGCGGCGCCGCCATGCTGGTCAGCGATCAGGCGTGAGCCCCCCGGCTCACGACGCGCTGACAACGGATTTGGTCGCGCCGGCAGTACCAACTGAAGGTTCAAACGTCGCAAAGGACGACGGCGATTCCCAGAAACGCACCCGCACAACCGGGAATTGTGCGTCCCTGGCGACGTCGAAGATGAGCTTGGCCAGGCTCTCGGCTGTCGGGTTTTGCCCCATGATGTACATGGGCTCGTTAAGCCCGCGCAGCATCGGCACCAGCGGGTCATCTTCGCGCAGGATCATCTTGTGGTCGATGTGCGCGTCCACCCACTCCTGGATGCGGTGTTTGAGTAGCGTGAAGTCCACTGCCATGTCCGTCGAGTCCAGCGTCTCAGATGCCAGCTCGATCTCAACTCGCGCGTTGTGCCCATGCGGATGTGCGCACTTGCCGTCGTAGTTCAGCAGCCTGTGACCGTAGGCAAACTGGATTTCGGTTGTGACTCGGTACACCAAGTCCTCCGCTCAGACGACGAGTCGGCCGCCGTCAACTGGCAAGACGACCCCGGTGATGAAATCGGAGCCCTCGATCAGAAAGGCCACCGCGCGAGCGATGTCCGTGGGAGAGCCCCAGTGCCCGACCAGTGTGCCGGCACGCGACTCCTCGATCTCTTCTGCGTCTAAGTCGAGCGGTGGAAAGATGGGGCCTGGCGCAATGGCGTTCACCCGGACGTGTGGCGCCAGCTCCTTGGCGAACGCCTTGGTCATGGTGATGATGCCTCCCTTGGCAACCAGGTAGGGCAGGTAGTCGATATAAGGGCGCTGGGCTGCCCAGTCCGATAGGTTGACGATGACTCCCTCGCCGGCGCTAGCCATGCGCCGGCCGAATTCGAGCGAACAGAGAAACGGCCCCTTCAGGTTCACCCCGATCGACTCGTCCCACTGCTCCTCGGTCAGGGTGGCGAGCGGCGTTCGTGGAAAGACCGACGCGTTGTTTACCAGCACATCGACGTGTCCGAATTCGGCCCGCGCCGCCTCGCCGAGCGAGCGAACGTCCTGACCAACTGAGACGTCAGCCTGCACGGCGAGCCCGCCGACACCGAGTTCGACCATCTCGCTGACCAGAGTGGCTGCCGCGCCCGCCGATGAGCGGTAGTTAACGACCACGTTTGCGCCGCGGCGTGCCAACTCGAGGCAGATCTGTCGGCCGACGCGTACGGCACTGCCAGTGACGACAGCGGTACGACCCTTGAGCTCCATATCGAGAACTATCTTGCATGATGGGGGGGACGCGAGTAAAGTTGCGCGTTTCAGGGTTATCGCCGTTGTGGTTCCGTCGTTCCGGTAGGGCGGGGGCTTGTCCCCCGCCGCGCATTTGCCCCGGAGTCACTCTGAGTGATACGCCCATCCCGCTAACCCTCCTCCTCAAGGGGCGAGCCGACAACAACTCCCGCCCCCTCGACGTGGGAGGCTTGGGGTGGGGGTGGCTTGCCCGAACGGCTCAATGGATAGAAGGCGACGCGCATGCCATCTAACCCACTAGACCCTTCGCGCGTCTGCGTCCTTGTGAGTGGTGGCGTTGACAGCGCCGTGTTGGTCTGGCACATGCTCCAGCAGGGGTCTGAGGTTCAGCCGGTGTACGTCCAGACCGGCATGGTCTGGGAGTCGGTCGAAAGAGAGTGGCTCAACCGCTTTCTCGATGCGATTCCAGACCCGCGTCTCCGTCCGGTCCGTTCCCTCTCCATCCCTCTTGGAGACGTTTATCACGATCACTGGAGTGTAGGCACTGAAGATGCCCCGTCGTATGACGCGCCGGACGAGGCGGTCTACCTGCCAGGGCGCAACATCATCCTCATGGCCAAAACTGCCGTCTATTGCGCCCTCAACGACATTCAGCGGATCGCGATTGGCGTCCTGGCAGGCAACCCCTTTCCAGACGCCACCGAAGGCTTTTTCCTGGGGCTCGGCCAGGCCATGGGCGCCGGCATGGGCACGCAGATCCGCATCGAGCGCCCATTTGGCGGCATGCACAAGGTAGATGTGGTCCGCCTTGGCGCCAGCCTGCCTCTGCACCTGACGTTCTCCTGCATTCGGCCAGTAGGCCAGCAGCACTGTGGCAACTGCAACAAGTGCGCCGAGCGCCAGCGCGGCTTCATCGATGCACACGTGCCGGACGGAACCACCTACGCTCGCCAGCAGGGGCTGGCCTAAGGCTGCCGAAAAGCAGTCGGATCTGGTAACGCTGGGCTTGTCCCCGCCGCTCGTGGACGAGGGCAGACCAACCGAGAGAACGGGCACAGGTACCGGTTGGCCACGCACGGCGGGTGAGGGCGGTCCGCTCGCTATAATTCCCCGACCGAATCGAGGGGTAAAGACCACATGACTGGCCCG
>JAERMM010000060.1 GCA_016844585.1 Chloroflexota bacterium | reverse complement strand
TGTGCACCGGAGTTGCCGAGGCTTGCGACGTTACGATGCTAGGCGCGCGGTTTGATCGCTTTCTCGCCACCGTACTGGTCGCAGGTCCACTTCTCGCCGTGCCGGTCAGACGCGAGGGAGCAGTTATCGGCGTGCTCGTCCTGGTGCGCGAGCGTGGCGGTCGGCCTTTCGGCAAGTTCGACCAGCAAAAGGCGGCCGTAATCGCGGCTCAAGCAGCAGGCACACTACACCGCGTCGAGCTCTACCATGAGCTCGCGGATAAGCTGCGTGAATCGACACTCGTGCACCGCTTTGCAACTCAGGCGGTTGCCGCGCGAACGGTCAAAGACATCGCGTGGGAACTGCTGGAATCCATACGATCGTACACGAACCTCGACCGAGGGTCGGTTTGTCTGGCCGACGCCAACGGACGCCCAAGCGTTACGCCCGTCGTACATTTTCACGCGAGGCTGCCCGATCGCAATGACGCCCCGGTCGCGCAGATCGTCCATATGAACGAGCCGATGCACCACGGCCAGCTCCTCATAGGCACCGTAGACATCTATCGGGGGGACGGTGTGCCCTTTGGTCCCAG
Organism: Chloroflexota bacterium; assembly: GCA_016844585.1. Lineage (GTDB taxonomy): Bacteria > Chloroflexota > UBA6077 > UBA6077 > SHYK01 > JAERMM01. The sequence continues at coordinate 11,443 of JAERMM010000060.1, read as the reverse complement.
CGATGAGCGATTCGTCCAGGCGCTCACCAACCAGGCAGCCGTGGCGATCCGCAACCTGCGCTTGCTGGAGGAGTCCGGCAAGGTTTCGACCTACCGTGAACTGGACCGCATGAAGACCGACCTCCTCAATGCGGTCTCTCATGATCTGCGCGGACCTTTGACGAATATCAAAGGCTACGCAAACACTCTCGTGGAGTCACGGGACGAACTCTCAGCGGAGGAGCAGGTCGAGTTCCTGCACACCATCGAGGAGGAGGCCGATCGCCTGCGAGACCTGATCGAGCACCTTCTCGATCTGTCGCAGATCGACGCTGGCGTACTCCGCGTCGACCTGCAGCCAGTTCACGTGCGCGTCGATCCACAGTCCGATTCACAATTTTGAGATGGATGCACCAGGAGATCTGATAGTGATGGCTGACGGACGTCGGCTCCGCCAAGTGATCCACAATCTCATCGAGAACGCCGTCAAGTACTCCCCAAGGGGCGGCCCCGTGCACATCGGGGTGAGCGCCGGACGCCAGGAGGCCACCATAACCGTGTCCGACGCCGGGGTTGGAATTCCCCGTCATCAGTGGGACCGCATCTTCCGACCGTTTCATCGGGCAGGCGAAGCATCGACGGCTGCCGTCGCAGGCAGCGGGCTCGGGCTTGCAATCTCGAAGGGGATTGTGGAGGCACACGGTGGACGCATCTGGGTCGAAAGTGAGCCAGGTATCGGAACCACGTTTGCCTTCACGGTTACTCGGGCTCATACGACTGAAGACGACGAAAGCAGTCGTCCACGGCGACTTCAAACCACCGACACGCTCCGCGACAGCGGATGAATCGAATCGCACACCGGAGGGGCACATGCAACCAGTGAGCGCAAAAGGCACCTGCATCGCCATTGCGGACGACGACCCAAAGATGATTCGTCTGCTTCGGCGAAACCTCGAGCTCCAAGGATACCGAGTCGTCAGCGCCACCGACGGGCCTTCTGCAATAGAGCTCGTGGAGACTGAAGAACCTGCGCTTCTCGTTCTTGACGTCGTCATGCCTGGGATGGACGGGTGCGAGGTACTGACCCGTCTTCGAGAGTTCACGTGGCTTCCCGTGATTATTCTTTCAGGTAAGGACGACGAACACGACATCGTTCGGGGACTCGAGGCAGGCGCCGACGACTATGTCACGAAGCCGTTTGCGCCTCGCGAGCTCTTAGCCCGGGTACAGTCTGCCCTTCGGCGAGCCAGCTTTGGCAGCGAGGATCGTCATTCTGCCGTAATGTCCAACGGGGAGATAGAGATCGACTACGCCCAACACCTTGTCAAGCTCGCGGGTAATGAAGTTTTGCTCACTCCTACTGAGTACAGACTTCTTGCATGCCTGGCACAGAACGTTGGACGTACATTGACACAAGAGGACATCTTGCTTCGCGTATGGGGGAACGGATATCAGGACGAGGCGCACTTGCTGCGCGTCAACGTGGCACGCCTTCGCGGTAAGCTGGGGGAAACCGCAACAGTGACGCGTTACGTGGTAACCCGTCCGGGCGTCGGTTACACAATGCCGCGGGCAGATGGTCATGGGGTCATAGCGAAGGATCCTTAGGCAGGGTAGAGACGGTGACTGCGCTGTGACGACCTCTCGTGACCGGGTGATGCAATTGTGAGAGCAAAACCCCGATAATCTGAAGAACTAGACAGAAGAAGTTACTAAAATCCGACGGTTGGCCTGCCTGTTGGTCTTTTCTCCAGAACGGTCACTCTGGCCTGAAAGCAACGGACTGGTCAGGGATTGAGAAAAAGAGGCAGCCTTGGAGGATCTCTCCTATCGATTCCGCACGGCGGCCGATCCGGATGCCCTGGCTGTACGCGGAATCGCGCAAACCACACTCTCTCATGCGGACGGCAAGGGCCGGAGGGAAGGCTACCGGGCGGCCATCCAACGAGAGGAGTTGCTCTTACTCGAGCGATACGATCCGAAGATAAGAGACTGGCGCATCGCCGGTTTTGTGGACTGGCATATGCGCGTAGATGACGTGCTTACGATTCGCGACGCGGGTACCGAGGGCGAGCATCCGCACGCGGGGATGCTAAAGCAACTCTTCAACGAACTTATCCGGTCGCTTTCTCCCGTTGCCGTCGCGTTGAAAGTTCGCGCAGATGCCGCCGAATGGAACGAGATCATCCAGAGCATCCCAGGTTTTATCCTCGAAGGAGCCGAGTACCGCCGTCCACGTTGGATAAACGTGTGGCAATGGTCGCGTGAACGCGCCATACAGCCGCCTCGAGGAGTGCGTCAACCGCGTTTTCAGCGGTAATTGTTAGAAGATTCTAGACAGATAGCAGTTCGGAGCGGCCATCGAGGGCCGCGCAGAGAGTGCGGGAGGTTCTTACGTGACAGGTAAGCTAACCGAGGACATTGACAAGTTCCTTCACCACATGGCAAACCAGCGTCGAGTTGCCGCAAATACCGTATCGGCCTACCACAACGACTTGCGGCAGTTCGAGGAGTACTTAGTCTCGGAACATTCAAACGGAAGCTTCCAGTCCGTGGCCGAGCCCGTTACTATCGATGGTCTCGACTCGGGTGCTGTGGCTGGATTCGTCCTTCATCTGCGCGAGAAGGGCTACGCCCAGGCGACAGTTGCGCGAAAGGTGGCAGCGGTGAAGTCGTTCTTTGGCTACGCGTCGGACGTCGGACTCGTACTATCAAACCCCACATTGTCTCTCGACTCGCCACGAGTCCGCCGGGCCATTCCCCAGGCGGTTAGCGAGTCTGACGTACGAGCGCTGCTCGCATCCGCGAGCGAAATGGAATCACCGGACGACCGGCGCAATCGCGCAATGCTGACGTTGCTCTATCACACAGGAATGCGGGTGAGTGAACTGGTGGCGCTAGATCTCAAGGATGTGGACACCCTCGACAGGATCGTCCTGTGCAGGGGCCGCGGCGGACGGGTGCGCTCGATCCCGATGGGCGAGCCCGCCGTATCCGCGATTCAGAGCTACCTCGGTGAGGGACGCCCTTTTCTCGCGCGCGGAGTCGCCGATAACGCGGATGCGTTGTTCTTGAACCATCGCGGAACGCGGCTCACCCGCCAGGGCTTCTGGCTCATCATGAAGGATTGCGCTCGACAGGCCGGCATCACGGCTGCCATCACCCCCCATACGCTGCGCCACTCATTCGCCCTCCACCGTCTTGGAACCGGGACAACTTTGCGCGACCTCAAAGAGCTTCTTGGACATGTGAACATTTCCACGACACAGATTTACGCGCTGGCGGACCGCGGAGCAAACGCAGCTCGTACGAACTAGCCCCGTTCAGATGTCCTAACCGAAGCGTTCCAGCAGTCGCGCGCCATGCTTCTAGAATGAGGTGTGGAAGGGGTCTCGATGCCGGACGGCCGAGGCGACGGGTGCGGCCTTTGACCGCCTGGCTGATCATCGCGGCAATGGCGATTGCCGCAAGCTTTGGCGCCCAGGGCGCAGCCCTTTCCTCTGGATTGGCACCGGCGGAGACGCGGCAAGCGGTGGAGTCAGCCGCGCCCATCCCCCGAGACCTCAGGAGCATCGCGGCTGCCTATCGCGGGATCGACAATCTTCCTCAGGTCGTCAACCCAACACAGCCCGACTATGCAAGAGGGCGCGTGGACAGCTTCTGGGTATCTCGAACGTCACCACCCGAGCATTTCCAAGTGGAAGCCGAATTGCGGATCGTCGGCAGACATGCTTACTGGTACGTGCAGCGGGGCTTCACCGTCTCGGACTCAGCCCTGAGAGAAGCCGCCGATGCTTTCGACACGCGGATCTACCCCGAAGTGCGGCGCCTGGTGGGAAGTGAGTTGTTCCCGGGGATAGACAACGACCCTCGCATCACTATCCTCAATGGCGACGTTCCCGGCGTGGCGGGGTACGAAACGTCCAGCGATTCCTATTCTCGCCTGGTTCATCAGTACTCCAACGAACGAGAGATGGTCTATGTGAACCTCAAGGCCGTAGTTCCAGGCAACTCGCAATACCTCGCGACGATCGCACACGAGTTCACGCATCTTGTCCACGCAAATGTGCATCGGGGCGAAGACACCTGGGTGAAAGAGGGTCTTGCTGAGTTCGTTTCCGCAATCCTGGCAGACGGTCGAATGCCGGGCGCGGCTTTCACCGCGTCGCCCGATCTGCAGTTGACCGCGTGGCCTCCAAGCGACGTCGCACCCGGGTCCGTCGGCGCGCGTTACCAGGCAGCGTCGTGGTTCATCCGCTACTTCACGGAGCAGTACGGGCGGAGTGCCTTGACAGAGGTGCTGGCCGGGCAGAAGCCCGGGCCCAGGGCCTTTGACGCATATCTCGAACGGGAGGATGCCTCATCTTTCGGAAGTCTGCTTGGAGATTGGGCTGTCGCCAACCTGGTAGGGACGCGGACGGGAGTCGGCGGCCGTCCGTACACGACCACGACACCCGGCACCGTGCGAACGCGGATGCTGAGTAGCCCTCAATCCGTCACCGATTCAGTGGCACAGTATGGGACGAACTATTACGAGCTTTTACCTCAGGGGCGCGTCGAGGTGCAATTCGACGGTCAAACCACCGTGGCCGTCCTGGGGACGGCGCCCCACGATGGCGACGGCATGTGGTACGCCGGAAGAGCTGATGAGTCCGTCGCGACGATGACTGGCAGGTTCGACCTGTCCTCGGCAACGTCGGCCAGCCTCGGCTACGCGCTCTGGTACGACACAGAGAAAGACTACGATTACGTCTTTGTGTCGGTGTCAACCGATGGCGGAGCGCGATGGGAGATAATTGAGACACCGAGCATGAGCCGAGACAACACAACCGGCAACAACCTCGGTGTCGGCTACACGGGCCGCAGCGGCTCTGGACCAACACCATCGTGGATCCAGGAGACGACTGACTTATCGGATTACGTCGGAGCTCTCATCTGGATCCGGTTCACCTATCTGACAGACGATGCAATCAACGGACCCGGCGCGGTGCTCGACGACATTCGCCTGGACGCGTTGGGCTTCTTTGACAGCGCCGAGCAACCGAGCAACACCTGGGACCTGAACGGCTGGTCGCGGGTCGGCGCATCGTTGGTCCAGACCTGGATGGTGCAAGCGGTTGAGTTCGTGGCGGATGGCTATCGAGTGTCTCGGATTCCGGTCGACTCGACCGGGAAGGGATCCTGGTCGAGCCAAGACGGCGTGGATCGGGTGGTTATCATCGTATCGGGAACAGCGCCGGTGACGCTCGAGCGGGGTGACTACGTGCTGGATACTCGCGCACTGTAGCTCGGAGCATCGCGGCGGCGCAGCTCGGCCTTGACTGATGCAAAAAAGGGTCGATATGATGCGTCCAGTTCCCGTGGTGGTTGTGCATACTTGACAAGAATGACTGACGTTCTATTTGCTCGGGAGGCGAAGAGACCATGGAATCGGTCTGGGTTTCGCTTCTCCTTGGACTTCTCGCGGCCGGAATCGGAGTGGCAGTTGGGCTATTCATGGCGCGACGAGGCATCGTTGCGCGATCAGCTGTCGCGGAGACCGAAGCGGCCCGGCGCGTAGCCGAGGCAGAGGCGCGAAGCAAGGAGCTAGTACTGGCCGCAAAAGAAGCGGCAGTAGCCGTAAAAGTGACGGCAGAAGCAGAGGTACGTGTTCAACGGGATGAACTAAAGTCCGAGGGACAGCGGCTGCGCAGCCGGGAAGAACAGGTCGAGCGGAAGACCGAGGCGATCGAGGGCCGCGAGCGTCAACTCTCTCGCCGCGAAGAAGACATCGGCACGCGCACGAAAGAGCTCGACGCCCTCAAGGCTGATCAGATCAGAGAACTCGAGCGCGTCGCCGGCCTGACCCGGGAAGAGGCCAGAGATCAAGTCCTCGGTCGCCTTGAGACGGAGGTCCGAGAGGAGGCTGGCCGCCGCGCTCGCTCGATCCTCAACCAGGCAAGACAATCAGCCGACGAAGATGCCCGCCGCCTCATCACTCTTGCAGTACAACGGCTGGCTGGTGAGCACATCGGCGAAACTACCGTGACAGCCGTACCCATCCCCGGTGAGGAGATGAAGGGCCGAATCATCGGCCGAGAAGGGCGTAATATTCGCGCCCTTGAAGCCGCGACGGGCGTTGATCTCATCATCGATGAAACACCAGACGCAGTGCTCGTAAGCGGGTTCGATCCGGTTCGCCGCGAGGTTGCGCGACAGGCGCTCACAAAACTGGTGGCGGATGGGCGAATTCATCCTGCGCGCATTGAAGAGGTTGTCGCCAAGGCTATGGCCGACGTCGAAGAGGGAATGCAACGGTCCGCCGAAGAGGCGGCGCTGGCGGCCGGGGTGCATAGCCTCCACCCCGAGATACTCAAGGTCTTCGGTCGCCTGAAGTACCGCACCAGCGCCGGTCAGAATCAACTGGCACATTCCGTCGAGGCGGCACAGATTGCTCGCATGCTTGCCAGCGAGATTGGCGCGGATCCGGAGGTCGCGGCGCGTGCCACGCTGCTGCACGACATCGGCAAGGTGATGGGCCATGAAGTTGAGGGCCCACACCACGTTATCGGCGCCGACTTCGTTCGACGCTTCGGCGAGTCGGCTCGAGTGGCCGCCGCCATTGTCGAGCACCACAACAGTGATCCCGACGAAGCCAGCATTGAGGCAGTGATCGTCCAGGTGGCGGACGCAATCAGCGGCGCACGGCCGGGTTCCCGGCACGATAGCGTGGAGCACTACATCAAGCGGCTTGAGACGCTGGAGCAAGTCGCCAACTCCTTCCCCGGCGTACAAAGGAGCTTTGCGATTCAGGCAGGTCGCGAGGTGCGCATCATCGTAAATCCAGACGAGGTGGACGACCTGGGGTCAATCCGACTGTCGCGCGACATCGCCAAGAAGATTGAACAGAGCTTGCAGTACCCGGGCGAGGTGAAGGTCACCGTCGTGCGAGAGACACGTTCCTACGAAATCGCCCATTAGGGTTGGATCCGCCGGCAAAATAGCGCGCCCCTATAATTCGAAGAGTATGCCTGCTCGTTTCGGTAACGCGTCCGTGCCTGGAAGTCTTGGGCCCTCTGTGGCCCCGTGGGTTTGTCGCCTGTCGTTCCTCGCGATCTTCCTTTTCGCGATGGGACTGAGCGGCTGTGGTCAGTCAGTTCTGCCGTCTCAGGCTGGTGACTACCAACTCCAGAACAACGAGATCCGCTTCGACGGCGAAGCCTATTCGTTCAGATGGGTTGAGCGCGACAACAGCATGCACCTTGCACGAACTGATGACGTCAAGCTCGTCCAAGGCGATGCGACCTTCCTTCGAATCGGTGAAGGGGCGCCGACGCTTCACTTGGCCCAGGACCAGGCCGTCCAGGTCGCAGCGCGTGACCAGCGTGGCAGCTTCGGTACACCCTGGTATCCATTCTTCTGGGGACCAATTGGTGGCGGCCCCGTTATCGTGGCACCGGCGGACTTTGGGCAGGGCGCTCGGACGCCGAGCTACCGCTATCCCCCTTCAGACAGCTTTAGCCGGGGCGACTCACTCGGCGGAAGCGTGCCTTCGGCGCAGCCAAAACCTCCGGACTACACGCGCCTCCCGAATGCCAGCAACACCGTGGGCGGTCAGAGCGGAGGGACGGGCGGAGGCGTGGCGGCCACCGGCCGCGACATCTCTCCGATAAGTGGTCAGAGCGGCGGTTCTGGAGGCGGGTCCGCGGCGTCCTCAAAGGGAGGGTTTCAATCCGGTCCTAACGCCTTTAGTGAAAGCCGTAGCTCATCGAGCGCGCCCAGGGTCGGAGCGGGTGGCGTCGGCTCCTCGGGCGCATTGAAGAGCCCCCAGGCTGGCTCTTCAACAAAGACCTCCCCATCGATGCCGTCAACAGCGTCGAAGGGGATCAGCGGCGCACGGTCCGGCGGAGGGAAGCGATAACATGGATGGACTGACAGCAATCATTGTCCTGATCTTAGTCTTGGGCGGCGTGGTGCTGGTCATACGCGCGTTCGGTGGATCGGGATCGCTACAAGTTACAGGCCGGCTCGGACGCATGGCGGACAAGGGCCCAATCGGCGCCGTGTCGCGCCAACCGACCCTGGAGACGCTACGGCCACACGACGCCGTGAGCTTCTGGGATGACGACGATGAAGTCGTGGAGTCGGTGATCGAGTGCCAGGAGGCGATTGGCAGCAGAACTTCGCGGTGGCGATGGGTCATTCTCAATGGAGGGCGCATTCTGGAGATCGCGCCCGACGAGAACGTGCTGTACGAGCGTTCAACCGTGTTTCGGCAGGGATCCGAGCCATTCCAAACCCTTACCGCCGATCAAGAGTTAGGTGGGGCGCTAAAATTGTTCGAAGCCCGGGTGCGAGACGACACCGCCGCGAGTCAGCAAACGGCGGTGACTCTCGATGGGGCCGGGTGGACCGTTGAGAGCACTGGGACCTTTCTGGCGACGTTCGTCGGTGAGCCTCCGCGAACCGAGGTCTGGCGGGACATCTCCGCCAACCCATCGGACAACGTCTACTTCGAGCTCCGCGGCGCCGATGGCGCGATGGGCCTGGGAATCTGGACTAGCCACATCCTCCTCCTTCAGGGCCGCCAGCTCGAAGAAACCGATGTCCAGAACACGTATCCGGGCGCCGAGGAGGGGGCACGAACATGAGTCCTGATGTACAGATCGTGATTCATTAGCATGACTGCGCCGCTCATTGCGGCCGGCCGTGGCGACTATCGCGGCTGCGCCGACTTGATTCCTGAAGATCAACAACAGATTGAGCGGGTCATCGCTGCGCTGCCGTTGCTGGCCGACGTCTCTCATGCAGATCTCGTGCTGTACGTACCAACGGAGGGGGGCGCCACCGTCGTGTACCACGCGCCACCCAACCCTGTACCCTCGCTGTATCCCAACCTACAGACGGGGCGAACGCTGAACCGTCGCGAACCCAGCCCTGTCTTTCGCGTGCTGCGAGACGGACGCGGGCATCATTCTCTCAGTGGAACCCTGGTCTGGGGCGCTCCGACCATGCAGGAAGTGTTTCCAATACAAGGCGCCGAGGGCCGCGTGGTTGCGGCAGTTAGCAGCAACGCAAACCTCCTCGAGCACGAACGATTCTTGGGCCGAGGCGCGATATTCCGTTCGATGGTTGCTCGAGTCCTCGAGCAGGGCTTTGGCGGTCAGATCGAGAGCGCTGAGCACATCGGCCGGCTTACGGAACACGACGGCGCTCTCATTGTGGACCCCCAAGGGATCATCCGCTATATGAGCTCGGTCGCCGAGAACCAATACCGCCGCGTGGGCTACGTAGACAACCTGCTTGGCGGGCAGATCTCCGAGTTGGACACGAATGAGTACATCTGCTTTCGCAGCATGGAGCGCGGGGTCTGCCTCGAGCAGCGTGTCGAAGAGGGTGACCAGGTCTGGATCAAGCGAACCATACCGTTACTTCCGCAGCCTTCGAAGGGATTCCTCCGTTTGCTCCAACCCAAAGCGCGACAGCCGGTCGGGGCAGCGGTATTCATCCAGGACATCACCGACGAGGTGCGACGCGAGCAAGAGCTAAAGGTCAAGTCGGCGATGATCCAAGAAGTGCACCACCGGGTCAAGAACAATCTGCAGACGCTTGCATTCCTACTACGCATGGAAGCGAAACGCGCGAAAGCACCGGCGGTTCAAAACACACTAAAGCAGACAATCGGCCGCGTTCTCAGCATCGCCGTGGTGCATGAGTTCCTCTCTCGCGGGGACAACAGTGAAATTAGCATACGAGACATTTGCAATCGCATCATCGGTGAAATGGGAGATGGATTATTCACGCCGCACTGCCGGGTTAGCTTCTCGCTGGTGGGGACAAACTTCAGCCTTCCAGCGCAACAGGCGACATCTTGTGCGCTCGCAATGAATGAACTGATCCAGAATGCGACGGAGCATGGGTTCGAAGGCCGCCAATCAGGCGCCATTCGCGTCTCGCTCTCCGAGACCGATGCCAGCATGGTGATCGAGATTGTCGATGACGGGATCGGATTTCCCGCGAACTTCGATCCGTTGGCGAGCCCGACGCTCGGCCTACAGATCGTGCGAACGTTAGTTCAGGACGACCTTCGAGGCCACCTCGACCTCGTCCATGACGAGGGCGTCACAGCACGGATTTCGTTTCCGAAGGAGCTTTGCCGCGCCGCTGCCTAGTCCTGAGCGGCGACGAAGGTGTGGGATAAGCTGCGATGGTAATGACAAGAATTCTGATCGCTGAAGATGAGGCCATTCCACGGATGGGTCTCAGGGAAATGCTGCAAGACCAGGGTTACCAGGTGGTCGGCGAAGCTGCCGACGGCAAGACCGCCGTCGACCTGGCCCGATCCCTTCGGCCAGATCTGGTCGTAATGGACATAATGATGCCCGAGATGGACGGGATCGCGGCGTCGCGTCTGCTCAGCGAGGAACGGCTGGCCCCCGTCCTCCTCGTCACGGCCTACAACGATCGGGAACTCGTTGAGAGAGCGAAGGAGGCCGGCGTCTTCTCCTACGTGTCAAAGCCATTCACCGAGCAGCAGCTCGTACCCCAAATCGAGCTGGCGCTGGCCCGCTTCGTCGAGTTCCAGGCACTATTTAGGGAAGCGGGGGACGCGCGCTCAGCGCTGGAGAGTCGCAAGGTCGTCGAACGAGCAAAGAGCGCCCTGATGGTGTCCGAGGGGATCAGCGAGCCTGAAGCGTACCGCCGCATCCAGCGTCTCAGCATGAATAAGCGACGCACGATGAAAGAAATCGCAGAGGCGATCTTGCTAACGATCCAAGGCGACCTCTAGCTTCCGGGCAACGGAAGCCGAATCCCTAACAAACTGGAGAAGAACACCGCCAGCGCGACAACGAAAACAAGAGCGACGATTCCGAATGCGCCGGCAAGGACCAATCCGCATCCAAATTTGAAGCCATCGGCGACCGTGAGGTTCACAGACGTTGGATCACGGGCGCTGCCCCCCCGCCTTGCGTATGTCCGCCGCGAGGCGAAGAGCTTCTTCCTCGAGTCGGGTGAATAGGTCGCGGGCATAGTGCTCGGCTGAGGCGGTAATGGCCGCGGCGTCCTCGCGCGCTCGATTGAGGACGCGCTCAGCCTCCAGCTCTGCCGTCTTCAACACGGAGTGCTCGTGAACAATGTACTCTGCTTGGTCACGAGCCCGGTCGACGATTCGCTCTGCCTCGTCGCTTGCCTCGGAGAGTACGCGGGCTTTATCGCGCGTTATGCGGTCCGCTTCGACAACAGCGTCTGGCATCTCGCGGCGGATGGCGTCGACCAGGTCGAGCAACAGATCACGAGAAGCGACGATGCGGCCGCCGACGGGAAGGCTGGGGGCGGTGGCGATTGCTTCCTCCATCTGATCAAGGAGCGCGAGGACATCCGTCTTCATCGAGGTTCTGAGCTCTCCAGGGAGCGTCGCGTGGAGCGAAGCGCCGCTATTTTACGTCTGAGCGCGCCCCCCCCGCACGGCTGGCGGCATGAGCGA
>JAERMM010000273.1 GCA_016844585.1 Chloroflexota bacterium | reverse complement strand
GGCCACTGGTTCTGCGCCCGGGATGGAGGCGCTGGCGCTCATGGCCCATTCCGGGCTGAGTATCGTGGACAGCAAGGGGATCCCACGGGCGCGCCTCGCAGAGGAGGTCCCCTCACTCGAAAACGGGCTCTGGAAGCTTTTCTCGGACGGCCGGATGGAAACGACGTGGAAGATCCGTCCGAACGCGGAGTGGCATGACGGTACGCCCTTCACCTCCGAAGACCTCCGTTTCACCTATGCGATTGAGGAAGACAAGGATCTCGTGCTCTTCGGTCATGCGGCCTTTCGGTTCGTCGAGAGCGTGAATGGCCCTGATCCGCGGACGGTGACCGTCAGATGGAAGCAGCCCGCGATCCACGCGAGCCTCCTCTTCGGATCTGACGGCGATCGATCCGTGTTGCCGCTTCCCAAGCATTTGCTGCAGCGCGCCTACATAGAAGACAAGCCGACCTTCCTCAGCCTGCCGTACTGGACCACGGAGTACGTCGGAGCCGGGCCGTACCGGTTGAGCGAATGGGTCGCCGACAGCCACGCGATATTCGTAGCGAACGATCGCTATCCGCTGGGGCGCCCGAAGATCGACGAGATCGAGGTCCGATTCATACGTGATCTCAATACGCTCGCCGCGAACCTCCTTGCCGGTGCGGTAGATGTCAGCCTGGGCCGCACGCTGTCGCTGGACCTGGCTGAGGACGTTGTGAGCAGGGTCGGCGGTGCGAAGATGGTCATCGGACCGAGCGGGACCGTCTTCGCCTACCCACAGTTTGTGAGCCCAGATCCCCCAATCCTGGGAAACCTGCAATTTCGGCGTGCGCTTCTCCAGGCGGTCGATCGACAGCAGATGGTCGAGAGCCTGCTGAATGGGCGGACGTCTATCGCGCACACGTTTATCAGCCCGAGCGAGCCTGACTACCCAGCTATCGAGGCCAGCATTGTGAAGTACCCATACGATCCCCGAGTGGCGGGGGAGATGATCGATGGCCTGGGATACGCGCGGGGTGCAGATGGAGGCTATCGCGACGCCGCGGGCCAGCGTCTGTCGCTCGAGCTCCGCGGCGATGCCAGCGGCGCGGAGACGTCGGGTCAAGCAACCCTTGCCCTGGCGGATGCATGGAAGCGGGCTGGCGTGGGAGTCGAGCTGCACACGGTACCGCGTCAGCGGCAGGGCGATCTCGAATATCGAGCCACCTACCCCGGACTCGAGATGTCCAGCCGAGGCAACTATCGTTGGGATCTCGCGCGTGTCCTGGGGAGTTCGGGTGCGGCGGTGCCCGAAAACGGGTTCCTCGGCGGCAACCGCGGCCGGTACATGAACGCGGGGTTGGACGCGCTGATCGACGGATATGAGTCGACGATTCCTCTGTCCCAGCGCAATCAGCTTCTGGGACAAATCGTTCGTCAGGTCTCGGACCAGGTGGTCCTGATGGGCATGCTCTACACGCTCGAGGCAACAGTGCACCTGGGTCGCCTGCAAAACGTGGATACCAAACTGGAGCGATCCACGCAGGTATGGAACGTTCACGAGTGGGAGGTCCAGTAGTGATGTTGGGCCCGCAAGGAGGATTGGAGTGCTGACCGCCGAAGAAAACATTCTGTTGACACAGACTGGTCCCGGAACGCCGGCTGGTGATCTCATGCGCCGCTACTGGCAGCCCGTCGCCCTGTCCCGCGAGATTCCGCTGGGCGGAGCGCCGATCCCGCTGCGTATTCTCAGCGAAGACCTCGTGCTGTTCCGGGATGAGCGTGGGCAGCTGGGAATGCTGGGCCTGCATTGCTCCCACCGGGGAGCCGACCTGAGTTACGGACGCGTTGAGGACGGTGGGCTGCGCTGTATCTACCATGGCTGGCTGTACGATCCCGCCGGGCGCTGTCTCGAACAGCCTGGCGAGCCCACGGGCAGCACCTTTCACGAGCGAATCCGGCATACGGCGTACCTGTGCCAGGAGCAAGGCGGGTTCGTCTTTGCCTACATGGGGCCGGGGGAGCCGCCGCTGCTCCCGGCCTACGAGTGGCTCTTGGCGCCTGATACCCATCGCGCCAGCGACAAGGTCTTCCAGGACTGCAACTATCTGCAGGACACTGAGGGGAACGTCGATCCGCAGCACCTGTCGTTTCTGCACCGCTTCTTCAAGCCTGGTGAGGCCGAGTTCCGCCAGTTCTATCATCAGGGCGATGCGTCGCCGACGATTGACCCCATCGAGACCGACTTCGGGTTGCACGTCTACGCCATCCGAAAGGTCGAGCCTGACCAGAACTTCGTCAAGGTACGCAGCTTCGTGTTCCCGCAGTGGACCACGGTGGCCAGCCGTGGCGAGGATGGGTACGGCGTCAACTGGCAGGTCCCCATCGACGACGAGCACCACTGGAGCTACAGTGTCACATTCCGACGCCACCCTCTCGACCCGGCCGTACTCGCCGAGAACGACACGGACCTGCTGCCCGACTTCCACCTCGCGCGCAACAGGGCGAATCGGTACCTGCAGAACCGCGAGGAGATGACAACGAAAACCTTCGCCGGGATGGGGCGAAACTTCATCGTGCATGACACCTTCGCAACTGAAGGCCAGGGGACGATCCACGACCGCACGAAGGAACAGAATGGCTATACGGATCGTGGGATCATCGCGCTCCGTGCCAGGATGCTGACCGCGATCCGCGACGTGCAGGCGGGCCGCGAGGCGCCCCACGTCGTCCGCGATCCGGCGCTGAACATCTTCCCGGACATCCTCGCGCGGGACGACCTGATGCCACAATCCGTTGCGTGGCGCGATCACTGGAAGGGCGCACGACAGCCGGTTACCGTCTAACTGTGGTTCTGGGGCGGAGCGGAGGAACCTGCGCCTCGTCGGAACGGCTCTGATCGCCTGGATTGCGGATTCTTAGCGACATCAAGCCGCTCCTCAAGTCGAAATCCCTACCGTCGGAACGACATCGATTCAATTTGGAGGACCCATCAATGGCGGTGACCAATCAGACGTGGGACGATAAGAGACTGAGGAACGACCGAATCGGCGGGCTCCAGGAACAGATGAAGCTGCACGGCATCGGCGCTATGTATCTCACGGACGTCAATCTGCTCTACGCGCTGTGTTTGAAGATTCCTGGTTCGGCCGCCTTCGTGCCCGCCGACGGTGAGGCGGTCGCCCTGGTCCGCCCGCGGGACAAGGGCTGGGTGAGCAAGGAGGGGTTGGCTACGGCGCCCACCCAGTACGACGGGTCATCCGGCTGGGAGCCCGGCGGCGCGGAGAAATTCGGGCGATTTGGCCACTTCATTGCAGACATGATGCGGGAGCGCGGCGTCGGCGACCTCCCGCTCGGCCTTGATGAGCTCGAAGCCGCCGCCTTCCTCGGGCTTCAGGAGGCGGGCGTGCGCATCGTCGACGCCACGGGCGCGATCGAAAAGGCGCGCTCTGTCAAGACAGCGGATGAGGTCGCGATCTATCGACTCATTGCCGAGCAGTATGAGGCCACCTTCAAGGCGTTCAAGGTGGCCGTTCGGCCTGGCATCACGGAGAAGCAGTTGGCGGACGTCGCAGTTTCGGCCTGGCAGGAAGCTGGCGGCGAGGACGTGTCGCAGATCAACGTATGCGCCGGCGAGCACATGAATCCGTGGAGTCGCTGGCCCACCGACCGCGAGCTTCAAGACGGGGAGTTCGTGGGGATCGACTTCCACGCTCGCGGGCCGCATGGACTGCGCGGCAATGTGTCGCGAACCTACGTCGTCGGCGACCATCCGACGTCGGCACAGCGCGAGCACTACAGGCACGCGTATGACTACCTCCAGGGCGTCATGGGCGCCGTCCGTGGTGGGCGCCCGCTGAAGGATGTCCTGAAAGATGCTCCGACGGCCCCGCAACAATACGAGGCGCAGCTCGGCTACCGCACGCTGCTGCATTCGCTGGGTATGATGCCGTCAGGGTATCCGCATC
>JAERMM010000059.1 GCA_016844585.1 Chloroflexota bacterium | reverse complement strand
CCCCTGCTGCGACAGCCGAACGGTGGTGGACCCAGACAGCCGCAAGCGCCCACCCAGGACGAGCTGATTGTCGGTTTCGATGAAAGAGGGCGGCTCGATACGGTTGACCGTCATCACCCAGTCGACGTGGTAGGGCAGCGACGACTTTACGTGCATGCGAACGCTGGAGCCGACAGCCGACTCATCGCCGCCACTGAGCATATCAACGGCAGGAATGGCGGGCCACCACTCGGGGTACGTCCTGGCATGCGTCAGATGGCCGTAGACGGCCTCGATCGGCCCCTCGATGCGCCAGCGGTGTCCGACACGATATACGTCGCGGTTGCCGGGGCTCGGACCACTCCTCTTGTCGCTCTGGCCTACTCCCAGTCTTCCTCCCGATTGCCGTGCTCGTACTCCTCGGCGCGAGCCTCGAGCTCTTCGGGGGTCACCAGTCCGCGGCTTATGGCGAGCCGCTCCAGGGATGTGGCCCAGCGCTCGTAGTAGCTGGACTCGATGCCCCTCGCCTCGGCGTCCGCGATCTCCGCGACCAGCTGATCGCGAAACGCCGGCCACTCGTAGATGCCGTGCTCGTTCAGGGTCACGGCCAGGCCGAACGCTCGGCCCTCCCATGGGGCTTCGAAGACCAGCTCCCCGTTCTTCCGAGGCAGCGCTTCCGAGCCATCCATGTCAGCAATGGAGACGTCAGCAGATTTGGCCATCATGGACTCCTATCTCACCGCCGCGGGCTCCCTAACGCGAGCAACACCCACCATTGAGTCGCGACTTACCAGCGCGACCAACTCGTCCTCGTTCATCTTCTCAGTGCCGGCCGGGCGCTCGGGCAGCACCATATAGCGCGTCTCGGCGGTGCTGTCCCACACACGAACTTCCACCGATTCTTCCAGGTCAAGCCCCATCTCGCGAAGCACCTGGCGTGGCTCGAGGACAGCGCGAGAGCGGTAAGCAGCCGACTTGTACCAGGTTGGTGGAAGTCCAAGAACCGGCCAGGGGTAACACGAGCAGAGCGTGCAGACCACCATGTTCTGAACCGTTCGTGTGTTCTCCAGGACGACGATTTCGGCACCCTGAGAGCCCCAGAAGCCAAGCTCGGCGATCGCGCCGGTGCCATCAGTGAGAAGACGCGCCCTGTAGTCGGGATCGACCCAAGCATGAGCGACAACCCTGGCGCCGTTCATTGGACCGATGTCGTTCTCATACGTCTCGACGACGGCGTCGATGGCATCTGTCGAGACGATGCCCTTCTCGATCAGCAACGATTCGAGTGCCTTGACGCGGATCGCCGCGGGTGACTGGTCGTCATGGTGGTGATGTTCGTGGTGATCTTCGGCCATGTATGTCTCCTGTCTGCCCGTTCAGGCGTGCTCGATGTGACTTTCCCAGAGGTCAATGTACAGATGTTCCCCGGGTTCAGCCGATTCGCCCCATAGCTCTCGCATGTCGAACTGAACGCTATAGACGGGCTGCTTCGGCGGGATCGGGTCGTTTGCATTCTCATGGTCGAGGAAGTTCTGGGCGCCATAGTACCAGCGGATGACGCCGCTCTTTCCACGCACGTAGCGGGGCACGCGGGTGTGGCCCTTTGGATGGACGTTGCGGACGCGCACGCAGGGCTCGCGTCTGACGAGACGCCCAACCGCGCGCTCAGCTTTCTCGGGATCATCATCGCGCGGGAGGGCCGCGTCGGGCTCGGCGGTGAAGTGTTGAATGCGGTCCGCCAGCTCCTCGGGAGTGATGAGCCCACGCTTGATGAGTCCGCTGGTGAAATTGTGGAGCTGGCGTTCCGCGTAGGTTGCCGTCAGGTAGTAAGCTGGATCGAGGCTCTCGGTCACAAACCGAAAGCCCCCGGGACGCATGCCAGGAGCCTGCCCGACAACCGCCCGCATCCCGGCCAGGCGGCCCTCCCACGCTTCGTGGAAGACGGGTTCGTCCTCCTCGAGCTGGACGGGCCCGAACCCATGCATCCCACCCATGTCGTGAACGCCGTTCATCGCATCACCTCGTCGCTTCCTTGTGGCAGCCCGTGGCGCTCATTTTGACCGATCCGGGCACGATCCGCACTACTCAAGCAACTTCGAGCCGAAGTAGAGTGGCGGCAGCGACCGGACGAGATCCTGGTAATCCTCCCGCGCGAAGTCTGCCAGATTGAGCTGTGGGTTGAGCGGGCGGATGCGCTCGAATTTGTCGTGCTCCTCCCTGTCGGCTGGCGGCGGAATCGTCGCGTCGATGAGCATCTTGGAGCCGAGCCGTTGCCAGAAAGCGGTCCCTACACTGCCGATCTCTGGGAGGCTCGGGTCCATTGCGTGGTTGTGGGTTCCGGGGATGGTGACCACATCCTGCTGCGGGTTGACGCGCGTCGTGAGGGCCCACAGCAGCTCAGAATGGTTGAAGATGTCGACGTCGGCGTCGACGGCAATCGCGATCTTGATGTGCTGATACTCAGACGAGAGCGCTGCGAGGAGGAGGTTCTTCGCCTCGCCGTAGTACCGAGGCGTCATCTGGATCGCGAGACCGAAGATGCCGGGCAGCGCCATCACGTTGTGCAGATTCGGCCCGCCGCCGACGTCCTTCAGGCGACGGAAGATCGTGGCGCTCATGGGGATCTTGTGGAAGACGCACCCCTCCATCTCTGAGCCGTTCTGGAGGTTCTTGAAGATGGCGTCGTGCCGGCGCGTCATGCACGTGTACTCGACGACCGGGTTCTTGCCGGTGCCGGTTACATAGTAGTCCTGGAACTCGGAGAAGGGCCCCTCGTCCTCGCGGACATGCGGTGGGATGTGTCCCTCCAGGACGATCTCGGCGTCCGCGGGCACCTCGAGATCGACGGTCTCGCACTTCACCAACCGAACGGATTCGCCAAGGAAGCCACCAGCGATCTCGAACTCATCCACCCCATAGGCGGCGGTGGTCGAGGCAGCCGCGTAGTAGAGCGGGTAGTGGCCGATGAACATCGCCACCGGCATCGGCTCGTTGCGTGCCTCGTATTTCAAGTAGTTGCGCCACGAGTGACGTGGATAGAGGAGGATGCCCGTCTTGTTGGGGCCCTTGACCTGCAGGCGGTGAAAGCTCAGGTTTCGCTGGCCGGTGTCCGGGTCCTTGGTGACGACCAGCGCGGAGCCGATGACTGGCCCACCATCACGCTGGCCGGCCACGTGCACGGGCAACTCGCAGAGGTTGAATTCGCCGGGCCCAAGCCTCATCTCTTTTACTGGTCCGTCAGCAACCATGTGCGGCTCGACGCGCCGACCCATGCGCTCCGCGACCAGCGGAACCACCGTGTCCTCGCGGGCCCCGAACGCCAGTGCCGCGTGCCGCACGTTTGCGGGCGCCTGGCCAAGCGAGCGCCAACCGAAGGGCAGGTTCTCGAAGAAAAGCGCCTTCTCGCGCGACTGATAGAGCAACGACCCCATCTGGGTGAGCGGGTCGACCCGCTTGTCAATGCGGATCAGCTCGCCGGCGGCATCCAGCTCGTCGATCCATGTGCGCAGGTCCTTCGGACGGCGCTCGGTCACCGGCGTCTCAATCACCCATCTCGGCCTTGCCGAAGACGTCGGCCACGTAGTCCTCCATGTATCGCCCGGCGTAGTGAGCCATGGAGCCTTCGACCGGAACGCCGCCCACCAGGTGGTAGCAGTTGGTGTCCCAGTCGTAGAAATCATCGCCGCGCCCGTACAGCTCTTTCCAGCGGCGACCCGCGCCACTTCCGTGGAGCGCGGTCCTGGCAGGTAGCGCAGCCTCGTCGACCTCGCCGGCCGCGGGACGGCCGCCGCGCGAGTTGTAGTCCCACTCGGGCAACGCATCCCACATCCGCTTGTACGTCGGTAGGAAATCGTCCGCCTGCACGGTGAGGGCAGTATGCAGTCCACCGCGACGGGTGAAGCCGCGAGTTCGCGTCTCGAGCTCCTCGACCTGCTGGAAGATCAACCGTCCTCCACCCGCGAGCCCGTAAGCCAGGACGCCATGGCGCACGTCTCCGCTCCCCAGCGGCTGCATCGTGCAGAAGCTCTCCATGAAATCAGTCGTTCGCCGCAAGTCCCGCGACTCCAGTACAGCGTGGCTTATGCGGCCGACACCCGCGGACGTCGCGTGGTCCATGGCGCCATCGGGCATGCGCACCGGCGCCCACAACTCGCACTGGTTGCCATCGGGATCCTGGAAAACAATAGAGGTCCCGTCGTCGCCCAGGTCGCCCGTTCTAACGGCTTCAGCATGGAGCACCCCGAGGTCGTCCAGGCGACGAAGCTGCCTCTCAACGTCCTCCTGGCGAATGAAGAAACCGTACCGCGGAAGGCCTGTGCCCAGACCACGGGTGGGCGGTAAAGGCTCGTTCTGCTGAAGAAAGGCTCCCGCGTGGCAGTCTCCGACGTCTACGAAGCAAAAGATCGGGCCGCGGTGCAGCCGCGACTCCGTAGTAAGCCCGGAGACAGGTCGAGGGGCGCCTCCGAGCACACACTCTGCGTACTCGATCCAGGGCAACAAGTCATTCGTGCCCACAACGAAATGATCGATCCAATAGACGGTCCCTGTACTGCGATCCGCGCTCATCGCCTCCTCCACTCCAAAGGCTGATCTGTCCAGATTGAGCATGCCGCAACAACGCTTAGGCGATAGCGACCGAAAACAGGACCGTACTGACGGCGCCAGCCAGGGCGGACGCCGAGAATGGCTTCTGAAGAAAGGGAGCATCTGAATCGAGTAAGCCGTGTGCCGCGGCTACCGAGGAAGGGAATCCGGACATGTAGAGTACCCTCGTCTCGGGAGACAGCTCCACTACTCTTTCAGCGAGATCTCGACCATGTTCATTAGCGATTGTCAAGTCCGTCAAGAGCAAATCGATGATGCCCGGAGAATCGGCCACCTGGCGGATCGCCCCGTCCGCTTCACTCGCCGCGAGCACCCGATAACCGAACGACTCCAGTGCCGTGACAGCGAACCGTTGCAGGGATGGATCGTCTTCGACGAGGAGAATCGTCTTCCCCCCCGCTGACTCGCGATTGTCGTTAGTACTCGGCGCCAAGCCACTCCGCCCGTGGATCGGGAGATAAACCTTGAACACGGTTCCAACGCCCGCTTCGCTATAGGCCCAGACGTATCCTTCGCTTTGCTTCACGATTCCGTAGACGCTAGCCAAACCCAGCCCCAAGCCGGCGCCTTCCTCCCGTGTCGTGAAGAAAGGCTCGAACAGGTGCTCCTGGACGGAGGCCTCTATCCCGCTACCGGTGTCGCCGATCGCGAGCATCACGTAGCGCCCGGGTCGCACTAACGTCCGTCGAAGACGATAGTTCTCGTCCAGTTCGACGTTCGAGGTCTGAATCGTGATCTGGCCACCGTTGGACATGGCATCCCGCGCGTTGGTAACCAGGTTGATAAGCACCTGGCCGAGCTGGGATGGATCCGTATGCACCAATCCGAGATCCGGCGCCAGGTCCATCACGACGACGACCTTCTCCGTCGCCAACTCCCTAAGCAGATCGGCACTTTCGAGCACCAACCGATTCAGATCGAGCACCCGCGGTTGAAGCAGTTGCTTGCGACTGAAGGCGAGTAGCTGCTGCGTGAGGTCGGCTGCACGCTCACCCGCCGTGATGATTTCATCAACGAAACCGCGCTGTCTGTCCGTTCCTCGCAGCTCCTGCTCCAGCAGTCGACCATAGCCGAGGATGATCGTCAGGAGATTGTTGAGATTGTGCGCCATGCCCCCTGCAAGCACGCCGACTGCCTCGAGCTTCTGGGATTGCTGCAGCTGCTCGCGCGCCAGTCGCGACTCCTCTGAGAGAAATGCCTTCTGGGCAGCGAAGCCAAGCTGACTTCCTATCGCCGTTACCAGGCCGACCTCCGATCGAGGGAACTCCCGTGGGGTTCGTACACCCAGGAGCATGTGGCCCAACAATATCTCGTCCGCCTGAACCGGCACCCAGACCACGCCGACGACGCCCTCCTCTACCTGAAGCGTACGGAGGCGGCCGGCAACATTCAGATCTTCAAAGACCAACGTTTCGCGGGCCGCACGGAGGGCGTCCGGCGCAAATGAGACATTTGCGAAGCCGAAGCGTGGGGCGTTTGCGGTGTCACGAATCCCGCGGGTGGCGACCCAGCCTGCCGCGTCGCCTCGATCGTTCAACCTGATTGCCACCAGGTCGTAGGCACCCCATGCCATGATGCGATCGATGCTCTCGTCAAGGAAGGCTGCGATGTCGTCCGAGCGAAGCAGCGACGTACCGATGTCCAGGAGCAACCGCTGCCCCCGATAGCGGGACTCTTCGGGCCCTTCTCGCTCCACTCGCTCGCAACTCTCCGCTCACTGCTTCGCCCAGAGTGAGCCCCGGATTCTCGTGCTATGTCAAATCGCCGGCTGATCATACTCTAAGCGGCTGCGAATCCTGGCGGGTCCCGATTGACGACACTCTCGCCTGCGAGTACGATTTCGTGGACTGATTGACGCCTCCAAGAGGTGAAGGCTTGCATCCCCAGGCTCTGCCGAACGAATCCGACGAGCGGCCCGGACTCGCCGGGCACGCCAGTCGAACTGAAGCGTTCGACACGCGCGCCCGCGTACAGCGGTTCAGCCACCTCCTCGTCGGCGTCACCAATCTCGATCGCAGCGAGGCCTGGTATCGTGACGTCGTTGGGCTGGACCTGCTCGGTCGTGACCTCACAGCGGAGCCGCGCGCTCACTCGGTTCTGCGCATGAACACCGGCCAACTGGTCATCCTGGCCGAGAATCCGTCGTTCGATCCGATCCCCCGCTGCCAGATTCACCATGCCTTTATGTTGACGCCGAACCAGTACCGGCGAGCGGCTGAGCGTCTCAGGCAGCTCGGCCATGAGATCGGCGACACACACGACGGCCACCGCGCGGTCGGCGAGTACAGCATCGACGTGGCGGACCCGGATGGGCACCGCTACCAGCTTCAGACGTACGGACCCGAGGCGTTCCAGGTCATGCCAGGAGAGGGCGTGGTCGACTGCGGTCCAGCCGAGCGTTACGCGGTCGGCGACGTGCGAGCCTTCAAAACCGGTAATTTCTTCCTCGTGCGACACAAGGATGGCTTTCTCGCCATCAGCAAGTGGTGCACACACATGAACGGGATGACTGTGTATCAACCGCACTACTGGCAGTTCTGGTGCCCGTTCCACGACGCTACCTATGATCGACGTGGCATGCCGCAGCCCTACCCGGGCAATCGCGCCGGCGGGCCGCTTCGGGTTCACCCCATCGTGTTCAGCGATGACGGCCGAGTGCTGGTGAACACCGACGAGATCGCCGAGGACCGAACGCCAATGGCCCTTGCGGCGGGGGTACGATAGAGATGGCCGAAGTTGAGAGCATCAGTCACAGTGGGCTGAGAGCGGACGACGTCCGCCAGGTGGAGGAGTTCTGGCAGTCGGTGCTTGGCGCGGCACACATGCACGTCAGCTCGGGCAACGCGTACCTCGGCCATGGCGGTACCCCGCATCCATGCGCCCTGCTGGGCGACTACCTCTTTGTCGTCTTCCCGGAGCTGAAGGGGGCCACGCTCTCGGCGGACGGGCAGTTGCGCGGCGGTCCGGAGAGCTACCGACACGCGTTCTCGGTGCCGCGTGCCAGGTTCGAGGCGTTCCTGGCACATTTGAAGGAGGAGCACGTTCCGTTTGAAGGACCCGTGGAGCACCCGCATCGAGGGCCGTTGGGCGAATCCGTCTATTTCAAGGACTCCGCGGGCCATTTCTTTGAAGTGTGCTGGCGTCGCGACGAGGACGTCGAATACAGCGCGGTGATGGTGGGCGAAGCTTGATGGCAAGCCCCGCGGCGGTTGTGCAGGCAGAGCCGACCAGAATTGCGCCGGACCTTATCGCTGGGATCGTGCTCGAAGCGGCCGATCTGAGCGCAACACGCGCTTTTTACGAGCCCATCATCGGCCGAAACAGCACCTGGAGCGAAAACGCCCAAGAGCTGACATGTCGCAGAGGCCCGCAGCATATCCGGTTCATGCAACGATCCCAACCCCGCACGATGGGCGAGCATGCACAACACTTCGGACTTCGCGTCACCGCTTCGCGCGTCGGAGGCGTGGTTGAGGAGTTGGCAGCCCAGGGGTTCGACCGACTCGAGTGGCGAGAGGACCATCCCGACGAGCGCTCCCCCAGCGCCTACCTGACCGACCCAAGCGGCAACCGTGTCCAGCTCGTCGCGTCCTCAGTCGCTGCCGGTTTGATCCACCATGCAGCGTTCGAGATCAACAATTTTGACTACGCGGAGTATTTCTACCTCTCGGCCCTCGGCGCTGCCGTCGACTACTACCATGGATGGCGCGCGGAAGACTACCGAGTCGACTCCGAGACGGATGACACGAGCGATGCCTGTGCTCCCTGGACTCGGCGCGACAGAGGTTCGTACCGAGACCAGGGCCAGCGCATCCTTCGTCCGAACGCGCAGGTCTACCTGCGGTTTGGGCCGACACTTCTTGGCCTGTTTATCGCCACCTCCGCCCGCCAGCAGCCGCCTGAAGAGATGATGCGCGGCACACCGCGGGTTGTGCTACGCACAAACCGCACGCCCAGAGAGGTCGCGGAGATCCTCGACGGATTCCCGTTTCGTTACGAGCGCGGCGGGTGGCGCTTCTTCCTGCGCGACCCGAGTGGAAACTTCATCGAGCTCGAGTGTCAGGGGCCATAGACTAATGCCGGAGCGACAGAAATGAAGCTATCGACGTCGTTCATCCTCTTGATCGCGCTCGCGCTGGCCGCGGGCTGTGCTCCGCCCGCCTCACCTCGCGAAGCAGCACGGGGCTCGGCCGCCCGTCAGGTCGATGGGCCCCCTAAGCAGCTAACGCTGGCGCTGGACTCTGAGCCGGGCAACCTCGCATCGCTCATGGAAGGTGGAGGCACCGGGCCCGCGGGCGTGCGCGAGGCTGTGCAGCACCGCCTGTCGGTCGTCGACGACCGCGGCCAGGTGCAGCCGCAGCTCGCCTCCGAACTTCCCTCGACCGACAAAGGCAGCTGGATCGTGCGCCCGGACGGGACAATGCAGACCACCCATCGGCTGCGGCCGGGAGTGACCTGGCAGGACGGTGCGCCGCTCAGCACACGTGACTTCGTCTTCGCGCTCACCATTCACCAGGACCCAGCCATGCCGGTCAACAATCCGTCGATCGCACGCGTGGTCAGCCGCATTGAGCCCATTGATGACCTCACGATGCGCATCGAGTGGTCCAAGCAGTACCCATTCGCCCACCAGATCACCGAGGAGGACCTTGGCCCGCTTCCCGCACACTTGCTGCAGGGGCAGTACGACAACGAGAAGGACCGCTTCCCCACCCTGCCTTACTGGAAGGGCGAATTCGTCGGCACAGGGCCATTCCGCATCAACGTCTGGGAGCCGGGAAGCCACCTGATCCTCAAGGCGTACGACGGGTTCTATGGCGGCCGCGCCCGCATTGACACGATCGTCTATCGGATCATCCCCAGCCACGCGACAATTGTGGCCAATCTGCTGGCAGGAACGGTCGACGGCATCGCGCTCGACCATCTCGACTTCAACGAGATCACTCTAGTACAGCGGCAGTGGGAGCTGGATGGGAAAACGGCTACGGTCGTGAGCCTACCGAGAAAGTGGCGCTTCCTCGGGGTGCAGTTCCGCCCCGAGGCGGCTGCGCCGCGTGAAATCCTCGACGTCCGGGTCCGGCGCGGGCTGCTGCACGCGCTCGACCGCCAGGCGATGGCCAACCTTCTTTTTGACGGGAAGTCCCCGATCTCGGAGAACGTCTTCCCGCAGAGCGAGGCGCGTTGGGAATGGATAAAGGACGTGGTCGTGTCACACGAGCACGACACAAGGCGCGCACAGGAGTTGCTGACTGAAGCAGGACTGCGCCGCGGAGCTGACGGCCTCGTAACGAATGCCACCGGCGATCGCCTGACCCTGCCGATCTGGGTCACGGGCGACCCACAGGGCGAGCAGGAGCTGGCCGTCGTCGCCGACTCCTGGAAAACCCTGGGCGTCACGGCGGAGCAGTACGTCGTCCCCCCGGCGCAACAGCGAGATCGACAGATGCGATCATCGTTTCCGGCCTTCGAGGTCACTTCGAACCCGGTTGCGTTCACCAACATTAGCCTGCGGTTCTACGCGGCCCAATGCCCCAACGAGGCCAATCGATTCACCGGCAATAACCGCGGCTGCTATCAGACCCGTGCGATGGATCAGGTGGTGGACGGCCTGCAGTCAGCCATCGCGGTTGACGAGCAGCGGCGGCTCTGGCGCGATTACGCCCGCATCATCTCTGAAGATCTTCCAGTCATTCCGATGTACTTCAAGATCGATAGCGCCATCTTCCGCGACGGAGTGACCGGAGTTCGCGCGCACTCGAACGACACCACGCTGCCCTGGAACGTCGCCGAGTGGGACCTCCGTTGAGCCTCGCACTCACCGAGACCGCCTGGGACGGCTACTCCCTGGCTGAGCGCGACCGCCGCTGGAACGCCGTTCGAGCCAACGCCGCCCGCGCTGGTCTTGATTGCATCTTCGTGCCGTTGTGCGTTGATCCGGCCAACTTCCGGACCTCGTCGGCCGGAGCGCGCGGCAACCGCTCCGACTGTCGCTACCTGGCGATGATGGACAACGCCGCGATCGTGCTGCCGACCGACGGGCGGGCGCCTATCGTCGTAAACGACCGAGGACGACCGAACGCCTGGATAGCAGAGGCGCGCGCCGCGAACCGAGCCTGGGCGGATCCAATAGCCACGGCTCTACTCGACGCCGGGATGGAGAGCGCCCGTATTGGCGTGGTCGGACTGAAAGGCGGAATCGTGACGCACGTCCGCGCCTACGACGGAGTAGTCAACCACAACGCGCTCGCCGAAGTCATGCGGCGGTTGCCGAACGCGACATTTGAGGACGCCACCGACGTGGTGGGTTTGGTTCGTTACGTCAAGAGTGAGGAGGAGATCGCCTGTCTCCGCCGCGCGACGTCGATCGCGGAGTCAGCCATCGAGACGATGGCGGCGGTGGCCCGACCGGGCCTCGATGAAGCATCGCTATACGCCGACGTGACGAAGCGAATCCTCGAGCTGGGTAGCGATCATTACCACTGGGCGATGAACATCGGCACATTCGAGAAGGAGGGCCCTCGCTCGACCGAGCCGCCGATCGGTCGACGGCTCCAGCCGGGTGGATACATTACGAACGAGATCAGCACCATCTGGAGCGAGATGGTGGCCCAGGAAGTGCAAGACATCTCACTCGGGCAGGTCGACGACAAGTGGCGGCCACTGCTCGACCTGGAGATGGAAGTCTTTGACCGGGGTCTCTCTTACATGAAGGCCGGCGTTTCGTTTCCAGAGCTGATCGACTTCATCAGCGGTCTGGGCGAAAAGAGGGGCCTGAAGGCAACAGTGGGCCTGCACGGCCGCGGCTGTGGCAACGACGGCCCACTGGTCACCGGGCGCGCGAACCTCGAAAAGCTGCGCGACCTGCGACTCGAGGCAGGCAACGCGTTCGTCTGGAAGCCGCACGTCTTCTCGCCCGACGGCAGCATCGACTTTCAGTGGGGCGGCGACGTCGTGATTCGCGAAACCGGTGGCGAGGCGTTGTTCACCCGCGCGCGCGAGCCCATCATTTTCGTTTGACCTGACCCCGCTCTCACATCATGGTGGCCCGACCCTCGAAGGCGACTCGTAGGGGCGGGTCTTGCGCCCGCCCGCGAGCGTAGCTCGCCAGACGCGGTATCTCGGTCAAGCGATGTGGTTCTGCACGAATTGGCCGCCCTGTCGGGCGGTGGGGGGCACGAGACCCGCCCCTACGAATTGGGTTACGCTTCATTCGCAAGCCCTTACAGCTCAAAGCGAGCGGTATTGACCCTTACCCTCTCCCCGGGGAGAGGGAATCTACGTTCCTGGAGGAGATATGGAATCAGCGGCTGACTCGACCTGGCGCGGTTATTCGATCGCCGAGCGCGACCGTCGGTGGAGCACCGTTCGGGCCGGGGCGGCAGCAGCAGGATTGGACTGCCTGTTTGTTCCGCTCGGCAACGGACTGGACGCGTCGTACCTGACGCAGATGGAGAACGCCGCTTTCGTCCTGCCCACTGATGGGCGCGCACCGATCGCCGTCAACGACCGCGGGCGCAGCAACGCCTGGGTCCAGGAGGTACGTGCCACCAATCGTGCCTGGCCGAAGCCGATGACTCAGGCGTTGATCGATGCCGGAATGGAGCGATCGCGCATCGGCGTCGTCGGCCTGCGCGGCGGCAGCGTGACGCACGTGCGCGCGCCGGACGGCTGCCTCGTCCACAGCGCGTACGCCGAGGTGGTGCGGGCCCTTCCGAACGCTACCTTCGAGGACGCCACGGACGTCGTCGGTATGGCCCGCTACGTGAAGAGCGAAGGGGAGATCACCTGCTTGCGTCGCTCGGCGGCCATCGCCGAGGCCGGCGTCGACACCATGATCGAGCTGGCGCGACCAGGCCTGGACGAAGCAGAGCTTTACGCTGCCGTGATGCATCGCATGCTGGAGCTTGGCAGCGCATACTACCCGCTGGCTCTGTACGCCGGCCCGATCGGTGGACCGGAGCCGGCGCGTTTCACGCGCCCGCCTATCGGACGGCGTCTTGGCAACGACTGGATCATTACCAACGAAGTCTGCGCGATATGGGGTGGCATGGTGTCGCAGGAGGACCAACCGATTGTCCTCGGGCGCATCCCGGAGGCGTGGAAACCGGTGATCGAGATGCAGCGCGAGGTGTGGGAAGCCGGGCTCGCGTTCATGAAGCCCGGGGTGAC
>JAERMM010000058.1 GCA_016844585.1 Chloroflexota bacterium | reverse complement strand
GGTGTAAAGCGCCAACGGACTATTCGGGTCAAGGTAGAGAGCGCGCCTTAGGCACTCAATGGCAGCACTGACGTCCTGCCGATCGAGTAGCCGCATCCCAAGGGCGATATGGCCGCTGGGTTCCAGCGGATCGTCGGTGGCTGGGTTCTGGGCGTTCGCGGTTTTCGTCGCATCAACGACTTCGCGAGTTGGGTGAGAAGCACGGTTTGAGGTTGGCGCGGCCTTTCGACGAGCAGCCGATGGATCCACGCTCTTCCCCGTGACCGGCTCCGACGTCCGTTTAGCTGGTGTTGAGCCCGCGGTTTTTGCGACGGTGGACTCGGCCAGTAGGGTGAGGTTGGGCTTAAGCGAGACTGCTGGGCCATCGGAGATGGTCGAAGATCTCTTCCTGCTCACCGGGTCGCCGATGGATTCCGCTCGCCGCCAGAGCACGGCGTTGTTCAGGTAGACAGGGCGAAGCGGGCCTGACGGCTCAGGTGGTGGATCGGAAGGCCCGAGGATGATCCATCCGTCTTCGGCTAGCTGGCTGGCCAGTCGAGCGTAAACCCGTTGAGTCGTGGCCTGGCTGAAGTAGATCGTCACATTTCGGCAGACGATCAGATCGCACTTCAGTCTATGCATCCCCAGTGGGGGAGCGCCGTCCTCACTCAGCAGGTTACCCCGCTCGAAGCGCACCATTGTTCGGATTGGACCGGAGACGGTCCAGGTGTCGCCCTCCGCCATGAAATATCGCTCTCGAATGTCAGCAGGCGTTCCGCGGAAGGACCAGGGTCTGTACCGCGCAGCCCGCGCGGTCTCCAGTGCCGATTCAGCGATATCTGTTGCGATGACGCGGATGTCCCAGAACTCCAAGTCGGCCAGCAATTCATGAAGCAAGATGGCTATGGTGTATGGCTCTTCGCCGGTAGAGCAGCCGGCTGACCAGATGCGGAGGCGGCGTGAGGCCCGTCGTTCACGAATCAGCTCGGGAAGCACGACCGTGCGTAGGGCGTCGACTTGTGGAGTCACTCGGAAAAAGTGGGTCTCGCCCACGGTGAGTGAAGCGGCTACGGCGAGAAACGCTTCGGCGTGCTGGCCGTCTTCAAGGGTGATCAGCAGATCGTCTGGAGTTCTGGCGCCGGTAAGAGAGCACAACGTCTGGATAGCGTCTCGCACACGAGAAGCGTGGTGAGAAGTTACCCTCAGTCCAAAGCGGTTTTCGACGAGTTCGAGGAATCGAGCAGTGGTTGCGGCGAGCTGTTGGCCCTGGGCACCCATGGGAGGCTGCTTCCGTACGCTGTCGGTCATCATGGCGTGGGAGCCATGTAGGCCGTAGGTTGCGGCGCAAGCGCCTCGAGGGAAAGCACGGGGATCAGTTGACCCTCACGCGCGATCAGTTGCGAGACGATTCCTGCGTCGGAACCATCCTCCTGATCGATCATCTCTCCGACCTCGGTAACACCGTCAATTCCGTCGACCCACAAGATGTATCTGCTCGGCTCGGCCACGACCACGAGATGCTGATCGAGAGCCGGGAGCCGGGTGGCGAATCCCATCCGTGGGCGTGGGTCGACGACCGCTAGCGGCTCTCCGTGCAAATTGAGAACGCCCGCGACCCCCGGTTGGCCTTCGGGGACCGGTGTAACCGCGGCCATCGGAAGCAACTGTTCGATCGCGCGGGTTGGTAGGGCGAACGCTTGTCCCCCGATCGAAACGAGCAGGACCAAGGCTGACGAATCCGACGGTGGACTACGAGGCGTTTGGGACGCCATGCGGGATATTTTCCTAGACTTCTAAATTAGTACACATATGAGTAATAACGTACGTAAGGCTGTCTGTCAATGAACGCAAGAATCGAGTGCGGACGCATGACTGTTTGAACGCACGATTTGGATGAACGCATGGACGGGCGGACGGCCAGGTTTGGCTGGAGGACGGCCTCTGGTGAATCAAGCGCTCGTAAGGCAGTCCTTGAAGATGTGGAACTTCTCTAGCGCTCGGCCGGCGCCTATGGCAACGCACGACAGCGGGTCCTCGGCGATGTACGCAGCCACGCCTGTTTCGCGCGCCAGCAGCGTGTCCAGGTTGCGCAGCAGCGACCCACCACCGGTCAGCAGCATTCCGCGGTCCACGACGTCGGCCGCAAGCTCTGGGGGCGTTTGCTCCAGCACGGATTTGACGTTGCCGATCATCAGCACGAGCGTCTCCGACATTGCTTCGGTGACTTCCGTTGACCCCAGGATGATCGACTTCGGTAGTCCGTCGACCTGGTCGCGGCCGCGCACTTCCATCTGCAGTTCGTGACTGAGCGGCAAGGCGCTGCCGATCTGGATCTTTATCTCCTCTGCCGTGCGCTCCCCGATGATCAGGTTGTAGCGCCTCTTGACGTAAGTGGAGATGACGTCGTCGAGTTTGTTGCCGCCGACTCGGATGCTATTGCTCACCACGATGTCGTTGAGCGAGATGATGGCCGCCTCGCTCGTGCCGCCACCGATGTCCACGATCATGTTGCCGCTCGGGTCGGCAATGGGGACTCCTGCTCCGATCGCGGCAGCGAGCGGCTCCGGGATCAGGAATGCCTCGCGCGCGCCCGCTTGCAGCGTGGCGTCGAGCACTGCACGGCTCTCGATGCCAGTCACGCCGACCGGAATGCAGACCATCGCCGTTGGCTTGAAGAGGCTGAATCGCCCGCAGACTTTGCGGATCACGTGGCGCAGCATCGCCTGAGTGATCATGTAGTCGGCAATGACGCCTTCGCGCATTGGGCGCGTGACGATCACCCGGCCGGGCGCACGGCCCAACATCTTGCGGGCCTCCGTTCCGACCACAACGGCCGTATCGTTGGTTGCTGAATAGGCAACGACCGAGGGCTCGTTAAGGACGATCCCCTTGCCTTGCACGTAGACCAGGATGTTGGCCGTGCCGAGATCGATGCCGATAGCTCTGCCGAACACAAGAGTCCTTGAGCGGAAGTGGCGTGAGGAAAGTATAGGCGGTGCCAGTGAAACCATCGGGCGAGCGTTCGGCTCTGTAGCGGTCTCTACTGGCGGGTGATGTCCGCGCCCAGGCTGCTGAGCACGTCCACGAGGTCCTCGTAACCGCGGTCGACGTGCTGTGGGTCGCGGATCACGGTTTCACCGCTTGCGGCCAGCGCTGCAAGGACCATCGCCGCGCCCGATCGAATGTCGAGCGCTGAGACCTCGGCGCCGTGGAGCGGAGTGGGCCCATGGATGTTCGCCGTTTGGCCGCTGACCTCGATATCAGCGCCCATCGAATTGAGTTGCTCAGCGTATGAGAGTCGATTCTCGAACACACGCTCGTGAATTGTGCTCGTTCCCTCAGCCTGCGTGAGCAGGGCGCCAAACACCGCCTGAAGGTCTGTAGGGAACCCGGGATAATGGATCGCCTGTAGGTCGACGGAGCGCAATGGCCCGCGCCATGCGCATCGCAGGCAGCGGTCGCCCGTTTCGACGATCGCTCCCATCTTGTCGAGTTTGTAGATGACCGGGTCCAGATGGTCGGGGATCACCTCTTCGACGGTCACGTCGCCCAACGTGATCAACCCCGCGGCGGCGAACGTCCCCGCGGTCAAACGGTCTGGCATGACGGTGTGTTCCGTGCCGCTCAGCCGCGACACGCCCCGCACAATGACGGTACTGGTGCCTGCACCCTCGATTTGTGCGCCCAAAGAACTGAGGAACTGGGCGAGATCGACGACCTCGGGCTCCATGGACGCGTGGCGGATCACCGTTTCTCCTTTGGCAAGGCAGGATGCCATGAGGAGGTTCTCCGTGCCAGTGTGGCTCGGGTAGTCGAGGTAGATCCGTTCGCCCTGTAGCCGGCCGCACTCGACGCGATAGATCTCGTCGTCGCGGACCACCTTAGCGCCCATCGCGCTAAAGCCCTCGACGTCCACGTTCACTGGCCGTATGCCGATTTCGCAGCCTCCGGGGTGCCCCGCTTCAGCGGAACCGAGTCGCGCCAGCAGCGGGCCCATCACGAGGAATGATGCGCGCATTTTCGCCACGAATTCGGCTGGCGCGCGGGTCGACTTGAGATGGCCAGCGTTGACGACGGCTGAGTGTCGATCTGGGAAGCTGACGTCAGCGCCAAGAGACCGAAGCAGGTCTGCCATGGTGGAGATATCTTCGATAGCTGGGAGGTTATGGATGACGCAAGTTTCCTCAGTGAGGAGCGCCGCTGCCATGATTGGGAGGGCCGCGTTCTTGGCTCCGCCGACACGGACCGTTCCGCGCAGCGGTCTGCCGCCACGGATCACGAGCCGGGTGCCGCCGGCGATGCTCACATCGTGTTCCTGCGCCTGCGCCTCTGGACCACGTTCAGGCGAGCCAGCGAGCGGTGGAGAGCCGCGCGTGCCTCATCGGACTGAATGCCGCCCGGCCTGCTGGCCGCTTCTTTGAGCGCCGCTTCGGCGTCGGTGCGAGCCTGCGCGGCCCGTTGCTCGTCGACCTCATCTGCCCGCTCCGCCGTGTCGGCGAGGATGAGCACGCGGTCGTCGCTGACCTGAAGGAACCCGCCGCTCACGGCCAGCAGTTCCTCATCCCGCCCTTTCTTGAGGACCATGACCCCCGGCTTGAGGGCTGTCAGCAGGGGCGCGTGCCTTGGAAGGATGCCGACGGTGCCCTCGGAGGCGGGAGCAATGACCATGTCAGCCTCGTCCGTAAGGACGCGGCGCTCGGCGGTCACTATTTCAACGGTCAGCTTCGCCATGGATGACTCCTGCTCGTTCCAATTGTCACGATTGTGGCCGCCTCGTGTCTATCCCGATGGCAGATGGCCGTCGCGTTCGTAACCATCCTGTGACAGTGCGATCTTACGCCTGGGCCAGCTCAGCGCCCCGGGCAACTGCCTCGTCGATAGTACCAACCATATAGAAGGCTTGCTCCGGCAAGGCATCGTGTTTGCCTTCCAGGATCTCGTTGAATCCGCGGACGGTCTCGGCGAGCGACACGTACTTGCCAGGCGTGCCAGTAAAGGCCTCGGCCACGAACATGGGCTGAGACATGAAGCGCTGAATGCGGCGGGCTCGACCCACCGTCAATTTGTCGTCCTCGCTCAGTTCGTCGAGTCCCAGAATGGCGATGATGTCCTGCAGGTCCTTGTAGCGTTGGAGAAGACGCTGCACCTCGCGGGCCACGCGGTAGTGCTCTTCGCCCACCACAAGAGGGTCCAGAATCCGTGAGGTCGACCCCAGCGGGTCGACGGCGGGGAACAGACCCTGCTCGGCGATGGAGCGCTCGAGCGCGATGGTGGAGTCAAGGTGGGCAAACGTCGTGGCCGGAGCCGGATCAGTGTAATCATCGGCTGGAACGTAGATTGCCTGCAGCGACGTGATGGAGCCCCGTTTCGTGGAAGTGATTCGCTCCTGCAGTTGGCCCATTTCTGTGGCCAATGTGGGCTGGTAGCCCACGGCCGATGGCATGCGGCCAAGAAGCGCGGACACCTCTGAGCCGGCTTGTGTGAACCGGAAGATGTTGTCGATGAACAGCAAGACGTCACGTCCCTCGTCGCGAAAGTATTCCGCCATCGTGACGCCCGTCAGTCCGACGCGCAATCGCGCGCCGGGTGGCTCGTTCATCTGTCCGAAGACCATCGTCGTCTTCGAGATGACGCCGGACTCAGTCATTTCATGGTAGAGGTCATTACCCTCTCTGGTGCGCTCGCCTACGCCGGCGAACACGGAGAAGCCTCCGTGCTCGGCTGCCGTGTTGCGAATCAGCTCCTGGATGATGACGGTCTTTCCGACGCCGGCGCCGCCGAATACCCCGATCTTGCCGCCTTTCTTGAACGGCGCGATCAGGTCGACGACTTTCAATCCGGTTTCGAAGATGTGCGGAGTCACCTCCTGCTCTTCGAACGATGGCGCGGGCCGATGGATCGAGTAGCGAAGCTCCGTGGCGACCGGTGGGCCCAGGTCGATGGGCTCGCCAAGGACGTTGAAGATGCGCCCCAGCGTCTCAG
This sequence comes from Chloroflexota bacterium, assembly GCA_016844585.1. Classification (GTDB taxonomy): domain Bacteria; phylum Chloroflexota; class UBA6077; order UBA6077; family SHYK01; genus JAERMM01. The sequence goes on along the minus strand of JAERMM010000058.1, from coordinate 25,278 downwards.
GCCCGACCGGCACACTGATTGGGGCGCCGGTATCGATAACCTCCGCCCCGCGGCGGAGTCCGTCAGTCGTCGTCATTGCCACGGCACGCACCCAGTTATTTCCCAAATGCTGCTGAGTCTCGGCGACCAGCTTTCCGCCATCCGCTAGCTGGACTTCGATGGCGTTGAAGATCTCGGGAAGCTGGTCGGGAGGGAACTCCACGTCCACGACCGGCCCGATGATCTGAACGAGCGTTCCCTTGGTTCCTGCTGGCATCAAATTCCTCCGATGGTTGTCACTCTGAGCGTCAGCGACGGATCCCGTCCTCGACACTGGAGCCACGGATTCCTTGCTGTGTTCAAACCGACGCGTCTACCCGGTCGCCGCGAGCGCTTCGGCGGCAGATGAAATCTCGGCGATCTCCTTCGTGATGGCTGATTGACGGGCCTTGTTGTAGGTGAGCGTCAGGGCGTCAACCAGATCATTGGCGTTCTCAGTCGCGTTGCGCATCGAAACCATGCGGGCGCTATGTTCGCTCGCGGTGGTCTCCAGCAGCGCGTGGTAGATCAGCATCTCGACGTAGCGTGGCAGCAGTGCCGCCATGATCTCTTCGGCGTTCGGCTCGATGATGAAATCCAGCTTGGTCCCGTGCTCGGCCATTTCCACCACGGGGAGGAGTCGGGCCACCTTAGGGCGCTGGTTCAGCGTGGAAACAAACTCGGGGTAGACCAGGTAGACGGCGTCGATCGACTCGTTCGAATAGGCGTCAATGACGACACGGGCCACCGGGATGATGTCGTTGTACGTGGCCCGGTCGCCCATCCCGGTAAACGTCGCGGCGAGCCGCCGAGCGCGCCTGGTAAAGAAGTCCTGGCCCTTGCGGCCGATGGTGACAAGCTCTGGATCAGCGGACCTCGCCAGAATCTCCTCGCTAGCTCGCCGCAGGACGTTTCCGTTGAGCGTGCCGGCCAGCCCCCTGTCTGAGGTGAGGACGATGAAGGCTGCTCTCCGTTCGGGCCGAACACGCATGAGAGGGTGGACCGTCAGGGGATCGGTGCGCTGTTGAGCAAGCTCCCCTAGCATCGTCCGGATCGCTTCCGCGTACGGCCGTGCGGCTAACACCTGTTGCTGAGCCCGTCGCATGCGGGAAGCAGCGACCATCTGCATGGCACGCGTCACCTGGGCGGTCGTGCGAACGCCCTTGATGCGTCTTCGGATGTCTCGAAGGCTGGCCAATTGTTACCCCGGCAGCGTTTTCTTGTATTCGTCTACAGCGGCGCGGAGCTTGGCGATGGTTTCGTCCGAAAGCTGCTTCTCTGACGTGATGGTTCGGCCGATCTCCGAATGGCTGTTCTCCATATGGCTGTGGAAGCCATCCTCCCACGAGCGAACCCGCTCGACCGCGATATCGTCCAGCACGCCGTTCGTCACTGCCCACAGGATCATGACCTGCTGGTGGAGCGGCATTGGACGGTACTGGGGCTGCTTGAGAATCTCCTGAGTTCGAAGTCCCCGCTCCAGTTGGGCGCGGGTTGCATGATCCAGGTCAGAGCCGAACTGGGCGAAACCGGCGAGCGCGCGGAACTGAGCCAGATCGAGCCGCAGCTTGCCAGCCACCTGACGCATGGCGCGCGTCTGCGCGGCGCCGCCCACACGGGAGACGGAGATACCGACGTTCAAGGCGGGCCGAATTCCCGCGTAGAACAGGTCTGATTCCAGATAGATCTGGCCATCGGTAATCGAAATAACGTTTGTTGGAATGTAGGCCGAAACGTCGTTCGCCTGCGTTTCGATCACCGGCAGCGCCGTCAATGATCCACCGCCGGATTCCGGCCGAATCTTGGCCGCCCGCTCGAGCAATCGGGAATGCAGGTAGAAGACGTCGCCCGGATACGCCTCGCGGCCTGGCGGGCGACGCAGCAGCAGAGAAACCTGGCGATACGCCCACGCATGCTTCGACAGGTCGTCGTAGACGATCAGCGCTTCGCGGCCGTCCTCCATGAAGAACTCGCCCATGGCGCATCCCGTATATGGCGCGATGTACTGCATCGGCGCCGGGTCCGTGGCGGAGGCGGAGACGACGATCGTGTGCGCCATCGCTCCATGTCGGTCCAGAATGTCCACGATCTCCGCGACAGATGAACGTTTCTGGCCGATGGCGACGTAGATGCAGAAGAGGTCGCCACCCTTCTGATTGATGATCGTGTCGATTGCGAGAGCCGTCTTGCCGGTTTGGCGGTCGCCGATGATCAGCTCTCGTTGCCCGCGGCCGATGGGGATCATGGCGTCGAGTGCTTTGATCCCCGTCTGAACTGGAGTATTCACCGACTGGCGGTGGATCACGCCCGGTGCGATACGGTCGATTGGTCGGGTGCCCACGGTCGCGATGGGCCCCTTGCCGTCGATCGGCTGCCCGAGCGCGTCCACGACCCGGCCGATGAGCGCATCGCCCACGGGAACTTCGATCACCCGGCCGGTGCTGCGGACCTCATCGCCCTCGGCGATGTCGGTGTAGGACCCAAGAATGATGGCGCCCACGGTGTCTTCTTCAAGGTTGAGCGCCAGGCCCATCACACCACTTGGGAATTCCAGGAGCTCGCTCGACATCGCATTGGAGAGCCCCCAGATGCGTGCGATTCCGTCACCCACCTCGGTGACGGTACCGACGTTGGTGGCCTGAACCGATTCGTCAAAGCCTTCGATCTGCTGGCGCAGAATTGCGCTAATCTCATCTGATGTCCGAGCCATTCATTCCCCTGCCTTTAACCTCTTCCGTAGACTTTCCAGCCTGCCGCGCACACTCGCGTCGATAAGTTGGTCTCCGACTCGCGCCACGATGCCGCCGATAATGGCGGGGTCCGTTCTCATTCGGATCTCGACCGTGCGGCCTAGATAGTGGGCCAGACGCTCCTCAACGATCCGCTTCTCGTCGATCGCGAGAGGCACCGCGGAAATCACGTCGGCAAGCTCGATGCCTCGCTGCTGGCGAATCCGCCTATGAAACTCCTCAGCTAGCTGAGGGGCCAGCCCGATCCGCTTGCGCTGAAGGAGGATGTCGGCGAGCGAGCGCACCTCTCTGCTCAATGGTCCGGCGGCCGCGTTGATGATTCGCCCCTTCTGCTCAAGGCTGAGATCGGGACCCGCCAGCGCGCTCAGGGCCGCGGGATGCTGTACCACCGCGGCGAGGCTGTCTAACTCACCACCCCAGGCATCTTCGGTTCCCCGCTCGGCCGCGATGCTAAAGAGCGCATCCGCGTAGCGCCGCGCTGACCCGGCCCGAACTGGCATCTAACTCTTCCGCCCGTCCATATCGGACGCGAGGAATTCCCGGACCAGCTCACGATGGCTGGGGCCGTCAAGGGCCCGACCGATAACGCGGCTCGCGGCCGCGATCGCAAGATCGGCTACTTCCTGCCGCAACTCCTGATACGACTGCTCACGCTCACGTGCGAGCTCCGACTTGGCGCGCTCAACGAGCCGATCGGCTTCTTGCTGAGCGGCCTGTCGCGCTTCGGAGATGATCCGCTCCGCGTTGTGGTTTGCTTGAGCCAGTACGGTCTGGCCTTCGCTGCGCGCCTCGTCAAGGATGTTCTTGGACTCAGTTTGGAGGCGAGCGGTCTCGGCCCGGACCGCTTCGGCCTCAGCCATGCTGTCGCGGATCCTCGCCGCCCGATCGTCGAGCATTTTGAGGATTGGGCGGTACATGAACCGCTGCAAGATCCAGATGAGTATCAGGAAATTGATCAAGTGCCAGGCGACCGATGGGAGATCGACCCCGAGCGACTTCAGGATGGGTTCCATGAGTTCTCCCTAGTGCAGCCGTCCGACCAGCACGAACGCGATGACCAGGCCGTAGATCGCGATTGCCTCAGCGAAAGCCATGCCGATAATCATCGGCAGAAACACGGTGCCGCTCGCTTCCGGGTTCCTCCCCATTGCCTCCATGGCCTTGCTGCCAACCAGGCCAACGCCAATTCCGGGGCCAATAGCCGCGAGACCGATAGCGAGTGCGACCGCGAGTGGTGTGAAGTCCATAGCTTCCTCCTTCTTCGTCCCTGTTCCATCAGGGCAGCAGTGGGTTGCGCGGTCCGCACAGGCGGACCGTCACTCAGTGCCCCGAGTGCTCGGGGCTCGCCTCCGAGTGTCCATGCGATGATGCCAACGAAAGAAACGCGAGAGTCAGGATGGCAAAGATAAGCGCTTGTATCAGCCCGACGCCCAGCTCGAGGCCAAGAAACACCACGGGGAGAAGTGGCGGAACGAGCTGCAGCATGATCTCCACCAGAATGAACCCGGCGAGGATGTTGCCGAAGAGTCGGAGCGCCAGAGACAGCGGGCGTGAGAACTCCGCGATGATCTCCAACTGGCCGATGAGTGGGGGCCAGAGGAACTTCACGAAGTACGCCTTGACGTTAGTGCGAATGCCAACAATCTGCACGGAAAAAAACACAATGATGGCCATCGCCGCCGTCAGGCTGAGGTCGCTGTTCGGGGCACGGAAGACGATGTGGCCCCCTTCCTGCCACGGAAGTTGAGCGTTCCAGGAGCCGACGCCGGGCACGATGCCGATCCAGTTCGCGAACAGGATGTAGAGGAAGAGCGTTGCCACCAGCGGCAGGAATTGACGGGCGCGGCTACCGGCGACCTGCACTGCGAGTCCAAGGAGGACTTCCACGATAAGCTCGCCCAGGTTTTGAAGTCCACTCGGGACCAGGCGCATGTTGCGGGTAGCCGCAACAGCGAACGCAATCACCACAAACAGGGCGATCCAAGAGGTGAGGACCGTGTTGGTGACAGCGAGCGGGCCGAGCCGGAAAATCTCGTCAGGTTGAATCGCAGGGACGTGGATTTCCACCGGTCGGGCTCACTCCTTCTCGGGTCTGGTTACGGCTTTTGCCAGGCGCGCGATGCTGTAGGTGCCTGCGGCCAGCCCCAGTAGGGAGCCCACAACGATGAACACCGGCGCTTCGTTGCGCAGCCACTGGTCAGTCAGATAGCCCAGCCCCGTTCCCACGAGAACGGTGGCCGCCAACGCAAAGCCCAACTCGCTCGCGTAGGCTACTGCCTGCCATATGGTGAGGTTCCGCATGGTGCTCCGTTGCTCCCGGCGCGAACCGCGCGCAGTATAGCATAGCGTCTGAGTCTCGTTCGAACGACCCGACGTGAGCACGAATCTGCCGATGGGGCAGCCGCTCTATGGGCTATCGGTGAAGACGTCACGAGCGACGACTGCCGCCCAGACTCCCTCAGCCCCGGCTTTGAGAATTGGCAATGCGCAAGCGTCCAGCGTGGCGCCGGTNNGTCGTCGATCAGCAGCACCCGCCGTCCCTCGAAAGCGGCTGGTTTGGCCACCTCGAACGCGCCGAGCACGTTTCGCCGCCTCTCGATCGGCGATAGGCCAACCTGGCGAGCTGTGTCGCGGGTTCGGATCAACGAGGTGCTGTCCACGGTCCACTGGTGCGCCGCGGCGATCGGCATTGCCAGCCGGTATGCCTGATTGAATCCGCGCTCGCCGAGGCGGGCGTTTGCCAGTGGCACCGGAACGACGATGTCTATGGTGAGCGGCCGCGTCGCGAGGGCCGATTCCAGGATACCGCTGAGAAATCGCTCGAGCCGTGTGCGCCCACGATACTTGAACGCGAGAATCGCGGAGCGGGTCACCCCCTGGTAAGCGCCCCCGGCGATCACGGCGCGCACCGGGTGCTCGCGCCCCGCGCAGCGTCGACAGATCCGCCCTTCGTCTGCCCGCCCCTTTTCCGCCCGCCCCTTTTCCATTGGAAGGCTGCATCGCGGGCAGACACGAAGCCCGATAGCGGGTGGGGTCAATGCGCACGGTGCGCACACCTCGTGCCCACGTCGCCCACAGTGCACGCAACGCGGTGGCAGCAGAAAGTCCAACGCAGCTTGCCACCATGGATCCGCGGCTGGGTCGACCAGGGGCATCATGGTGCTGGGGAGAGTCGCCAGACGCCGATGTCGCCGACGCGATGGATCAAGGCGCCCTCGGCCGTCAGTCGCGGTGGCGCAACGGTAGAGGCGATCATCAGCGTCGCGCGAGGAAGCGGCCCTCCATCGGGCAAGCTGGCTCGCAGGCTCGCGTCGCTTGGGTCGACGCGGAACAGGGAGTCAACCGCTTCCTTCCGTGCCTTGGAGTCGACGGTTGCAACCGGGTGACCGCCGACTGTCCGCCCGGGGACGGCACCCGCCAAATAGTTCATGACGTCCCATGATCCGAGAACAACGTCGGTAGGCGCCGAGCTGGTTGCAAGCCACCGTCGCGTCTCCGATAGGTCGCTTGACGCGCGGTAGACGGGCAGCGGCTCGTTTCGCGCTGACGACACAAGCATGCCAGCGTACACGATGCCGGGTGATCCCAACGTCAAGGCCGCCGCAAGCGTACCCCCGAGACGTGGAAGCCGGGCAGCGCCGCCAACCGAGATAAACTGGCCGATTGCGGCGCCGGCCACAATGCCGAGCAAGGGAGCGACGCCGAAGGCCAGGCGTCTCTGGAAGGGAACCGGCGCATACATCAGGACCAACATGATCACCAGCGCGATTGCAAGACGGCGGTCCCGTCCGTCTCGATGCCACAGTGAAATCACGGCCGGGATGCCAACGAGCATGAGGATGCCAAGGTCCACGATGAGCTCATGCGGCGCCGGGCTAGGAAGTACATTCTGAGTCCCGTACGTGCTATTCCAGAACGGATCTCCGACGAAGGTGAGGGCGCTGTAGGCAACGAACGGCGCCCCGGAGGCGACGAGCAGCCCCAGAGGCGCTATCGACCTCAACCCAAAAGCGGCTCCTATCGGAGGCGTAGCCGAGGGGCGCTGCAACCTTTCGTCGTTCCGGTAGGGCGGGGGCTTGTCCCCCGCCGTGGTCCTATCTTGCACTTTCGGGGCATTCCCACCCGCCCTGGTCAGATCGATCAACGCTAGGGCCCCAGCTACCACGAGGATGGAAACCTCGTTGAACGGGTGCAGCAGGCAGAGGGCGATATTTGCACCGACGAGCGCAAGCAACCGGCGACCAGACCAGCGACCCGAGTTGCCGACCAGCATAACAATCAGGATGAGGGTCGCTGCCATGCCAAGCGCCACGTGCGGCGGCGCGAACAGCAGAGCGTAATTGTTCATCTCATATGAGCCGTTGCCGCCGTAGGGCTGCGGGATGCCGATGGCGGCCTGGGCCAGCGCTGCCCAGACGCCGAGGCCGCTGCCGGCGCTGGCGAACACGATGGCGAGCGGCGATGGTCTCGACAGCAGACGAGAGGCGGCCCACACGATGGTCGCGAGCAGGATGGCTCTGCTCAGGAGCTCGACGGCTCGGTAGACCAGGATCGGTGGGATTCCAATGACCGTTGATAGCTTGCCGACTGCCACGTACAGCGGCCACATCAGCGCCGGTTCGTGCAGCTCCGGGGTGAAATGATCGTGGATCCTCCAGTCCGTGGAGCGTCCGCCCTCCGCCATGGCCGCCTCATACTGAGCGAAGTCGTTGATAAACATCGTGGATCCGTACCCGTCCAGCCCGGAAGGCGGCAGGGCGGCCGCGATCAGGGTCGGGAGCGCGGCGAGGAGGAAGAGCGCGCCGCACAATCCCGTAACCAGGGGCCCCGCTCCCCCCTCCGTGCCCTCAATACTGTTCACTATCTGCGTTCATTGGCGGTTTCGTCCCGCGGGTTCGTCCGGTAGACGGTCGCCTGGCCGACCTGCGCCGCGATCTGCAAGCCGAGGGACAGGCCCGGGTCGCGGTCACCCAGCTTTCGCTCCTCTGGTCCGACGATCAGGTACGACACGCGGTTCTCCGTCAGGAAACGACGCGTGTCCGCGTCGGTGGACGTGCCACCATAGATGGCTCGCACCTCGGCGTTCTTCTCCTTCGCCCGTACGGTCGCCACGTCGTAGCCGAGGACGACGCGACCGGGGAGCAGGCCGACGATGCCATTGCCGGTGTTGAATGATCCGAGCGTTACGTCGTCGTCATCAGAATGGTCGCGGATCCACTGACCGATGGCGTATGTCTCTCGGTCCACCATGTAGATCGGCACCGGCTGATTGGTCGCTGCCGATGCCACTATGGCCAGGTATGCCGCGATCGGGGTTGTGAACCCAAGGATCAGGAGCGGATAGGTCATCAGGCGACGAGAGACGCCGTCACGCCGCGCGTCGCGCATGCCGATTCGCTCGGTGAGGCGGACTGCTCCCACGCGGACCAGCGGCCACCCGAGCACGGCCAGGGCGGCCAGGACCGGCTGTAGTCCGAACCCAAATCGCCGCTGGTAAGGCACAGGTGTATACATGCAGACTGCGCCGATCGTGAGCCAGACGAGTGCCAGGCGCTGCGCGCTCGTCGTGCGCCGCCACACCGCGGCGATGCCTACCAGCGCAAGCGGCAGCACGAGGCCGTAGTCAGTCGGCAGATCCCATGGCCGCGGGCTTGGCATCGTGTTTTGCGGCCCTCCGTAAGTCTGACTCCAGAACGGGTCCAGTCCAAAGGTGATGGCGTTGTAAGCAACGATCGGCGCCGCCAGCACGGCAGCCGTCAGGCAGGCGAGGAGCGCCGTCGTCTGCAGGTGACGGGTTCGAAGCGTCTCAACCACGGTGAAGGCTCCGAAGGCTGCTATGAGCACCGGGAGATTGAATGGATGGACGACTGCCAGCGTTGCGACCGCCGCGGCGAGAAGAAAGATCGCTGCGCGTGAACCGCGGGCCGCGCGGTCAAAACATACGAACGAGAGCAGCGTTGCGCTAAGTCCAAGGCCTACGTGGGGGGCGGCAAGAAACGAGCCGAATGTGACCGTCTCCACGAACGTGTTGATTGCGGAGAGGGTTCCGCCAGTCGCGTCGGAGGCGAAGAGGGCCTCACCGAGCCCCTTCCACACGCCCAGTCCGCCCGAGAACGCCGCGAGCGCGAAGCCGAAGCGTCGCTCCGCGACGGTCGGCAGCAGCGCGGCGAGGAACAGGTAGAGACTCGCAACAAGGAAGACCCGCATGATCTGCTCGAAGGCCGCGTGGACCGCCATGGCCGGGATGCCGGTCGCGCCTGCAATCTTCCCGATTGCCACGTAGAGTGTGTACATGAATACCGGAGTATGTGGCTCTGAGGTCAGGTGGTTGTGGATGAACCAGGAGGTCGTCGTGGCACCCTCGCGTATCGCGGCCAGGTACTGCGCGAAGTCTCCCGCGTACCAGTAGGTTCCGACATGCACGCGATCAGCCGGTCCGAACCAGCGCTCGGCGGTCGGCGGTATTTGTGTGAGCAGGATGGTCACGACGACGATAGTAAAGACCCAACGCCATTCAGCCGCGGCGGGAACGAGCGGGGTGGTGGCGAGGATGCCCTCATCCCGGCCCGACGGCGTGGGGCCCACCGGGCGCTCTAATGCACACCAGGAAGAATGCGCCAGGTTCGCTGCTGGTACTCCGCGTACTCTGGAAAGGTCTGGCGCAGCACGCGTTCTTCGTTCCTCGCCCGCCAGTATTGCAGTCCAACGAACAGCGCGAATAGGGGAACCGTTGACAGTGAGAGGGTGCTCAGGAGACCGCCGAATGTGGAGATGATCTCGGCGAGGTACAGCGGGTGCCGTATCCGTGCGTAAGGGCCGCGTGTGACAAGGCCGCGCGCCTCCGGCAAGATTCCGAAGCATCGACCCAGGCTCGCCAGCGACCAGATAGCGAAGCAGATCCCGAGCAGTCCCAGCGCCGCGCCAGGGATCGTAAGGAGCGCCGATGTGTGTGTCACTGGAACGATGCCTTGGACGAAGAGCGCGTTTGTGCCCGCGATCGCTACCAGCGCGGGCACAAACTCGGAGACGACTTGCTGGCGTCCGCGCCGATCGCCGCGCGTGATCGAAACGAACAGCGCGGTAATGAGTCCGGGTCGCCCGTCCGCTCGCGGACGGCGAATCATGAAAAGGGCTGCGATGAGCGCGACGAAAACAGTGACCATGCCGCGCTGAATGAAGAGCCCACTTTGCTCCAATGGATCGAGCCCAGCGCCCGGGGTACGAGCCCCATCGATTACCCATCGACGTGACGCTGGAGGTCGAAGCCGAAGCGCGGTGCGTCAATCGAGGCTCCGCCGCGATCGCGCTTCCGCCCAATCGCGGCGCACGGGAGTCTCGCTCAAACCGCTCAGGGCGCTGTGGTGCTTATGCCCGCCATCTGTGGCCATAATGGTCCAAGGATCATGATGCACAGCGCTGGGAAGATGAAGAGCATCATGGGAATGAGCATCTTGAGAGGCGCCTGTGCAGCCTGTTCCTCAGCCCGCTGACGCCTGAGGACGCGCATCTGGTCGGACTGGACGGCAAGCACTTGCGTGACTGAGACGCCCAGCGTGTCCGCCTGTACGATGGCCGAGATGAAGTTCGCCAGGTCAGGTACCTCGGTCCGAACGATGACGTCCTTGAGCGCGTCGCGGCGGGGTCGGCCAACCCGCAGCTCGGCCAGCACGCGTGAGAACTCACGGGTCAGCGCTGTATCTGATTTCTGGCACAAACGAGCAAGCGCGGCGTCAAACCCGAGACCGGCCTCTACGCAGATGCAGAGGAGGTCCAGCGAGTCCGGCATGACCTTTCGAATGTCGTGCTGGCGTGTTCGAATCAACTGGTTGAGGTAGAGCTCGGGAGCAAAGAACCCCCCGAGACCCCCAACCCCCGCAGCGAGCACGGCGAACAGTGGCTCGCCAAGTAGGGTCACAAGCAGGAAAAGGGTGCCGCCGAAACTCAATCCGACTAGAGCCTTTACGCCAAGGAAATCCGTCGGCGACCAACGATTCGGGTTGCCGGCCAGGGCCAGGCGCTGCTGCAGGGTGTTAGCCTGCCTTTCCTGTACTTTGACATCTTTCTGGCGACTCATCCGCTGCATGTACCCAGCGAGCCGCTGAAGCAGGGGCCGCATGATACGTTCGCTGAACGGCGCCTCGAGCTCCAGCTCCTCCAGAGAACGGGGGCGGTCGCCAAACTGCGCAAGGCGCGTGCGAACCGCGTCGCGCGCCATCAACGGCATGGCCAGCCCGATGAAGACCAGACAGATCGCCATGATAATCAGTCCGGGAATCAGGAGCTGCATGGGTCGGCTCTCCAAGCGGGTGAGACTGCTCCTCTCCTGCCGCAGCGGGAGAGGCTGGGGGAGGGCACCCATCGTTCGCGATCATACCTCAATGGCAACAACCTTCTGGATGACGAGGAACCCGAAAACGATGCCGAGCACCGCACAGATGGGGAGGGCGGTCCACGGGCCCACGGGGGTAATGAACGCGAAGATGTACTTGGGCGCGATGAGCGCCAGGATGCCCGTCACGAAGACAGGGAGGCCCGCCAGCATGTAGCCGGCCAATCGCTGCTGGCCGGTAATCGCACGAATCTCGCCTTTGATCTTCACGCGCTCCCGGATGGTGAATGCGATGGTGTCCAGAATCTTCGAGAGGTTTCCTCCGACTTCGTGCTGGACCAGAATCGCGGTCACCATGAGGTCGAGGTCGTCGCTCTTGATGCGCCGCACCAGGTGCTCGAGTGCGTCCTGCGGAGACACGCCGAGCCCGATCTCGCGGACGACTCGCGAGAACTCAGGGCCTATCGGTTCGGCGCCCTCTCGCGAGATCATCTCCATGGCTTGCAGCAGGCTCATGCCCGAGCGCAATGAGTTGGACATCAGGGCGATCGTGTCCGCGAGTTGCTCGTTGAATGCTTTGAGTCGCGCATTCTCCCGTCGCTTCACCCACCATTTCGGAGCGTAAAAGCCGACGCCGCCGAGGATCACGATGGCGGCAGGATTTTGCAAGATGATTGTGCCTGTGAGTCCGAGGATGAGGCCGATTGCTGCCTGGATGCTGAGAAACTCAGCGGCGGTGAGCTTGAGGTTTGCCCGGTTCAGGTCAGCCTGCAGGTCTTGCGCGAAGGAGCGGCCCTGAATAGAGCGACCAACCATACCCGTAACAGCGGCCGCGGCGGCCGACTGTTGGCGCGTCTCGCCGGTTGTCTCGTCGAGCACGACCGTGTTTCGCGCGCCGTAACGAGCAAGCCGCTGCTCGAGTCGCCGCGATTCGGGCGCAAGCGATCGCTGCAAACCAACCGCGATGGCGATGATGGCTACGGCGACGAGAATAGTGAGGAGCGTAACCATCTAGAAGAACCGGTCGCTGATGCCGAAGACGGACGCTGGAAGGCGGATCCCAGAATCCTCGATCTTCGGCATGAACTTCGGGCGAACACCGGTTGGCTTGAGCCGTCCGACGACCTTGCCGTTTTCAAACCCTTCCTGGTCGAACTGGAAGATGTCCTGAAGGGTAATCACCTCGCCCTCCATGCCCTGAACCTCGGTCACGTTGACGATCTTTCGCGAGCCGTCCCGCAGGCGCGTCTGCTGCACGATGAGGTCGACCGCGGCCGACACTTGCTGACGAATGGCGCTGACGGGGAGGTCCATGCCTGCCATCAACACCATCGTCTCGAGTCTCGCGAGCATGTCTCGTGGCGTGTTCGCATGGCCCGTGGTGAGCGAGCCATCGTGGCCCGTGTTCATCGCCTGCAGCATGTCGAGCGCCTCCTTGCCTCGGCACTCGCCGACGACGATGCGCTCGGGTCGCATTCGCAGGCAGTTGATGACGAGGTCGCGAATGGTGACGGCGCCCTTTCCTTCGATGTTCGACGGACTGGCCTCGAGGCGTACGACGTGCTCCTGACGAAGCTGCAGCTCGGCAGCGTCTTCGACCGTCACGATCCGCTCGTCGTCCGGGATGAAGGAGCTGAGTACGTTCAGCAGGGTTGTCTTGCCCGAGCCGGTGCCGCCGCTGACCACGATGTTCAGGCGGGCCAGCACACACGCTTTGAGGAACTCGGCGATCTCGGGGCTCATTGAGCCGAATCGAATGAGATCGTCAATGGTCAACGGGATCTTGGAGAACTTTCTGATGGTGACGCAGGGTCCGACCAGGGAGATGGGTGGTATGACGATGTTTACGCGGCTTCCGTCAGGAAGGCGCGCATCGCAGATCGGGCTCGACTCGTCAACGTGTCTGCCGAGGGGTGACACGATGCGGTCGATGATGCGCCGCACGTGGTCGTCGTCGTCGAACTTGATGTCGCTAAGAACCAGCTTGCCTTTTTGCTCGATATAGATCTGTTCGGGACCGTTGATCATGATCTCTGACACGGTGGAGTCTTGAAGAAGCGGCTCGATGGGGCCGAAGCCGATGATGTCGGCCGAGATCTCCTCGAAGAGGCGGTCCCTTTCAACCCGCGTGAGCACGATGTTCTCGGATTCAACGATCTGGTCGAAGAGGCTCTTGATCCGTTGGCGGACCTCGGCTGTCTTGGTGAGGTCCATATTGGGATCGAGCTCGGCGATGAGCTTGCCTTTCACGCGCGTCTTCAGGTCGCGGAGCATGTGGTTTTGCCCTGGCCTGGGCGGCGCCACCGCGGGGCGAGGCGGTGCGCTGCCTCCACCGCCTTCGCCAGATGGAGGACGCGGGCTGCCAGACGGAGGACGCGGGCTGCCAGACGGAGCACTGGGAGCAGCCGCTGGCGCTCCACCACCTTCAATCCTTCTCAACAGTCCCATGGTGCTGCCTCCTCCTTGGAAGTAGTGACGACGGCTGGCGTGCGGTCTAACCTATCATCTGGCGGACAGGATGCGCCCGAACACCGTGCGCCGCTTCGGATCTACCGCCGGAGTCTCCGTCTGCCCCAACGTCTCGCGGTCCGCGGGTTGCAACACTCGCCGGGCTAGCTCCATCACATTCTTCGAGATCGGCGCGTCTGGATCGCTCATGAGGAACGGTCGGCCCCGGTTGATCGACGAGGTGACCAGGGCACCCGCTGACACCAGATTTGCCCCGAACTTGTGCTGGATACTCTCCTCGATGTCCGGGATGCGCAGCCCGCCTGTGCTGTCCGCTCGATTGAGCACCAACGTGATCTGGTCCTTGGGATATCGCAATGCCTCAGCAACCTCTAAGAAGGTCCGGATGTTCTTTACCGCCGGCATGTCGAGGGTGGTAATCAGCAGGATCTCCTGCGACATGTCGAACACCGCGAGGACAACCTCGTGAAAACTCGTCCACGTATCCACGACCACGTAGTCGTTCTGGCTTCTCAAGGCCTCCAGAATCTTCTTGATGTGGTCACCCTGAATGAGCTCCGCGAACTCGGGGCGCGTTGGCGCGAGAAGAACCCTGACCCCAGATTCGTGCCCTACCAGAACCGAGTCTAGGACCTCTGGCGACAGATCGTTGACCGTCGGGATCAGGTCGGCGATGGTTTTCTTGGCAACGAGATTCATCATGATGCCGATGTCGCCGAATGGCAGATTGCCATCTACCAGGCAGACGAGGCCATTGGTGAGCGATCGCAGCGCGATGGACAGGTTGACGGCCATCGTCGATTTCCCGACTCCGCCCTTTGGGCTGTAGACGCAGATGATCTTTCCTGCGGTCCGGGGCTGCTCGGCCTTGCTATCGAGCGTCTGGGAGAAGCTGGCTCGGCGTTGCGCTCCGAGCTCGAAAGCGCTCCGTATGCTGGCGAGCAGTTCATCGGCATTCGGCGGATTCGAAAGGACGTCACGAGCACCGGCCCGCATCGCGCTCCTGACCTCATTCAGCCCGGTGTGTACCGAAAGCAGGATGACCGCGACTGTGGGTAGCGACGTCGTGAGCGAGTCAATCGTCACGGCGACGTCAGTCCCGGATGGATCCGCGTTGATGACCACTACCTGAGGGTTCGACTCGCGGGCCGTGCTCAGGGTGGATGCAGCGTCCGCCAGAACCACGTCGATGTCGCTCTGCGGGAGAAGCATGTTCGCGACGAGGCTGCGCTCGTCCGCGGTTCCACCTGCAACCAGCAGCCGAATCACGTTGGCCACCCTCAGGCCCGCGCCAGTCCGCTGTGGCTCATCAGCGCCCCGTACCGATGCCGTACTGCTGCGACATCGTGGGAAAGTCGACCGTTCGCTGAGGGAACAGGTCGGTGTCCTGGGGCGAGCGCAGCACGAACTCCACATTGCCGACCAGCGTAGCGACGTCCTTCATCCACTTCAGCGTCAGCGCTTCGTCTGGCGTGACCTCGAACGTGAGGAAGCGCTCTTCCCGCGGGGTCTCGGCTGCCTTACCCGTCGTATCGGGGAAGTAGCCGACGTTGATGACCTTGAGGTTCTGCATGATGCGACGGGTGTAAAGGTTCTTGGCGGCATCGACGGTACGCGCTTTCTCTTCTTCGTCCCGGGTCAGTCCTGTCGGGGGTTCGATGGACGAGTAGTAGATGTCGATGCGATCGTCTGGGCGGACCGCGTTCAGGAGGGCCACGAACATGCGCTCGTTCGGAGGATTCCCTCCCGCGACGCGGAGGGGGAATACATAAGCCACCTTGCCCTTGGGGAGGACGAATGACGGCGTGTTCTTGAGCGCTTCTTTCCCGAGCCGGTCCGCTATGATAGCCTCGCCTTTTTGGATCTGCTGGGGTGTGAACTGATTGATCAAGACATCGACAAGTTTGGCCTCGCGGTCGTTGTCCGCGGTACCCGACTCCGTCGGGTAGCTGATCGAGCCGACCGGAATCGCCTCCAGGGGGACTGCTGCGAAGGCAATCTGCTCACGGGTGATGACCGACCGCTCAGGGATTGTCAAGGCCGCGACAGCCACGCGCTGTTTCGGCTGACTCCTTTTGATTGACTCAGCGTCGCTGACCGACTGGAACACCATCAGGCCTGCGAGAAGCCCGATCACAATTCCCCCGCCGATCAGAAGAACTCCTAGTCGCCGCCGATCCATGGTCAAGACTCCTTTTGAGATTCCTGAGTCCTAGCGCGACGAAACGGGCGTTGCCGGCCCTATTCGAGACACGCCCCGCCATTGCGCCACTCGGCGCTATCCTGGGCGGTCCGGCGGTCGCCAGCGTCAAAATTGGGGCAGGCACCCAGAACGACGCTAGTATATCGCGATTCGCAGTGTCGATGGCTCTACGAAAAGACGAGTGAATTGGGCGCGGACCGCCGGAGGGGCTGAAAGGCCATTATGCTGGCCTCTCAGCCCCACTCCCGGGCTGTCGTATGCTTCCACTCGCCCTAGTCGGGACCGTCCTCCTGTCCCCTTTCGGGCAGGCCGCTCGCACAATTGGTGCGCTTTGCGATTCGCCGTGACGGAGGATTAGACGCCGAAGGCTTCGCTACCTCTGAAGGTGACGTTACTGGTCTGGCAGAGGTTCACCTTGAACAGGTAGCCTTCCTGCACGTCGTGGGTCACGGCCTTGAAATCGTACAGGCACAGGCCCTCATCGCCCCGATATCCACTGAAATTCACGTCATCGTCGTCCCCGACATGCAAGGTGTCGGCCACCAGGACGAGTCGGGTCCAGTCCCAGACCGTCGTTCCGGCTTGAGCCACGTAAAGCTCGGTGATTAGCATGTTGCTGCGGTTGTGGACTGCGAACTCGATGTTGTCCGCGCTCGCCCGTGGAGCGTCGACCCCGACTACGACGGCGGCGGCGAGAAGAAGACTGACGACCGGACCGATAAACCATCTGCGCATGTTATTTCCCCTTTCTGCGCTAGAAGTCTTTTGCAATATAGCAACCGACCTCTGGTGTTCAGCGGTAATGTGTACGGATTCACACCCTCCGCCAGCGCAGCCAGTGCACCGTTCCTATTGAACGAGCTTGATGACGGTCAGATTCGGTTTGCCGACCTCGCGGATCCCTCCGCTCCCCATTACCTCATCCGGTGGCACGTTACCCTGGACGAGTGTGCCAGCCACGCTGGACCCCCCGATGTCGCTGCAGAGGATGCGCAGGGCGGCGAAGGAGCTGATGTGGACGACCGGTGGCCGCGAGGGGGTCCCGCCCTGCCCGGAATGGTTCGGATCTGCGAATGCGTCGAACAGCGGGATGAAAATGGTCATCTGAGTGCCAAATGCATCGCACGCATCGTCCAGGGGTCCCGAAAAGTTGTCGCCCAGATTGCCGTTGTTGAGAGTAAAGAAGTCTCCCTTTGCGGCTGAAGCGGCCCCTGCGCTGATAACGCCGTCGTATCCGAATTCGGCGAACCGCTCGATGGCGCCGTGGAAGGAAGCGGAGTTGTTACAGTTGTTGTAGGCCGGGTCGATCCGATACTGAAGGTTGTCCCACCAGCCGAGCGGGCTGGTCGTGCCGTGGTGGGTGACGGTGTACGATCCACTGTGCGCGGGCCTGACGGGGTTCGACCAGCCGATGTCCTGGTTATCGGTTCCGGAATTGTGCATGTGCCAGTGGCAGCCCGACGCGCTCGAGTTGCTCGTGTACTCATTTGGAGGGGATGGTGGGCCCATCAGGTTCACCATGCCCTTGTAGCTCGACGAGATCGAGATAGTGCCCGGTGAGCAGGGCGGATCGGGGCTCTGGGGATGGGGGACCAGCGCCGCGGTCCATTGGGCACAGGTCTTACTGCCCAGCACGGTGTCCGTCGCCCAGTTGGGGCCCCACGGCGTGACTGTCGTCCCCGTGGCGTTCGCATAGCTGTCTGGAATCGTGATCGGTCGGATTCCGCCCATGGCGGTGACGGGTGTGGCAGATGCGGTTGACGTCGCGGTCACCGTGAACGTGCTGATCCCAACGATCTGCACAAAGTACGTATTGAACGTGTTTCTGGAGATGACCTGGAGACAATCGGCCGTCCAGAGGTCATTCGTAGAGGCGGACGACACGTTGACGTCGGAGCTGGTGTCGCGATTGACGATGCAATCGTAGGCGTTGCGCGTCGAACCACCGGTTCCCTTGAGAAGCTTGGCCGAGGCTATCGTAGCCGCGGGTACGTTCGCAGTAACGTATGTCGTGATGGCGGTGGTTACGGTCGCAGACGTCACGTCTACCCCTGGAACGCCGCTCGCCATGTTCCTTGTTCCCGCCAGCGCGCCTGCATCAGCGGCGGTTTGCACCTGGCGATAACGCATGAAGATCTGCCCAACGTCGATACTGACTCCCACCGCTCCGAGCAGCGGCACCATCCCCAACGCCACCAGCACCAGCACCTGCCCCGGAGAACGTCGAGGCCGTGTGCTGACGCCAAACGGGGAGTGCAGGTGGATCGGTCGAAGAGACAGGGGCAGCAGGCTTCGCCAGGTCATAAGGCTCTCCAAAGAAGGCTAAGGGCTCTCTACGGTCATCGTAGCTTGCTGACTGATGGTCGTCGTTCCCAGGTTGAAGCCTGCGAAGACCGACGCGAAAAGCGGGTTCCATGCGAACGGATAGGTCGCGGTAACCTTGACACTGTTGCCGGCGGTCCGGGTCGCACACGTTGAGAATGACCCGCCCGGGGATGAGGCGCAGGTGATCGCTACCGTATTCCGCACCGTTGTTGTGTTCGCCAGGACCACCGCGGCGACGACGGCGTCCGTGATCTGTGTGTCCGTCGACGACGTGACAGTCGCCACCCGTGCCCCGCTGCGCACACCATTGGCGATACTCGCGTACGTCGCCATGAAGTGGGCGGTGTCGAAGATGGCAAGGATGACTCCCAGGAAAAGTGGGATCATCAGAGCGAACTCGACGGTGCTCTGCGCGAGGCGCCGCTCTTTCACATGATGACCATTTGGGCGGTCTGGCTCAGCGGCAGCCGCCCGCTAACGAGGAGGGCGGATAGGATCTCGCTCATTCCCGGGGTGATCAGGCTGAGATTGAAACTCACCGTGATTCCTATCGACGCTCCCGAACGGAACGATCTCGAGCCGCTTGGCGAAATCGTGACATTCGCGGTTGTGAGCACGATCGGCAGCGCGGCCGCGATCGTCGCGGCTTGAATCGTCGCGTCGCTTGTATTCGGATTGCTGCCAGCGCGCGCGCCCTCGCGCGCCGCGTTGGCGAGCACTTCCTGGTGGTAGAGGATTCGCCCGAAGTCGACAATGCCAATCAGCAGCAGCATCAGCATCGGCAGAATGAGTGCCGCTTCGACCATGGCCTGGCCGCGTGAGTGGCGTGTTTGCCGTCTCGTCAGGTCCGTCGCCAAATGCCCACCCCCGATCGCCCGAGAACACGAGGCGGGGCCCCACGGTGTGCGGGGCCCCGCCCTTTTCTAGGCTGCCCGCCTGGCGGGTCTCGCTAGACGCTCGATCCCAGGGAGGTGAACATGGACGCGATCTTCGGACCCAGGATGATCAGACCGGCGATGGCAACCACTGCGACTAGCGCAATGATGAGACCGTACTCGACCATGCCCTGTCCCTCTTCCCGCTCCGGGAAGTAGTTACGTACCTTGGAAGCAGTTCGCTGAATCATTGGATAACTCCTATCTCGCGATTGCGAGCACTATTTAGACGCTGCTACCGATCGATGTGAAGACCGACGCGACCCGTGGACCGAGAACCACCAGGCCGGCGATGGCGACGACCGCGACGAGCACCAGAATGAGCCCGTATTCGACCATGCCCTGACCAGGATTGCGTGCGTGTGTGCGAAGACGCTGGAAACTCGTCATCGAATGAGAGCCGGCGTGACCGTCGTGTAACGGAGTCCATCGAGAGACGAATGAGCGAATCGATGAGATCAGAGAGAAAGACGACTGGACCCCTTTGACGTTCGGACCGTCGGCTCGACTTCTCACCCCCTTTCCTCCAGTGTTGCGCCTGCTAGCGCGGTTCGTAATATAACTCCCAACGAGCAGTGCGCACATAGGAGTTTAGTACTACCGAGCGTGGTACGCTGCGAAGGTGACCGGTCTCACATATCGGATTCGACTGTGGGATGTCTTGCCAGCCACCCGTACTACCCATACGCGGCCGAACCGTCTGCCTGTTTCAATTTCGTTAGGCCGTGCGCGCCCTGGCGTTCTCGGATTCGAAGGGGTGGTCGGCTGAGTTGGTAGTCGATGCGTGGGCGAGTAGGCCGTCGAGCATGTCGGACAGCCGAACGATCTGTTCGGCCACACCGCCCATGCTGCTCTGGCGGAATCGGAGCTGCTCGATCTGGCTCTGGATCAGTATCGAGCGGACTTCAGATTTCATGGCGTCGTCGAATGCATCCACGATTTCGCTGTACGGGAACGCGCTCGGATCCAACTTGATTTCGCGGAGGCGATCGGCCGCGGCTGATCGCTGTCCTTCGACGCTGGAGAGTTCGACGTTCAACTGGCGAAGGATTTGCTCGCATTCTTTGAACTCGCGTCGAAGCCGCAACCGTTCATCCTGAAGCTCGCCCGCCAGTTGGCTTCCATCGTGAATTCGTTCATCACTCATGGGTTAGCCAGCGTCTTTCAGTTTGATCCAGCCGTGCCGCAGGGAGTAGACGACCGCCTCGGTCCGATCGTTCACGGACAATTTCTTGAGAATCGAAGTGACGTGGTTCTTTGGTCTGAAACAACGGAACCGTCTCGGCGACTAGAACGCGAATGGGATGCAGACTGCTGATCATATTGGCCTCAGTAACCCCGAGTATAAATGCACTCTCTCAACGGTCCGCAATGGGACGAAAGTACCTAGTCGTGACTGGTCCTTTCCTGTCGTGTTAGAATCACGCACGGTGCCTCCAAATGCACTGTGGGGCTCATTTGCGACAAGACGTGACTGAATTGCAGCGTATTCGCGGTACCAATGACGTGGTACCACCGGCTCGATCCATGCAACAGTTAGTTGAGCGGCACGTTCGAGACGTCTTTGCTCTCTACGGATACGATCCGATCGATACACCCGTACTCGAGCCGACAGATCTCTTCCTGAGAAAGTCCGGGGAGGAGATCGCCGCCCGCATGTATTCGTTCACGCACTGGAATCGGAACCTCTGCCTGCGCCCTGAGTTCACGGCGTCGATCATCCGCGCGTACGTGAACCACCTCCAGGAGCGGCCCCTGCCTGTTCGGCTGCAGTATGCGGGGCCCACGTTTCGTTACGAGAAGCCCCAGCGGGTGCGGAATCGACAGTTCACTGAGGTCGGGGTGGAATGCATCGGCGCCAGCGGGCCCGCCGGCGATGCGGAGGTGTTGGCCCTTGCTCGCCACGGCCTTGACGCCGTCGGGGTCAGGGGGGCGCGCTTCGTCGTTGGGCATTTGGGAGCCGTGCTCGAGCTGCTCGGGCAGCTCGGTATGGATTCGCACGCACAATCTCTCGTGCTCGGGGTAATGGAGCACCTGTCGCGAGCGCCGGGAGAGGCTGCCCGCGTTGTCGACCGGCTCGCGGAGATGTTGGGCGCCGGCGACGAGGCGGGACCAGATGAGGACCGTGCGCTCGGTGAGCTTTTGGGCCAGTTTGGGCCCGAGGGCGCTTCGCGAATCGCAAAGATCCTTCTCGATCGAGCGAACTTCAATCTCGATGGAGGCTCGCGGCCGCCAGCCGACATCGTGAAGCGGCTTCTGGAAAAGTCCCGCCGGCCTGATCCAACCCCGGCGCTGACCCGAGCCGTTGACTTTATCGGTCGGCTCCGCGAGGTTGCCGGCCCGCCCGACCAGGCCCTGCCTGCCCTCCGACGGGTATTGGGTGAGTTCGGCCTGAACGACGCGCCCGTGGCTGACGTCGAGCAAGCCCTTACCTATTTCAACGCGTACTTCGATTCGCCTTCGAGATCTACGACGACGCTGACGTCCAGATCGCCGGCGGCGGGCGGTACGACGATCTCGTCCGTGCCCTGGGTGGCCGAACAAGCCTGCCTGCATGTGGCTTCTCCTATGGTCTGGAGCGAGTCGTGGCGGCGGTGGAGCGGGCCGGGGCGCTACACCAGCAGAATGTCGGTATGGACGTGCTGCTGGTCCCGATCGGACCGGACGACTATGCCGACGCAGCCGCCCTGGCCTCGAAGCTTCGAGGCCAGGGCATTCGGGTCGAGCTCGACGTGCGCCTGCGTGGCCCGAAAGCCGACCTTCGGCACGCCGATCGCGAGGGTGTGCCCATTGTTCTCATCGTTGGTGAACGCGAGCGTGACGAGGGCGTCGTAAACCTGCGTGATATGGCAGCCCGCGACGAGGTGCGCGTGCCGAGGCTCGAAGTCATCGAAGCCGTCCGTGTACGGCTGGATGCGAGGTCGATGGCTTGACGATGGACACACTTCGAATCGCCGTGCCGAGCAAAGGCATGGAGGACGACACGCTCACATTCCTTGGCGCATGCGGGCTCAGCGTGGCGCGCTCGAACCCCCGCCAGTATCGGGCAAAGCTGCTAGCGATCCCGAGCGTAGACGTCACATTCCAGCGGGCGGGCGACATCTTCGCAAAGGTGGACGAGGGCAGCGTCGATCTCGGAATCACTGGTTACGACGTTGTGGCCGAGGAGCGCCGGGAGGACGACCGCGTGACCGTCCTGATCCCTGAACTGGGCTATGGAGCTTGCGCGCTCGTCCTTGGGGTACCAGAGTCGTGGATCGACGTGACAACCGTTCACGATCTCTCCGACGTCTCGTCCTCGCTGCGCGCGAAGGGCCACGATCTGCGCGTCGCAACCAAGTACGTCAACCTCACCCGCCAGTTTCTCTACGATCACGGGATCAACTACTTCTCGATTTTCGAGAGCAGTGGAGCTCTGGAGGCGGCGCCGACGCTCGGCTACGCTGACGTGATTGCCGATATCGCATCCAGCGGCGTCACGCTGCACGAGAATCGGCTCAAGACGGTGACCGGCGGGACGATCCTGTCGTCCGAGGCCTGCTTCATCGCGAACCGGCAGGAGCTTTCCCGCAGCCCGACCAAGTTGGCGCGAACGCGTCTCATCCTGGAGGCGATGGAGTCGTACCTCCGCGCTCGGCCGTTTCTCTCGCTGACGGCGAATGTTCGGGGTGGGACCGCCGAGTCGGTTGCCCACCAGGTGATCGCGCAGGGCGACGTCGCCGGGCTGAAAGGTCCGACCGTGGCTAGGGTCTTCCCCAAGTCGGTGGAATATGATGATGACGAGTGGTACGCCGTCACGGTGATCGTCTCGCGCGATCGATTGCAGGATGCGGTCGATGCCATGCGCCACGCGGGCGCGGCCGACATCACGGCGGTCCAGCTCGCGTACGTGTTCGATAGCAAGGCATGGAGCTACGAGGCTCTGCTCCGTGCCCTCGAGTCCGACGGCCGTATCTATGACGTCTGATCCCCCACTGATTCGCGTCTATGAGGACCTCGCCCAGGCGCGGCGAGACGTGCTCGGCCGTCGCGCGGCCGAGTCGTTGGAGCTGCCGGCGACGGTTCAGCAGCGCATTCGTGAGGTTTTTGGCGCGAATCTCTCGGCGGAGCAGGTCGTTGCGCGCATCGTGGCCGACGTGCGCGCTGAGGGTGATGAGGCTGTCCGTCGCTATACACGCGAGATAGACGGCGTCGACTGTGTTGAGGCACTCGTGCCCCCACAAGAGTTGGATGCCGCGGTGGCCTCTATCGACCCGTTTCTCCGCGGGGCTCTGGAGGCGGCTGCCGAACGAGTGAGAGCCTTCCACGAACGGTCGAAGCGGCGCTCGTGGCTCGAATTCGCCGAGGGCGGCGCGCTCGGACAGATGATTGTTCCCATCGAGCGCGTCGGCGTTTACGCGCCAGGCGGCCGCGCGGCCTATCCGAGCACCGTTCTCATGGCGGCGGTGCCGGCGCGTGTGGCCGGGGTGAAAGAGGTTGTCCTCGCAACACCGCCCGGCCGCGATGGCACGCTCACGCCGTCGATCCTGGCCGCGGCCCGCATTGCCGGCGTAGACAGCGTTTACCGAATGGGCGGCGCCCAGGCCATCGCCGCTTTGGCGTACGGAACGCAGAGCATCCGAAGGGTGGACAAGATCGTCGGGCCGGGCAACGTGTTCGTCGTGCTCGCGAAGCGTGCCGTCGCGGGCGCCGTCGGCATTGACGGGCTGCCCGGGCCAACGGAGACGGTCGTACTGGCAGACGAGACCGCGAACCCGGCCTGGTTGGCAGCGGACATGATGGCCCAGGCCGAGCACGATCCTATGGCACAGTCGATCCTTATCTGCACGAGCCTGCGCATCGCCTCCGCAGTGCTGGGGGAGCTGGAGCGCCAGCTCGCGGAAGCCCCAAGAGCGGACGTCATTCGTGAGGCTTTTGGCGCACGCGGGGCGATCGTGGTGGCTGACTCGGTGGACGCGGCGATTCAGTTTGCCAATGAGCATGCGCCTGAGCATCTTTGCCTTTCGGTTGCCGACGCATGGAGCTACCTGGGGAAGGTTCGGAACGCGGGTGGTGTGTTCGTAGGCGAGGGCACGGTGGAGGCGATCGGCGACTATACGGCTGGGCCATCCCACATCATGCCCACCGGCGGCACAGCCCGTTTCGCCTCGCCGCTCAATCTGGACGACTTCACGAAAGTGATCTCCGTGTTCTCGTTCGGTGACGAAGAGCTGCGCGCCCTTGCAGAGCCCGCGATCGTTCTTGCTCGTGCCGAGGGGCTCTCCGCACATTCGGCTGCGATTGAGGCGCGTCTGAACGCACAGCCGAGCACCGAGAAATGAGACCTCCGTCCGTGCGGCGGGCGGTGCGCGACATGGCCCCGTACGCGCCGCCAGAGGATCTCGAGGCGATTGGTCTTCGTACCGGAATCGCGCTACGAGCGCTGATCAAGCTCGACGCCAATGAGAACCCATATGGTCCCTCGCCCAGAGTGGCCGAGGCACTTGCGCGCTTCGATCAGTACCATCGTTACCCGGACCCTGACCAAAAGGTCATCCGTCCGCTGGTCGCGGCTTACGCCGGAGTGCCGGCTGACTCGGTGATGCTGGGCAATGGCTCCGATGAGATCATCGACCTGTTGTGTCGGATTTACCTCGAGCCAGACGACGAGGTTATCGACTGCACGCCGACGTTTGGCATGTACGTCTTTTCCACTGCTCTTTGCGGTGGCAGGCAGGTTGAAGTCCCGCGGACCGCGAGCTGGGACGTGGACTTCGACGCCGTCCTCTCGGCCATCACGCCACGAACCAGGCTTATCTTCCTTGCTACCCCCAATAATCCGACCGGGAATGCCCTGGATCGAGAGTCGGTCAGCGCACTCTTGCGGGCCGGGCCGGTCGTGGTGCTCGATGAGGCGTACGTCGAGTTCTCCGCTCTTCCGTCGTTCGCGCCGATGGTCCAGGAGTATGACAACCTGGTGGTCCTTCGGACGTTCAGCAAATGGTCGGGCCTCGCCGGCCTGCGAGTATGCTACGGTGTCCTGCCGCCCGGGATCGCCCAGCATCTCTGGAAGATCAAGCCGCCATTCAACGTGAATCTGGCGGCCGAGGCTGCCGTTCGCGCAACGCTTGAGGACCTGCAGGGGGTGAGAGAATCCATAGCGAAGATCGTCGACGAGCGCGAGCGGATGGCCGAGCTACTGGGCGCCATCGACGGCATGCGCGTCTGGCCGTCCGTCGCCAACTTCTTGCTGGTGGAAGTAATGAGCGG
>JAERMM010000272.1 GCA_016844585.1 Chloroflexota bacterium | reverse complement strand
GACCATTGCGGCGTGCCCGGCCTGGTCTCCTGGGCGGATGCGCGAGGCGCATCGAGCATGAGCGCCACGATTCCGAGCGTGAAGGCCATGGCTGCGAACAATCCTAATTGTCTAGTTACATGCATTGGCGCTATCTCTCCTCGTGGTCGTTTGGTGATGGAACGATGATAGCCTGCTCAGCTTCTCCGGCTCGCGCAAGTTTTCCCCCAGGCGCGCCTGTATCGCGATGAGTCGCTCATTGGTCTCCCGTGAGCATTTCATCCTTCTGCTGCCCAACGAAGTGTGCCGCCAGGCGGACGCCGCAATGGGATAGAAAGCTAACTCACGGCGGCGATGAGGACTTGGCTTCCCTCTACGTCGATGACCTCGCCTGAACGCTCCGCGGCTTTGTTGACCCAGCGGCGCTGGCGGCCGGCGGGGGCGATATCGACTAGGAACTCGATCCCCAGGACTCCGGCCAATCGACACAGAGTCTCGAACGATGGGTTGTGCTCTGCGGCTTCCAGGCGAGCGATGGCCGACTGTTTCATTCCAAGCTTCTCGGCGATAGCGGTTTGCGATAGCTTGTACTTTGCTCGGTAGCGGATGATCTCCAACGCGACTGTGTTGGCCAAGCGAAGCCGATTCCATTCACGCCGGAATTCCGGGTCCTGAAGTTGCTCTTCAAGGACCTCTTCAAAGGTGTAGTAGGGCTTCTCGCCCATTGTCTCTTCCATCACACTGTCCCGCCTTCACGTTCGACGTAAGCGACCAGCCGTTCCCCTGCCACCTGAACTGCGCTATTGAACGAGCGCCGATCCACTTTGGCTTCTGGACCAATCGCGGCTACGACGAAAGCGTCGCCAACGCGCCGATATAGTGCCCGCCAAGGACTGCGCCCCGCTCGTGGTCGAAGCTCGCGGAGACCCGCGCTACCCCGGACGCCGGAGTGATGCGGAAAAAGCAGGTCAGTCCCTAGCTCAGCAAGCTTCAGGATGACCCTGCTCATGGCGACAGCCTCCGCCGGCGGCAACTTGTCTAGCTCCGCCTTGGCTTCGGGCAGCAGTCGCACGATCACGGCACAAGTATCCTATCACACGCTTGTTATAGCGCATTGGCCGTAGGCCGAGGTAGACGTGCCTGAAAGAAGGGTACCCCCGGCAGGACTCGAACCTGCGCACACGGTTTAGGAAACCGACGCTCTATCCTCTGAGCTACGGGGGCAGGGCGACGCGCTCTCGGCAGTTGCGCTCCCATTATTCTAACGAGATGGGGGCAGGCGGCGCTTGCTGTGCCTCCATGGTACACCTGCCTTCGGCAGGGGCACGCGGAACAGGCATGCCTGTCCCCTACGCGGCGCGATGTCACTGTTGCTGGCGCGGACGACCTCGTGACCTCGAATTACAGGCGGCAGTAGACGCCGCGGTCGGCCGAACCCTGCGATGCCGGGGTACGCTCGAATGCTGGGGGCACGACGGTGAGCTTACGAGCCGACATCCGCGGGTGTCTCCGTGTCGGTTTCGACCTGCGTCGCCGACCCCTCACCTGAGCGGGTTTCAGCCGCTGCGGGACTGCCACCAGTGGCGTCTCCTGGCCAGGTCAGCAGGGTTTGGCCGACAGCGAACAGCAAGGCCCCTGCCAGGACGCCTGTGGCGACGGCGCGGGCTACCGCCTGTGGCGTCCAGCGTTTGCGGTTGGCGCCAGGGGGGATCGACTCGACCACCTGAGTAATGGCGGTCGCCCGGGCACGACTGGGTTGCCTGAGCGTATCAGCCGTCGCTTGCGAGCCGCTCCAACCTATCGCCACGGTAATGTCGTCTCCACTGCCCTCGGCTGATGTCTGGGTCAGCCACTCATCCATCCGCTCAGCAACCCCGGCCAAGCCCTTGGTTTTCAGGTGTTCGCCCAATTCCAAGGCTACTTGCTGGAATGCAGTGTCGGTACCGAATGAGTTGGCATAGCCGTCGCTCGAGAGCAGCACGAGCGACGGCGGTGGCGAGTCCTCGAAGAGCTCCACCGCGGCTCTCAGACGCCGAAGGGCGTCGTCGTGGCAGAGGGAATCTGTCTGGTTTCGTGGCAAGTCGGTACGCCGAGGCAACGGATAGCGAACGCTTTCGTCGTCGGTAACCACGACCAAATCGCCGTCGCCTATCTGTAGGTAGATGGCATAGGTAGCGGTGAGAGCGGCGGCAATCAGGGTGGTGCCATAGAGCACTCTCTCGCTTGAGCCTCGTCCCACGCTTGCGTCATCTTGATTGGTGGGCGGAGGGCTGGCTGGGTCGGCGGCCAGGTCGGCGTCCACCGCTGCCCACCAGCTCGAGAGAAGGCGCTCTTTGATCTCGGCGCACAACGGGGCCGGATCTCGAGGAGCGGACCCTTTCGCAGCGACGACTGCTTGCTCGAGCAGGTCGAGTGCGATGGCGACGGCGAATCGCGATCCGCGGTCACTGCGCGCGTGAATCTTGTCTCCGTGGCCGTCAGCTACTGAGAGCAGAAGACCGCTGTGGTTGGGCAGAGCACGAAAGCCACCTGAATCCTGGTTTGGGGCTCCATGGCGGATATGGGAGGCGCCTCGCACGCTGGATGCGAGGCCCCTCCAGTTCGGTGTTGGCACGATCGAACCTCGGCGTGTGAATCGGGTCGAGCGAGATGCCCGGGAATGTTACCTCTGGACGCTGCCCTCGGCCCCGCCGAAGTCGATCTTTACCCCATCATCCAGCAACACGGCGCGTCCGTCCTCAATCACAACGGTTTCGCCATTCGGCTGGGTAACGGTCCAGGGAGTCCCGGATAGGTTCCGCAGCCCCATGATAGAGGCATCCTCTGGATTAGGCATGACCTCGGCGATCGTGGCCTGAACATGCCCCGCTCCCGCGCCACTGAGCTCCTGAGCAGCGATCGTCATTCCGGGGGCGACGGTGTGCTGGACGCCGCCGATGACCAACAACAAAGGACGACCAGGTGGCGGGGTTACAGAGGCCATAGCGGTCCGCTGGGTTTCGGCAGCGCTGGGACCCTTCTGCTGAATCCGACGAAAGACCAGGGTGGTCCGCCCGACCTCGATGCTATCGCCGTCGGAAAGAGCATGGGCCGCGCTGACCAGGTTGCCGTTGATGTGCGTTGGCTCCGTGACCCCGCTGCTATCGCTCCAAACATAGCGGTCGCCGAGCTTGGCCACCCGGGCGTGCTTGCGCGAGGCATAACTATCGACGAGGACGATATCGTTGTCGTCGGCGCGGCCGATGCTCATCTCCGCGTCCGTCAGGGTGTACTGGCGGCCCAGCCCGGACCCTGAAGTGACTTCAAGGATGGCAGTCGTCGGCGCGGATAGTCCGGCCGGTGATGGGCGTGGCCCCGGGGGCGAGTCGCCCCCGCTCGGCCAAAGCGCGGGAGGATTTGACGGCGCGGCCAAATAGGAGGGTGCAGCCAGCGCCGCGGCCGTCCCCGCCGCGACCACCCCCACCAGGGAGGGCGAGAGCACCGGCATTGGAGTGCGGATAAAGACGGGCTCGAGGTTTTGAGGCCGAGGCAGGGGTTTGCGCTTTCGGGGCACAAAGGTGCGAACCAACCAGATCCCTATGAGGCAGGCAGCGATTCCGCCCAGGCTCCAGCCCAACCAGGGACTGGTGTTGAGCGCGGTTGAGGCGCGCTCAACCAGGCTAGGCACCGGGGGCGCCGGCAAGGCGAAGTCCTTGCGTTGTTCCCCCACGAGCTTGTTGTCCGAGGTGAAGAGTCGGAAGATCAAGGCGTACTCGGCGGGCTGATTGATGGTCTCCATGTCGGACGGGATTGGCGCCTCGACGATCCCATTCTTCATGGTCAGGTTAGTGCGCTCTACGCGGCCGACAGCGCCACCTTTCTTATTGGCGACGACTGCTTCGTAGCGCATGGCCCGAGTCGTATCGGAATGATGCAGCGCGATCAGGAGCAGGTGTCGCGGGAAGTCGGCGCTGACTCCGTCGATGACGAATACGATCGGCGCCAGTTGCGGCGGGTTGTAG
>JAERMM010000057.1 GCA_016844585.1 Chloroflexota bacterium | reverse complement strand
TTGTCGGAATGGTGGGGGCCTACGACGGCCAGGCAAGCTTGCGCATGTCAGACACCGGCATCCCGGTCTATCCGCGCACGGTCACGATCGTGAACGACGAGCTGGGGGCCGACTTCATGGAGTTCATGGGCACGAAAGATGTCTGCCTTCTCAAGGGACACGGCATGACAACCGCCGGAAAAACCGTCGAGGAAGCCACATCCAACAGCCTGACCCTTTTCCGCTTCGCACGAATGAACTATCTGGGCCAGGCGATCGGCGGCCCCAGGGAAGTCCCAGACATCGAAGAGCATCGCGCCCGCTGGACCGACGAGCGACCCCGATGGGGCGGCCGGAAGGGCACGTCCACCGAGCCATCGGGCTGGCGCCACGAGCGACGGCGGCTCGAGGAGTATTTCAATGACTGACAAGACCATCTCCGCTGTCAAGATCGCGCCGAAGCAGACGGAGATTCGCGAATTCGACCTCCCGCTGATTCCTGAGGATGCCGGCCTCTTGAAAGTGACGGCCGCCGGAGTCTGTGGGAGCGACGTGGGCGGTTACGCCCGAGCGCTCCCAGAGAATGCGGCCAATATCATGGGCCATGAAAACGTCGGCTACATCGAGCGGATCGGGGCCGTCGCCGCCGAGCAGTGGGGCCTGAAGCCGGGCGACCGCGTCGCGCTCGAGGAGTACCTGCCCTGCTTGCGCTGCGACTGGTGCAGCGTGGGCGAATATCGCCTGTGTGCGCGGGCCGACCGGCTGGCGCTGGGAATGATCCGCTACGGTACGACGCCTATCACCAAGTCACCAGCGCTCTGGGGTGGCTTTGGGCACTTCATGTACCTTCACCCGAATTCGGTGTTCCACCGCCTTCCCGAGAGCATCCCAGATGAGTACGCTGTGGCCGCGCTTCCGATGGGCAATGGCGTGCAGTGGGCGAAGATCGAGGGCGGTGTCGGGCCGGGTAAAAGCATTCTCATCCAGGGACCTGGCCAGCAGGGCATCGGCTGCGTCATCGCATCCAAGGAGGCGGGCGCGGCTCGCATCATCGTGGCAGGGCTGACCCGCGACAGGCGCCGTCTCGAGGTCGCGCGTCACTGCGGCGCCGACGAAGTGATCGACGTGCAGACGGAAGACCTTCGCACTCGGGTGGACCTGCTCACCGAGGGACGCGGCGTGGACATCGTCGTCGACGTGACCGGCGGCAGCGCGAACACCGTGCTGGCGGGGATCGACGTCCTGAAGAACAAGGGCGGCACGCTGGTGATCCAGGGCGGCGAGTTCGACCACTTCTCGTTCGAACAGGTGACCCGAAAGTACATCACCATCAAGAGCTGCCGCGGGCACAGCTACGCGGCCGTCGAGGAAGCAATCGCCACCATCGCGTCCGGCAAATACCCCTTCAACGAGGTATGCAGCCACCGCTTCGGGCTCAGCGGCGTCGACACCGCGATTCGCGCCACAGCCGGCGAAGGAATCACCGATGCCATCCACGTGTCAGTCTTCCCCTGGGAAGACTGAGTGGTAGCGTTCGCTGTCCGTTCTCATTGCGATAGAGAGGACCGGGTTCGGAATCGGTGTCGCAATTTGCCCCTCTCCCGCCGGGGCGGGAGAGGCTGGGTGAGGGCACCTCCGTCGCAAGCCCTCACGTCGTTCCTACGGAGACGAGGGGTTACTCTCACCTACTGCGATGGGTGGGGGACGAGCGCCCGACACGAGCGGACATCAGTGCGTTAGGCCGCCCGGTCAGGGCCGCACACCTATGAAGTCGGCGCAGTCGCAGCCGTCCGATCCGGGTCCAACACAGCCAGGCGCGGAATGATGCGCTCAGCGATGAGCCGGCAAGAATGCTCCCAGCGCTCGGCGCTCGTCCACCCCTGGCCGGCGAACATCAGCAATCCGCCGAAGCCACCGCAACGATCGTAGTAGCTCTTGATTGCGTCGTGCACCGTCTCTGGAGAGCCCACGAAAAAGGTGCCGCGCTCGACCAGGTAATCGAAGTACTGGTCCGCCGTCATCTCTGGCTTCATGAAGCGCATCAGCCCGTCGGAGTCCTGGGTATCGTGCCGGTGCTGCAGCCACGGCACGACCCCTTCGCGTAGCTCGCGCATCGCCTGTTCGTCCGTGTCCGAGACGTACACCTGGTAGGCGACACGGAAAGCGGCGCGGCTGCCCTGGCGCCCCGCTTGATTGGCTGCGTTGAGGTACGTTTCAGCCCACTGCGCCAGCGATTCCGCCGGCTCGCTGCCGCGACCCATCAGGGCGAGGAAGCCGTGGCGGCCAGCCACCTCGAGCGTCTCGGGCGAACCAGAACAGGCGGCGGCGATCGGTGGGTGCGGTACCTGCACGGGCCGCGGCAGGATGCGAATCTTCTTCCCGTGCCAGTACTCCCCGTCGAAGTCGAATGGCTCCGGCGACGTGAAACACTTCAGGATGTATTCGACGGACTCGTACACCATTGAGCGCTGCTCGTTGTCCAGAATGCCCATCTGCGCCCAGTGGTCACCGTGCAGCCCCTTTGTACCGCCCCAGCCAAGCATGTAACGCCCGCCGGACATCTGGTCGCACATGGCAGCCTCGGTGGCAACGGTGAACGGATGCTGGTATGGCAACGGACGGATGCCGGTCCCGAGCTTGATCTTGGTGGTCATCTTGCTGAGCGCCGCGATCATCAGGTTTGAGGCGGTAACCAGGTCCTCGGCAACGCGGTCGCTCCGCGAGCTGCGCTCGGCGATCCACACCTCGGAGAAGCCGAGCTTGTCCGCGAGCACGATCTCCTGCATGTCCGCGTCGAAAGTCGCGGCGGCGGAGTCCAGCCCCCGCGTACCCGATTCCGAAAACAGCCCAACGTGCATTGCCGCCCCCTTCGCCCCGCTGTAGTTGGCCCATTCTACCGGGGCACTAGGGGGTGGGCAAGCACACGTGTTTAGATGTCCGCGGTTAGGGCAGACGAGGCCGCCCATCGAGCTGGTTAGACTTGCCCGGGAAGATCGAGGGTTACCAGAAGGGCTTGGTCTACTTGTTGACGAGACTTGGCGGACAGGGTCCCTCGCATACGGAGCAGCCGTGACTTGGCCAGGACACGAATCTGCTCGCAAAGTGCGACCGAGTCGTGGTCCAATCCACCGTCTGGCGCTGGAATCAACGCTTCCGTCGGATAGATGCGACGGCGCGGACGCAGGGTCGTGCAGGGCACTGCGACAACCACCGGCAGCGCATCATTCAGCGCGTCGCGACTAACGATGATGACGGGACGGGAGCCTGCTTGCTCGGGGCCCTCGGTGGGATCAAGCCGCGCGTCGTACACTTCGCCGCGCTTCAACGTCGTCCCGCACGCTTAGGGAGCGTCTCTGGATCCGCGCTGGCGAACTCGGCCATGATCTGCGTTACGTCCCGCAAGTACTCTGTGTCCCGCGCCATGTCCGCGATCGACGCATCGACCGTCTCTCGGTGTCTCGCCTCCAGCTCACGGCGGAGCGCCGCCTCGACCAGCTCATTGCGACTGCGGGCGACGCCACGACGCACCACGCGGTCGACTTCTTCCAGAAGATCAACTGGCAGCGCGATTGTGGTTCGGATCACTCTTGTTGCCAATTTTGTGCCATCTCCTCTGATGCCTGATCTGATGACGATTATGGCATCATTTGCTGCGCGTGGCCAATGAGTCTGGATCCGCCTAGAGGCAGCGGGTCGCTCGTTGCACGCTATACTCGCGCTAAAGACGATGGTGCTCTGCGAGAACGGAGAAAAAACAAATGGCAAAGCTGGTACTGGGATTTGGCAGCTCACATGGGCCGACGATGCGCACGCCGGCCGACGATTGGCCAAATCTCGACCGGAAAGATCAGCAAGACGCGCGTTTCGATTATGCGGGGCTGTTGGCGAGGGCCCCGGCAAGCATCATGCAAGAGATCACCCCTGAGAAAATGCAGGAGCGTTATGACGCCTGCCAGGTCGGTATGAAGCGGCTTTCCGAGGTGATCGCGGAGGCCGCGCCTGACGTTGTTCTGGTCGTCAGCAACACGCATACGGCGCTTGCCGATGACTACCAGGTTGCCTTCGGCGTGTACCGCGGTGCCGACCTGCCGGTTTCGGGCCGCCGCCGCCGCGTGCTGGCCGACGGCACCCCGATCAACGAGCCGCGCACCGTTGCCGACATCAAGACGTACAGCAGCGATCCAGAGCTGGCGCACCATCTGATCGCGAGTTTGGTGGACGAAGAGTTCGACATCGGCTACGCGGACAAGATGCGCCCAGACCAGATGGTCGAAGATGCCTGGAGCGTGATGTACGAGGTCTTCGTTCCGAACCCGGACGTGAAGATGGTCCCGTTCCTCCTCAGCCGCTACCGGCCAAACCAGGCGACACCGGCCCGATGCTACGCGCTGGGGCAGGCGCTCCGTCGCGCGATCGATAGCTGGGACAGCGACAAGCGAGTCGCGATCATGGCCTCTGGCGGTCTGAGCCACCAGGTCGTGGACGAGGAGTTGGACCGCTCGGTCGTAGACGCCCTGATGGAAAAGAACGTTGAGGCGCTGGTCGGCCTGGATCGCACGCGTCTTAACAAGGCCCCCGGCACGCCGGAGATCCTGAACTGGGTGACCGCGGCCGGTGCCCTCGAAGATCGCGACATGACGTTAATCGACTACGTTCCGTGCTACCGAGGCCCGGCGGGCACCGGGCACGGCGTGACCTACGCGTACTGGAAGTAACGTTCCACCTCACCTGGCCTCTCCCAGAGTGAGAGGAGCTGCTGGAGGCCCCAATCGCACCGCTGAAGATTCTTTACCGAGACGTGGACCGCACGCCGTGGCTCTACACGCTGAAGTGGGCGGCCGAGCGGCGCGGTCTGGCCGTGGAAGTGGCTACCAGGCCTGGGCGTGAGTATAGCGAGCTGGTTCTCAAGGGAGACGTCGACTTCGTCGCGGAGAACTACTACAACATCCAGAGCCTTCGGGCGAAGGGCGCGCCCTTCATCAGCGTCGCCACAGCCGTCTCCCATCTGAACGAGGTGCTATTCGTCAGGCCCGAGATCATGACTTTCGACGACCTCCGCGGTAAGAAGCTCGCCATCCGCGGCATGGGCCCGGGTGAGCTCGCCTATCGGCTCTGGCTCGATGACATGGGCCTCACGCGCGACGTTGAGGGCGTGGTTTATTCAGAAAGCGACGTCGGGCGATGGGGGAACTGGCGTAAAGTGGTAGATGGCGAGTGCGCGGCGGCCTTCGTCACCAATCTGTACCAGGATGAGCCACTGGCTGGGGGCCTGAAGCCCCTTCCTTTCGAGACCTTCGGATTCATCGGCAATGTCACGCTTACAACGTGTCGGCGGGTGATAGACGACAGACACGACGACGTGGAGCAGCTTGTGCGCGCGGCTTTCGACGCCACGGACCTCTTCAAGCAAGACAGGGGCCGAACTCTGGACATCATCGGCCGCGAGCCGGCGCAGCTCATCAAGGGGGAGCGCCCCTATAGCGTCGAGCGCATGTATGAGATCCTGCGCGACGAGCTAAGCGACGTTCCGGTGCCCACCATCGAAGGAATTCGCAACACGCGCCGCATGGCGCTGTCACGCTCGCCGGAGCTCGTCGACTTCGATCCGTTGCCAATGTGGGACTTGAGCTTCGCGGGGCGAATCCTCGAAGAACGCGCCGCTACGCTGTAATGAGGAGGGTGGGACGTGCGTAGACATCGCCATTGTCGGTGGGCCATCGCGGCATTCGCCGTGACACTCGTTCTCGGGGGCTGCGCTGGAGCGAGTAGCCCAGCGGGCGTGCAGCAGGGTGGTCAGGCGGCGCCCGAGCAGCCACGCCGCACCAAGACGATCGTTTTCGCAGTGACGGGCACCGTCGAGGGCGTGGGCATGTTGTCTGGCACAACCACAACCGGCGGTTGGGCAACCGCCAACGAGATCCACTCGAACGGTCTGATCACATCGGAGCCCAATGCGCAGAAGCCAATCGGCCGCCTTGCGGAGCGTGTCCCGACCGTAGACGATGGCGGAGTCTCGCTCCTGCCAGACGGACGCATGCGCGTGGTCTACAACCTGCGCCGCGATGCCTCCTGGCAGGACGGCACACCATTTACGGCGCATGATTTGGTCTTCACACAGCGCATCTACACGGAAAGGACCCTGCCCTACCCGACGCTGGATGCCGTGAGCCTGATGGACACATCAGAGGCATCTGACGATTCGACGTTCGTCCTCTATTTCAAAAAGCCCTACTATCTTGGGGCGAGCCTCGGCGTCAGGCTGTTTTGGCCACTCCCACGGCACATTTTGGAGGCGCCCTACCAGGAATACGTCCAGAGCAGGAACGCCGAGGACTTCATGACGCTTCCGTACTGGAGCGCCCAGTTCGTCGGATTGGGCCCGTTCCGGATCACTTCCTGGGATCCTGGGACAGAGGTCCTCCTCCAGGCGTATGACGCGTATTTCCTTGGTCGGCCTAAGGCCGACTTTGTCCGCATCCGATTTTTCTCAGACCAGCAGACGCTGCTCTCGAACCTCCTGGCCGGCGCTGTGGACCTCTACCCCGAAACCACGGTGAACGCCGAGCTAAGTGAACAACTGCGGCAGCGCTGGGAGCCCAGCGGAGCAGGCACCGTGTACATCAAAGAGATCGCCATTCGCTTTATCGGCCCCCAGTGGCGCGCGAGCCTTCAAATGGAGCCGGCGAATCTCGATCCAAGGGTACGGGCGGCGCTCTACCACGCTTTGGATCGAGAGACGCTCGCGGAGGCGATGATGGTCGGCCACCGCGAGATGGCTGCGTACGCGATCCTTCCGCCTCAGGATCCAAACTTCGAGGCGGCGCGTGATGCCTTGCGCCCTTACTCGTATGACCCCGACCGAGCCAGGACGCTCTTGCGAGACCTCGGCTGGATGGCCGGGCCAGACGGCGTCCTGAGACACAGCTCAGACGGTCGCCGCTTCCGGAACGCCATGATCGCGACCATTGACACCGCGCGCGAGATTCCGCCGTTTGCGGATTATTGGCGACGGATTGGCTTGGAGGTCGAGGAGCAGACGGTGCCCGCCTCGCAGACGCGCAACCTCGAGTTCCGAGCGTCGTTTCCCGGGTGGGCGTTCAGCGCCAAGTCGCCCGGAGACGGTATCCTCGGTCAGTTGGAAGGGCCGGCAGCGAGCCCTCAAACCCGATGGGTGGGCAACCGCGACGGATACGACGATCCCCGAGCGCAGGCGTTGATCGAGCGCTATCGCGCCTCTCTCTCGCCTCGCGATCAGTTTGCCGCTATGAAAGAGATAAGCGACCTCGTCGCCACCGAGCTTCTCTTTCTCCCGGCATACCGCACCGCTGACAGCGTCGGCGTTCGCTCGGGCATCAAGGCGTACGACGATCACATGGGCGGTACCATCGGCGGAAACCCATTCGGCGGCTACGCGCGCAACTCGCACTTATGGGACATCCTGTAGGCCGGGGGTGTCCTAAGCAAGGCTCCGCTCCGGGGCCTTCCGGGTCTCCGGGATGAGCGCGATCAGCAAGAAGACCACGATCGACGCGGCCACCGCCACAAAGATGAACGACGACCCGTAGCCCAGGTGATCGGCCAGAAACGCGAACGCCATCGGGCTGAGGGACGTCCCGATCTGGGCCACGAAACGCCACATGCCCAGGAAGAGACCACGCGCCTCCGGGGGGGCTACGTCGGCGCCGACCGTCTGCACCGATCCACCAGTGAGCCCCTGCGCCGCCACGGCGGTCAGAAATGCTGCGAGGAACCAGGGCAGAGGCATTTGCATGAAGGCGGTACCCGCGAGAAGCAGCATAGTAATTGCGACCCCCAGGAATCCCGGGACCATGGTCACCTTGCGTCCGAAACGGTCCATCAGCCAGCCGGCCCCGAAACCGATTGGAAGCGTAATGACGCTGGACGCAGTGGCCAGAAGGCCGATGGAGGGCGCGTCCAGCTCGTAGGCATAGGTCGCGTACAGATAGATCATGCCGCCAAAGAGCGGCCCACGCGCCACCGCCGAAAAGAACGACACGCCGAAATACGAGAGTCGCGGCAGAATGATCTCGCGCAGACTGATGGTGCGGACGGCAGCCCTTTCGGCCGCTCGTCTTGCGGCAGGCGCCGCCGAGTACTTGATGGTTGGGATGAGCGCCAGCAAGGCCAGGACCGCGTAGGCAGCAAATGGTGCACGCGGCCCCCAGGCCGCCGCGATGAACCCTCCAACGAGCGGCCCAGCCAGGTGCCCCACGTTGTCCATGCCGAACATCCAGCTCACCTGGCGGCCCCGCTGCCCGGCTTCGGCTCGCTGGGAAATCCCTGCCAGGCGAGCCATCAGCCACATCAATGACGCCCAACCACCCAGGAACCGATAGAGGAGCAGCTCTGGAAAGCCCTGCGCCGTGATGACGAGCAGCGCGGTCACCGCGGTGATGATCGGGCCGGCGATCAGGATCCGCCCGCGGCCAAAGCGGTCGATCATCCAACCGGTGGGCAGACTGCCCACTAGGCCGCCCAGTAGGTAGGCGGTGATCACAAAGCTTGCGACGCCGAATCCGACGTCGAAGGACTTCGCAAGGACCGGAATCGCGGGGAGTGCAATCCCGGTACCGAGCGCGATCACCATCGCTGGGAAATAGATCGAAAGGAACGCGTCCCATGAGAACGCCTGGCTGTCACCCCCATCACCCCGTCCCCCGGGCGCCGATCCCGCGGTGTGCGTGGGTGCACTCACGCTAGTGGGCCAGTTAGGACGATGATGGCCATTCGCACTTGCAGGAGAATTGCCCCTCTCCCACCGAAGTGGGAGAGGCTGGGTGAGGGCACCTATAGCCCGTAGAGAGCGCGTGGGTTCGCGTCCAGAATCTTGTCGATGACTCGCGGCTCCAGGTCCGTGCGCTCACGCAGACTGCTGAGCGCCATCATTTCGGTCGCATGGTCGTCGTGGCCGTAGTCGGTGCCGGCGACGAGGTTATCTTCCCCCGCGTACTTCACGACGTAAGGCAGGTCGTCATCGGTCTGACACGCCACGTACATGCGGTTGTCGCGCAGCAGGTTGGGGCCGACGTCGTAGCCGTGCCGACTGTTGCGGCGGTTCAGGTCGTGCAGGACGTACGGTACCCACTGCGCGCTCGTCTCGACGAACCCCCAGCGCAGCTCGGGAAACTGGCTGGGGACCCCCTCTGTTAAGAGCTGGTGGCAGGCGCCGACGACCGTGAGCTTGAACTTCAGGAACGACCCTTGATTCCGTCCCTGAGTGAGCAGATTCTCCAGGCCGGCGTTTCCGATCGACGCGTGGATGCAGATGGGAACGTCGAGCTTCTGTGCCTCCTCATACAAGGGGAAGAAGTACGGATCGATGACCTGCCGCTCGCCCTCAAACGAGCGGATGAACACCGCGCAGGCGCCATGGTCGCGCGCGGAGCGCAGCTCAGACAGAGCGGAGTCCATGTTCATCAACGGCAAGATGCACGCCCATCGAAGTCGCCCTTGCCCCTGCCCCCACACATCCGCCAGCCAGCGGTTGTAGCTCTTGCAGAAGGCGGCCTCCACCTCTGGACGCCGCGTGTATTCGGTGAGGATCGAGGGGTAGAGCACCTGTATATCGGTACCCAGCTCGTCCATGTGCCGCAGCCGCGCCGACACGTCTAGCAGCTCGCGCGACTCTTTCGGGAACATCTTGCCAACGTTGCCGCCCCGGCCACGGGCCTTGCCGTCGATCAGCCAGTAACTCTTGTCAGAGCCCGCCGTGTTGGCGATGGGGACAGGGCCAAAGGAGCGCTCAGCCTCGTCGAGGAACTCCCAGGTGCGCTCGGTCTCGATGACGTGCGCGTCCGCGTCGATCACTGCCATGCTGGCGCCTCCGTCGATAGTGCGTTCCACCGGATGCCGTGCCGCGCCCCTGAGTGTACTCCGCCCGATGGTGAGTGGCGATTCAGCGGAGCGGCCGATACCATGGCCGCGATGCTTCGGCATCTGACATCTCGGACGGAGTGGGCCATCTTCCTGCGTCTTCGCGAGCGTGAGGGCGGTTTTCTATACTCTTCGCAGGCTGCCGGCCGTTTCAGGCGGCATGGAGGACCATCTGGCTGACCCGCCGCGAGCAGTGACTGTCGTCGTGGTGAACTGGAATGGCCGCGAGCGTCTGCGTGGCTGCCTTGGCGCGCTCGCGCTTCAGGACTTCCAGGATTTCGACGTCGTGGTGGTCGACAATGCGTCGAGCGACGGCTCCGTCGAGCTCGTCGAGAGCGATTACCCCGACGTCCGTGTCATCCGCAATCAGACAAACACGGGGTTCGCCGCCGCAAACAACGTTGCTATCCGCGGCGCCACTTCCCGCTACGTGGCTACGCTAAACAACGACACCTTGCCCGACCGCAGGTGGCTTGGCGCCCTTGTCGATCGCATGGAGGCTGACTCTACTGTGGGGTCGATCGCGTCCAAGATGGTCTTCGCGCACGACGCGAATTCGATCAACTCATGTGGCATAGCGCTCGACCCGGTAGGGATCGCATGGGACCTCTGCGGTGGCCTTCCGTCTTCCGTTGTGGAGCGGCCGCGCCAGGTGTTTGGACCGTGCGCCGGCGCCGCGCTCTATCGACGAGAGATGCTCGATGACGTTGGGCTTTTCGATGAGGACTTCTTCGCCTATCTCGAGGATGTGGACCTCGCCTGGCGGGCGCGGCTGCGTCGTTGGGGCTGCGTATTGGCGCCGGACGCGCTCGTCGTCCACGCTCACGCCGGCACGCTGGGGGAGGGTTCTCCGCTGAAGGCCTTTCTGCTGGCTCGCAACAAAGTGTGGTCGATCACCAAATGCGCGCCCGGCCCGCTCCTGCGCCGCTGGCTCCCCCTGATCGTGGCCTACGATGTCGGCGCCGCCTGGTTCGGAGTGGCGCGTCAGCACGATTGGGCGTCCGTGCGCGGAAGACTGGCTGCCGTGCGTGGACTGCCACGCATGTTGGAGAAGCGCCGTGAGATCCAGGGTCGGCGCACCGCCACCGATGGAGAGCTACGCGCGCTCTATGCGCCACTGGCGCTGCCCTGGGACGTACCGCGCCGCTATCGTCATCTGACGCCGCTGCTTCGTCGCGCTGGCGTCGAGATTGGCCCGCTTCCTGGGGTCGATTCCGCGGGAGAGGTCATGACGGCGCCCGTTCAGCCGGTTTCTCAGTCCGCACCGGGTCCACGCCAGCGTCTGCGGCGTCAATTGCTTCGTGGCTCGGCGCGTTTGCTGGGGATCCCGGGGCGTGACAACGGTAGGGTCCCGGGAGAACCACGGTTGCTGGTGCTGCGACCCGACCATCTGGGCGACGTCCTGTTGTCGCGGCCCGCCCTCCAACTTCTGGTCGATACC
>JAERMM010000271.1 GCA_016844585.1 Chloroflexota bacterium | reverse complement strand
GGCAAGGCATGTGCCAGCGCTACTGTGATCAGCTCGGCCGAGGACTGGTGGCGGCGCCCGTGCCGTGAGAATTTTGGGGGCTATTGACTCAGTGCGAGCTCAGTGGGCTTTTTCCCCAGACCCGAGAATTGTCCCCACGCTACCCGCCGCACCGAAGCGTGATGCCCCCGTGAAGTGCGGAGTCTCTCAAGGTAGAAGCAGTCCCTTCGGTGGCATCGCTCTTGCCATCCTGGTGGTGTCCACTATGTATCGAGTCGCGACCGTAGTGATCGTGATGGCCCCCGGTGGCAGCCCAGCCGCGAAGCTGGGGTGTGACGTCTGGTGCGACCAGGTTCGTGTCGCGATGGCGGCGTCGCCTCTCGCGCACACCGATCTCGCGGCGTCTCCAGGTGTCGCATGAATCGCCTGAAACTCGCGCAAGAAGGAGAGTGCAGGTGATTTGGCTTTGGGCAGGATTCATTGTCTTTGTGCTGGTGATGCTGGCGTTGGATCTGGGGGTCTTTCATCGTCAGTCTCATGTGGTTACGGTGAAAGAGGCCCTCGTGTGGTCCGCCGTGTGGGCCACGCTGGGGCTGTCCTTTTCCGTGTTCGTGTACTACGGGTACGAGAACCGGTGGCTGGGACTCGGTAGTTCGATTGATGCTGTCGACGGGGTGATCAACGATGGCACGACGGCGGCGGTCAAGTACCTGACGGGTTACGTCGTTGAGAAGTCGCTGAGCGTTGACAACATCTTCGTGATCGCAATGCTCTTCGGCTTCTTCGCGGTTCCGGCGATCTATCAGCATCGAGTGCTGTTCTGGGGCATCTTGGGTGCCTTGGTGATGCGCGGTGCCATGATCGCTCTGGGCGCCACACTGATCGCCCGGTTCCACTGGATCCTCTATCTCTTTGGTGTCTTCCTGATCATCACAGGGATCAAGATGCTGATCTTGAAGACGGATCACTCGGACCCCAACCAGAACATCGTCGTCCGGCTCACACGGCGTTTCTTTCCGATCACCTCGCGGTTCCACGGAGAGCACTTCGTCGTTCGCGCTGGAGCGCCGGCCTCGTACGAGAGCGAGTTCCCCGGCACTGCCGCCCTCCCGGATGAGGCCGTGGACCAAGCTAGGCCAGGCACGTGGATGCTCACGCCCTTGGCCTTGGCCCTGATAGTGGTCGAGTTTACGGACGTGGTTTTTGCGGTGGACTCGATCCCGGCAATTTTTGCTATTACAGCCGATCCGTTCCTGGTGTTCACGAGTAATGTCTTTGCGATCCTCGGTCTCCGGTCGCTCTATGTCGCGCTGGGGAGCATGCTCGACAAGTTCAGATACCTCAAGGTGTCACTCGGGTTGGTCTTGATGGTCGTTGGCGTGAAAATGCTGATAGCAGAGTGGCTCAAGCGGATGCTCGGCAGCAGCTTCAACGTTTACTTACTCGGAGTCGTGCTCCTGATCCTGGCTGCCGGCGTAGCAGGGTCCTTGATTGCTGAACGTCGCCGTGCGAAAGCCGCCTAACCATGACCACTTCCTCGTCCTTTCGGGTGCTGATCGCATCTGACGGCTCCCCCTCTGCCAACGCCGCCCTCGCCACGGCCGCGGCGTTTCCTTGGCCCTCCGGAAACCGCGCGCAGGGGGTCGTTGTGAGAGCCGGTGCATTTCTGCCACCTCATGCTGACGCATGGGCATTGTCTGGCGACGCGACGCAGAGGGTCGCCGCCGCAGCCCGGCGAAAGCTGGCGGCCCGGTGGAAGGACGCGCAGGTCCCTGTATCGGACGGCGATCCGGTTGACGCCATTTTTGAAGAAGCGAGGAAGGTACGAGCGCAGGTTATTGTGGTCGGCTGGCGCGGTCATGGACGCTTCAGGAGGCTGCTTGTGGGTAGCGTCTCTCGGGGCGTTCTTCGCCGCGCCTCTGTGCCGGTACTGGTGGTGCGCCACGCGGCGGGTGCGATTCAGCGCGTCGTCATCGGGCTTGACGGATCGCCAGAGGCTGCGCGCGGCGTACGGTTCCTGGCTCGTTGCAAAGCGCCCAAAGGCGCCTCCGTGACACTTGTGACGGTCGTCACGCCTTTCGTCGCTTCCAGCCACGTCTTGCTGTCGCCGGCGTTCAGCGGCCAGATTCGCGCCGACGTTGCGGC
Source organism: Chloroflexota bacterium (assembly GCA_016844585.1). Lineage (GTDB taxonomy): Bacteria > Chloroflexota > UBA6077 > UBA6077 > SHYK01 > JAERMM01. Next base: position 1,877 of record JAERMM010000271.1, on the reverse strand, counting down.
CCACAACGCGAAGGAACGCGGGCTCGCAACCGAGAGGATCGAGAAGGCCGCGAGCCAACTGGCCGACTCCGGCTGGCGCGTGCGCTCGCTCGTCCGCGAAGGCGCGCCACTCTATGAGCTTCTACGGGTCGTGACCGAGGCTGGAGCCGATCTCCTCGTGGTGGGCGTTCGCGGCCGCAGTGCACTCGCGATGAGCACGCTCGGCAGCGTGACGGAAGGCGTCCTCACGCGTTGCCGCGCCCCGGTCCTGGTGGTTCCGTAGGCCCGGACAACGTCGGCGAGTTCATCATGTTCCGCGGTGTGGTCGCGTCGCCGCTGCCGGCGGCCGGCTCCGTCTCCGCGACGTAGCGAATCGACACTGGCGCATCCAGGATGCGGCGGATGTGCCGGCGTTCGTCGATCAGCGGCCACCAGTCATAGAGCAGGACTTCGAGCGGTCGCCACATGGCGACCCATCCAGTGATGACAAGTCCCTCGCGAAGAATCTCTCGCAGAGGCCCCGCAGGCAGCGACACGGTGAGCTCTGCCAGCGTCAAGAAGACGACGAGCACCGTGAGTCCGACACCCAGGATCATCCGGCCCCGACGCACGTGCTCGCGGAGCCGGCGTTCGATCTGCTCACCCTCGTAGATGAAGTGACCGCGCACCGCCTCCACGATCTCGTCTGGCGCCAGACGAGGCTCTGGCTCTTCCGAAATCGTCACCACGATCGCGAGCGGCTGTTTAAAAGGGATCTCCTGCGCCGCAGCCAGCAGGTACTCGACGGCGTCCTCGTCGAGATCGCGCTCGCGGAACGGCGCCGGGTCACGACCATCGAAGAGCTGACGGGAGTGCCTGACCTTGATGTCGATGCACGATCGGCCGTCCTCGACACGGTAGCGTGCGCGTGTGGTCATCGGCGATCGTCTCTTCGCCGAATCAGGACGACGACGGATCGTGGCCCGACGGTGTAGGCTCGCGACTGCACCGATACCTCACGGCCAGGTTCGCAGACGTCCAAGGGACTTTCGACACTCGTGTCGATCACGCGCTTCCACGTTCGGTGGTCGGCTTCCCGCACAGTGAACGTCAACGCTCGCCAATAAGTGTTGATCATGACGTAGAGATCATCATCGTCCTCGGAGGCTCCGCGCACATAGAAGCACAGGCTGCGCGAGTCGTGCGAGAGATCAGGCGCCGCGCCTACACCGTGTCTCTGGACGTCGTCGCGCCCAGCCCGCGGCACGCGCGATCGGCCAGACCCTGATCGTCAAGATCGCGGAGGTGATAGTCGAGATGAGGCGCTGGCATCTGGAGTCATTGTGGGGGCAAGGCATGTGCCAGCGCTACGACGATCTCCCCGGCCGCCAGCGTCGACGCGGCCGGGCCAGGTGACTTCGCCGGAGGCACGGAAAAGTTCCCACGGCTTGGCCATTTCTCCCGGTGCTCATGACCGGAGCACCAGTTGTGGAGTGGGTCCGGAGTGGCGTGGGCGACGGCAGGCTTTGTGCGTGGTAGGCTGGGCCGTCGCCGCCCCAGTTGATAGGTCATGCCGCACCCAGCCGAGACGTTGTTGAAGAACGACCGGACGGTCGGAACAGATGTGCCGGCGGTCCTCTTCGAGAAGGTGTCGCTGGCCTTCGATGACCACGTGATTCTGCGCGAGGTCAGCTTTTCGGTGCGTGCCGGGCGCATTATGGTTCTCCTCGGTGGAAGCGGCGCTGGAAAGTCTGTCATCCTCAAGCTGATCCTCGGGTTGTTGAAGCCCGACTCCGGTGTCATTCGTGTCAATGGCGAGCGCATCGACAACATGGCCGAGTTGGAGATGATGAGGGTGCGCGGCGACATCGGGATGCTGTTCCAGGAAAGCGCGCTCTTCGACTCGCTGACCGTGGCGG
>JAERMM010000270.1 GCA_016844585.1 Chloroflexota bacterium | reverse complement strand
GGAGGGGCCAAGCTCGCTATTGGGGGACCGGGGTCGGTACAGGTTGTGGTCTTCTGTCACACACACATACTTGATGTAAGAACTCGTGCGAACCGAAAGACCCCAAAATGCAGCCTGTGTCTCCCGTGTGTGGAAACTCGTCTTGCAGCTGATGATCGCAAGCAAACGCCACGGATTGTCAGGGTGGTGTGGCCGCACGAGGGCAAAAAGGTCGGAGTCTGGGTAATCGTCGAGTTGCGTCTGCGTACACCGGCGTTTAACGGGTAGCGTCGTGTAAGAGATGATCTGCTCGACATTGTCACGGTTGCCAATGAGGGCGTTCAGGTATTGGCGTTTCCCAGTCACGATTGAGATCCCGTCCGCTTCCAAAAACTTGTTAAGAATAGTGTTGATGACCATCTCGAAAGTGGCACCGCCCAGCACGCGCTTCGCCTGGGCATCACTATCTGTCAGGTCCACCCTAGGAAGGTAGCTCTGCTGGGTAATGCCAGTCCCCCTTGATTAGGCTCGGCAGCGGCATTCTACATCCAGAGCTTGCTGGGCCCGCGTGGAGCCGTCGATGGCGGTGAGATTAACTCAGCGAGGGCCCTCACGACGGGCGCTACCCTGACGGCGGATCATCCGATCCGAGGTCGGACGGCGGCCCGGCCTTTTCGTAGAGCAGGGCCAGCCCGTTGACGGGGCCGGCGCCAGCGCCTAGGCGCAGACCGTGGCGCAGCGCTTCCGTCACGAGGTCCTTCGCCTGATCGATGGCGGATGGCACGCTCAAGCCCAACGCCAGGCCGGCCGTGATGGCGGCCGCGAACGTACAGCCGGTGCCGTGGGTGTCGCGGACCTGAAGGCGCGGGCGGCTGAACTCGATAAAAGTCGAGCCATCGAACAAGACGTCGACGGCGTCGTCGCCGACCATGTGGCCGCCCTTGACGATGACGTATTGGGCACCGAGGTCGTGGAGCGCGCGGGCAGCCTCGCGCGCATCCGATGAATTTGCGATGTGCACGCCGATCAGCGCTTTGGCCTCGACAGTGTTCGGCGTGACCACGGTTGCCAGCGGGATGAGCAGGCGCCGAAACGGCTCGATCGCGGGAGGCGCGAGCAGCGATTGGCCCGTCGTCGCCCATATAACGGGATCGACCACCAGCGGATGGAGGCCATGTTCCTGGAGCTTAGCGATCACTACTTCGATGATCGCTTCGCTCGCGAGCATGCCGGTTTTGGTTGCATTTGGATGAAAGTCGACCACCACTGCATCGATCTGATGGCCAACGAAGTCCGCGGGGGTTTCCACGGCGCCCCGGACACCAAGCGTATTCTGAGCGGTGAGCGCGGTGATGGCGCACGTTCCATACACACCGAGCGCCGCGAACGCCTTGAGATCGGCCTGGATCCCCGCGCCGCCTCCAGAGTCGGATCCGCCGATTGCAAGCGCAACGGGTGGGCTGCGGGCGGGGAGAGGACGTGGATTGGAATCGTCCATCAGCAGTTGGCACCGGGAGCGTCACTTCGGCGAGACACACAGCGGGGGACAAGCCCCCGCCATACCGGACTCCACCCCCTTCGGTAGATGAACTAGCGTTGCCATTCCCCAGTCGAGCGGGGGACCGCTGGCGTGCTCATGCTCCGATGCCGCATTCTAGGCACGCGACCCAACGCGATGCCAACTCTTACGGAGGCTGTATGGAAGCGCCGCCAGTTCACTACCGGGTGAACATTCGGCGGCCGGCGACGCATCTGTTCCACGTCGTCATGGAGCTGGATGCCGCGTCGCTGCCCGCCGCGACGCTCGACGTTCGTTTCCCAGTCTGGACACCTGGCTCGTACCTGGTGCGCGAGTTCGCTCGTCAGGTGCAGGACTTCCACGCAGTGGACGAGAAGGACAGACAACTTCCCTGGCGCAAGACTCGCAAGGACACCTGGCGGGTCGAGGCGGGCGCTGGCCAAACAGTGCGGGTCGGCTTCAACTATTACGGAAACGAGCTGTCGGTGCGCACGACACACGTCGATGCCACACACGCCATGCTCAACCCGGCGAACTTTCTGCCATACGTCGAAGGGATGCAGAGCGCACCGCTCACCGTGCAGATCGCAGCGCCGGACGGTTGGCAGATTGCGACCAGCCTGGTAGCTGTGGCGGCGGACTCAGTCCCTCACCCTAGCCCTTCACCGGTGGGAGAGGGAGCAGACGGACGGTGGACGGCCGCAAACTACGACGAGCTCGTGGATTCGCCGATCCACATCGGCCCGGACGCCGTCTACGCATTCGAGGCGCTTGGCCGCCCTCATACGCTTGCAACGTGGGGGCGCGGCAACCTGGACGCGCAGCGTCTCATCGCCGACCTGACTCGCATCGTCGAGGTTGAAGGCGAGCTTTTTGGCGGATTGCCCTACGACCGGTACACGTTTCTCCTGATGCTATCGGACGGGGCGCGCGGAGGCCTCGAGCATCGCGACTCGTGCACGTTGATGGTTCCGCGATCCGCCTTCAGGCCAGGCAAGACGTACGAGCGCGTGCTCCAGCTTTGTGCCCACGAGTTCTTCCACACCTGGAACGTCAAGCGCATTCACCCCGAGGTCCTCGGGCCTTTCGACTATGGCGCCGAGAACTACACGAGGCTGCTGTGGGCTATGGAGGGCATCACCGAGTACTACACGTCGGTCGTCCTGTGCAGAGCAGGCCTCATCAGTCCAGCGCGCTACCTCGAGATCCTTGGCGAACAGATCAGCGACCTCGCGGAGACTCCGGGCCGTCTGCATCAGAGCCTGGAAGAGGCCAGCTTCGACGCCTGGATCAAGTACTACCGCCCAGACGAGCACAGCTCGAACTCGAGCGTGTCGTACTACCTCAAGGGCGCCCTGGCAAGTCTGCTGCTCGACTTGGAGATGCGGCGGCGAACCGGCGGCTCCCGCTCGCTGGACGACCTGATGCGATTCCTCTGGGAACGGTACGGCCAGCCTGGCGTCGGGATCCCTGAGGACGGTTACCAGGCCGCCGTCACGGAGCTCGCTGGCAGCGATTGGACAGGATTCTTCGACCACGTCATCCGCGGACGTGACGACTTGGACTACGCGACGGCGCTGAAGTCAGCGGGAATCGAGCTGGAATGGAGCAGCGCCGCCGAAGGTCCCATTGCGTGGCTGGGAGTGAAGACCAAGCGGGAGGCGGATCGCACAAAGGTCGCGGGCGTGGTGGCGGACGGGCCTTGCTGGGACGCTGGCATCTCAGCCGGCGACGAACTGCTGGCCCTCGATGGCTTGCGGATCGACGAGGGCACGATTTCAGACCGGCTGAGGGACTACCAGCCCGGCGACGCTGTTACGCTGACATTTTTCCGCCGTGATGAGCTGGTCCAGGTCCCGATCTCGCTGGCGGCCCGCCCCGCGACTCGTGCCCGTCTCACCCGATTGAAGCGCCCCACGGTCCGGCAACGAAGCATCTACGAAGCGTGGCTCGGACAGCCCTAATTCTTCTCAAACCGGCAGGGCTGAGAGGGCGGCGTGGGCGCCCGGGGCGAAGGCGACGGCCTGGCGCGGAACGGATGCGATGCGCATCGCGGCGTCGAGCTGGTCGGCGGTGATCCAGAGCGACGAGCCCTCGAGCTCGTTGCCGTAGGACGGGTCGTGATAGAGGAAGCGATCGCCATCCACGCCGTGGATGACGACGTAGTGATCGAAGCGCACCGTCGACTCCTCGTGGCCTGGCAGGAGACGGTATTTCACGAGGGGAATCACCGGCCGCCCGGCCATCAACTCCCGCCGAACGTCGTCCACGGTCCAGCGGGTGAAATCTGTGCCGTTGTAAAGCCCGATCGGCTGCAATCCGAGATCCTGCCCCACGTGCGCGACGTGCTGCAGCGCCGTCCCGGTGCGCATTCCGACGGTGCCTTGATACGTGTGCATGAGAAACCGAAGATCTCCATTCGTCCGCGACATCCCGAACCCATCCAGGATCATTGCCAGAGCGGCCGGGCCGCAGTTCGAGCCCTGAAATCGGTCGCCATCCTTCTGGG
>JAERMM010000269.1 GCA_016844585.1 Chloroflexota bacterium | reverse complement strand
GATGCAGCCGCTGCCAACGAGGCATTCGTCGCTGGCACCGGCGATGCCCTTCGTACGTGGCGTCAGCCATAACGGTCTCTCAATTGCGTGAGGGAGGTCATGATGCGTCGTCCCATTCTTGCCGTCGTTTTCTTCCTGCTAATCGGCCAACCGCTGGGCGCCCAGTTGGTGGTTAACGACCCTGCGAACACCGCTCGGAACGCGATTAGCGCCATCCTGAAGGAGTACCTGCTCAACGCGCAGCGTGACCAGCACAGTCAGCTCCGACGCATGGCTCAGCGGCTCAGTCTGCTCACGAATCTCGCCAAGTACGCGCCGCTGGATCCGCCACGGTGGCGCACCCACGGTGGCGACTTTCTCTTCGCGCAGGCGTACAACGAAGCCCTGATCTTCGGGGACCCCACCGGGGCGGCATATCTGGCGGTCAGCCATCCCGTGGTCAATGCCCAGGCCCTGCTCGGCCGGCTCAGTCCCGCCGCTCGTCGCGTGATTTCGAGCCGGCTCGCGACGTTGAACCTGGCTGACGCAGTCGCCATTGCCGCAACGAACGACACGGGTCAGCTCCGCCTCAATGGACGCAAGCAAGAACTGCCGGCCATCGATGCGCTGGAGGCCCAAGTCATCGATCCATCCAACGAACAGAGCGCGACAGCGGTGCTCGACAAGATCAGCGGCGCGGTCCTCATCGGTGCCCGTCAGCGTCAGGCCCGCAGTCAGCTCCTGGCCGCTTTCGTGGAGCAGCTACTGGTCGACTCGAAGCGAGACCGCGATGCGGATGCCGCGGCGATGAACATGCAACTCGTCACGTGGCGAGACGGGCGAGCGGCTAATGAAGCATTCGTGGCGGGAACGGGTGACGCGCTGCGGACGTGGCGCCAGCCGTAGAGATCGAATCGGGAGAGCACCATGCAACTCAACCTGTTACCCGGGTACGGGCTGTTCCTGTCCTTCGCCACGATCATCATCTCGTGGCAAGGCGTCCGGATGATGTTCTCGCACGAGGGCCTCGGCGAGCAGATGTTCGACTTTGCCAAGCTGCTCCTGTTCGTGTCGTTTGGCTACGCCATGATCACGTTCTACGAAGCCCCGTTGCCCGGCATCGGGGTGTCGTTCAGCAACCTGATCACGGATCAGGCGCACTACTTCCAGAGCGTCCTGGAGGCGAGGGCCTTCGACAACATCTACCGCCATTTCGACGAACTCGGGGACCATTTCATGCAGCCCGATGCGTGGTCGATCCTCGCGAATTTGATCTACTGGACGGTTCTGCTGCTGATTGCCCTCGCAAAGGCGCTGTCGCTCGCCGTGATTGCGTTCGGGCTGATCGCGAGCGCGGTGTGCGGACTCATGGGACCGATCTTCGTGCCGTTCTTCATCGTGCCGAAGCTGGAGTGGCTGTTCTGGGGCTGGCTAAAATCGTTCATCCAGTACTCGTTCATTCCGGTGGTCGCCATCGCTTTCCTCATGATCTTTGAGCAGTTCGTCTTCCGGTACGTGACGACGCTGCCGCCGACGATCACGTCCGCCGAGTACGGGGTGTACGCGCTACAAGCGGTTGCTGTCATCGGGACGTTCTGCGTCGGCATGGTGATGGTCCCGTCGCTGACGAACTCCATCTTCTCCGGACACGGCGGCCAGACGATGATCTCGTCAGTTCCGCGCATTCTGCGCATGCGGTGACGAGGGAGGAACTGCGATGCCACGTAGATTCAGCGACGTTCCAGATCACCTGAGGGAGCCCCACGAGATCGAAGTGCGAGGGTTCTGGAACGTCTACGTCGTCGCGATTGGGGTCGTCATCCTTCTCGGCCTCTTGACGGGTTCCGTGTGGATTGCGTGGCGCCTCTTGAGCGCGCGCTTGGGACTGTAGGAGGGCCGACCCATGAGTGCCACTGTCGCCGATGTGAATCCCAAGACGCTCGACAACGCCAAGCGGCAGTTCGTTGAGCTGTACGGCTCCGCCCTGGTGATGAACACGTACCTAAAGATCGCCCTGGTGCTGGTGTCGCTTGTCGCCCTCGGCCTGCTGGCGCTCAACTTCCACACCGCCACAAAGTACGCCCAGATCAAGCCCCTCGTCATTCGGATCGACGACGTCGGTCGGGCCGAAGCCGTGCAGTACGACGCCACCGCCTATCAACCCCAGGCCACGGAGCTTCGCTACTTCCTGACGCAGTTCATCGTGAAACACTTCAGCCGACTTCGGGCGACGGTTCAGAGAGAGTATCCGGACTCGCTGTTGTTCCTCGAGCCCTTGCTTGCCGACGCCACCATCGCGCAGAACGATCAGAGCCGGGTACTGGAATCATTCCTGACGAACCCGTCCGCTGACGAGGTCGACATCGTCGTGCAGAACGTCAGCCTGAGTGAACTGGCGAAGCCTCCGTTCAAGGCATCGATCAGCTTTCAGAAGGTGCTGTACACGCCGGGCACGCGCCAGGAGCGAACCCGGCAGACGCTCATCGCCCAGGTGGATTTCGTCCTGCGGGAGCACGTGCCGAACGAGTTCGTCCGGGTGAATCCTCTCGGTCTGCAGATCACGTACTTCCGAGTGGACCAGGCGTTCGAGGAAGCGAAGCAATGATCGCCAACGTGGCGTTCCTGGCGGCGATCACGACCTTTCTCACGGTGGCCTGGCTGGCGGGAGAGCTCTCCTACCTTGCGCCGTACAAAGCGGGCATCTTCCGTCACCACGGGTGGACCATCAGCGTTGTCGTCGGGGTGCTGTTCCTGAACCTGTGTGCCGTCTACTACAGCATCGCCCGCTGGCTGTTCCTGCGCGATGCTGGGCGGAAGCTGTCTCACATGGACCGTCAGCTCGGTTCTCGTGACGCCGTGCTGAAGGACCTGCATCGCGACCTGAAAGCATGAGGACTCTGAGCGATGTGGCGTGACTACGATCCTCGTCCGGACGAACGTGAGCGCCCGGATCTCAGTCGCGGGAGCCGAGGCAACACAGAGCCGCGGTCCTCCGCGTCCAGCGACCCTCGTGACGTTTTCTCGCGCGCGCTTGATCTGCCCCGTGGCTCGTCCAGACGGCCTGTTCGAGACCGGGATCAGTCCTTCGATTTGCGCGCGTCGGAAGTCCGCATTCTGGCAACGACGGGTGCGTTTCGGGTCGTGCCCGCGAAGGATCTGCTGGATCATCGCGAGCGCCCTGCGGATCCGCGACACGGCGATCTCTGGCACTTGCGGGAGTCCGGCCTGGTCCACACGATTCCTTACGTCGTGGGCCGCGAGAAAACCTCGCTCGTGACGCTCACAGATCGTGGACGACACCTGCTCGAGGGTCACCGGAGCCGCGACTCTCACGAGCCGCGCCAGGAGTTCTACGCAGGCATCGTGAAGCCCCGCGAACTGGCCCATGACGCTCAGCTCTACCGGGCCTATCTGCACGCCGCCGACCGCCTGCGGAGTCGAGGCGGCGTCGTGCGGCGGGTGGTTCTGGACTACGAGCTCAAGCGGGACTACCAGCGATTTCTTCAGGACCTCAACCGCGAGCGTCGCCGAGCTGAGCGCGATGCAGATTCCGTCGATCGGGAGGTCGCAGAGTGGGCCAGACGCCACGATCTGCCGGTCGTCGATGGGCACGTCCATTTGCCCGACGTCCGGATCGAGTACGAGCGTCCCGACGGTGAGCGGAAGGTCGAAGACGTCGAGGTTATTACTCCTCACTATCGGGGAGCCTATGCCGCGGCGAAGGGCCGCACGGGTTTCACCTGCTATCGCATCGACACCGGCGTCGGTGGACGAGGAGGGCACTCCGGGCGCAGTCCGGACCCACGCATCGCCGAGGAATTCCTGGGATGACGCACAAGGAGCGAATGGCTGCCGTCGCCGCCCTCGGTTTCACAGAGCGGCAGGCTGATTTCCTGGTGCAGGTGATGCTGCACTCGGGGGTCTGCATGGGCCGGCAGTACTGCACGTTCGCGGGCATCGTTCGCGGACAGAAGATGGTGGACTTCTTCCGGAAGCTCGTGGCGGAGCGCTACGCCACACCCTATCCCTGCGGGCACAACAAGGCTCGCGTGTATCACGTCCACCACGTCAAGCTGTACGACACGATCGGCCAGCGCGATGCCCGGTTCCGGAAGCGCACCGCCCTGGCGCACTCGATTGAACGGCTGATGATTCTCGACCATGTGATCGCCCATCGCGACTTCACGTGGCTCGGGGCCGAACAGGACAAGCTGGCGCATTTCCTCACAACGACGTCCCTCCGTCGCGAGGAGCTGCCGCGGCTGGCGTTCGGGCAGGGCGCAGACGTTGTCGTCCGGTTCTTTCCGGACAAGCTCCCCATCGGCGTATCGCCCGATAGACGCTCCCATGTCGTGCTGTACCTCCTCTCGGATCCAGCGTCGCACGACTTCCGAATCTTCCTTCGACGCCACGCGGAACTGCTGCGGGTGTTGCCCGCGTGGTCGATTCGTCTGCTGGTCCCGACGAGCGTCAAAGGCGACGTGGTTGATGCCTATCAGCGGGCGTTCCGTGAGGAGCTCGCCACGCCGTTGCACCCGCAGGTGGCGAACGAGCTCCGATGGTTCTATCAGACGGCAGATGTGACGGCGTCTGCCGAACGAGCGCGTCTCTGGCGCGCCCGTCGAGCGTTCGGGTCACCGCGTTTTCGGGCCTTGCGGAAGGCGTGGCTGATGGACGGAGACCGCGTCGTTGACGTCGCGATGTCGACGAGTCTGTCCGATGCGATCGCCCGTGATGAAGGGCGGTTGGAGTGTCATGAACTGCCTCGTCAGTATTTCCATCTCTCTCCCTTGGTGGGCACGGCCTGAGCGCGCAGGAGGGGGAACAGGGAGGGGAACAGGCCTCAGGGCGGGGTGTTCCCCCTGTGCAAGGGGTGGGTTCCCCCGTGGTTGGGCCGACGCCCACACGTCGCCTACAGGGAGCGACAGCCATAACTCACTGCCCGGCAGCCGGTTGCAGGAG
>JAERMM010000268.1 GCA_016844585.1 Chloroflexota bacterium | reverse complement strand
CTTCATGATGCCGATGGGCACGTCCTCATAGCGCCATTCCGAGATCCCTTCGGTCATGCCGCGGGTTGTGTTCGTGGCGTTCCCGCGATGGGTCAGGAACTCCTGGTGCAGGATGTAGGCATGCGGGCCGTCGACCGAGTTCTCCATGGGCGCCAGCCAGTTGGCGTCGAGATTTGGTTGGACGACCACTTTGTGCTTTCCGTCGGTGCGGGCCCAGACGTCGTATGGGGGGATCTCGGGCGCCGGCGCTGGTCCCAGATACGCCCAGGCCAGTCCGACGTACTCCCTCACGGGATACGCCACGTGCTTCACCGTCCGGTAGAACTGGCTCTCGGCTGGCTCCGCTGGACATTCGAGGACGTTCCCCCCCGTGTCGTACAGCCAACCGTGGTAGGCGCATGCGATGCCGCGCTCCTCGACCCTACCGTACAGAAGAGACGCCCCGCGGTGGGAACAGTGGTCGGCCAGCATCCCGAGCCGGCCGCTCTTGTCGCGGAAAAGAACCAGATCCTCGCCCAGAAGTCGGACGAATTTTGTCGGCTGCTCGGGCGTGATCTCGGCCAATACCGCGCAGGGCATCCAGTAGCGGCGCAGTAGCTCGCCGGCCGGCGTGCCCGGCCCAACTCGCGTTAGCTTGTCGTTTTCTTCTTGCGTCAGCATGGTGCGCCTCCACTCAGCGAAAAAAGACCCCTGTGACAACCGTGACGACCGTGACAACCTTTGCCGCGGATACGGGTTGAGCACGTCTGCGCGAGGCAGGCAACTCCCGCTAAGCTCCGTCGAACAGGTCCTTCCATTTCTCACGGGTTGCGTGTCTAAGCTCCGGGCTGTTGACGTTGACCTTAGGAAACTGGTCTCTCCATTCGAATGGCCTGCAGCAGTTCAGGATCAGGTTGTGCGCGGTGTACGGCTTGCGGCCGAAATCCTGGCTGTGGTCCATGGTGGCTGCCGACCGCTGGCCGGGGGGAACGCGCGGGTCAAGCTGCCAGTCGGCAGTGCCCTCAACCACGCGGACACCGCTGTGAGGAATCAATCGACTCGAGATGGCCCACATGACCTCTTGTGGGTTGCTGGGATCGATGTCCTCGTCAACCAGAACCCAGACGTGGTTGCCGGTGTGATGGAAACCGCCCGGCTCAATGACCTGGACGATCTCGTCGAGATGCTCGTCGTACATCTGGTTGACGGAGATGACCTTGAAGCACGGCTTCGAGAGATTGAATACGTTCTGGATGCCCGGGATGCCGGCGGCCTCGAGCTTGTGTTTCGTGGTGATATCGAAGTCGCCGAACTCCGGATTCAATCGGACCGGTCGCGTTGGGGGCGAGCCCCAGATGATCGGATTGTTGCGGTAATAGACCGCGGTGACCTCGATCGGGGTCTCTGGGCTGCGGCCGTGGGCGTAGTAGCCGGTCCATTCGCCGAACGGGCCCTCGGGGATGAGGGCCTCGTCCGGTGACGGCATATAGCCCTCGATCACGATCTCCGCGGTAGCCGGCATCGGAATGCCCGTCCGCGGACTCAGGACCACGGGGTAGGGGCTGCCGTGGAAAAAGCCGGCTGCCTCGAACTCTGAGAGACCGTCGCCGCAGCTGTAGGCGGTGCCTCCCGACATGGCGAAGAGGATGGGCTCCTGCCCGACGCTGACCAGGACCGGAGCCTTCTCGCCGCGGTCCCAGTGTTTGCGTCGGATGATGTCTCCATGTCGGTTCGGCTCGGTGAAGATGATGCACGTCTTTTCGTCATGAACGGCCACACGGTACGCGCCCGCGTTCACGAAGCCGGTATCGGGGTCCTTCTGGATGACGGCCACGCCAGTCCCGATGTAGCGGTTGCCGTCCTTCTCGTGCCACATCGGTGTAGGGAAGCTGAGCATGTTGACGTCAGCGCCTTCGACTACGTTCTCCATCACGGGACCGGTTGCGACGACCCGCGGTGGAATCGGCTTGAAGCCTTTGACGCGTTTCTCCCAGTCAGAAGCCATTTCGGCGAGTGTCTTGGTGTGGTCGAGCCCCAGTGCGAGGGCATGCCGTCGCGGATGCTTCTCAACGTTCGAAAGCACCCGGAAGCCGTGCGGATAGTCCGGAATGTCGTCGAAGAGGAGAGCGGGGCCACCCGATTCGACCATCATCTCGCAGATCGCCCCCAGCTCGAGGTTCCAATGCGCGCCGTTCACGTGTCGCAGAAACCCCAGTTCGTCCAGCCTGGCGACGTACTCTCGCAGGTCATTCCAGAGCATGTGTGTATCTCCTCGAACGCGATGATCCGTGACTCTCAACTGCCACGGTGTTCAGGTCATCCAGTCGCGCAGACTCAACCAGATCGGAGGCTCCGTTCGCTGTTGACTCAACCAAGCCAGCGGTCGCGCCCGAGTGACGGAAATCGTTCAGCGTCGAATCCTTCACGATGTGTGGCGGCTCCTCGCCGTGCTGGTGCGCCCGGATCGCGTCGAGCAGGAACCGTCGCAGCGCGATGACCCCCTGGTCGCTTGCACCAAGGTGCTCACGCGACCGGTCCACAATAGGGCCCATTGACTCGGTAGCGCAAGCGTCTTCATTGAGAAAGTCCTGGATGCCGGTGAAGTCGATGCTCCGCTGCAGGTCCCGGTCCTGCAGATAGTGATTATCCAGGCGGCGGATGCGTCGGAAGTCCGGGCCGATCTGCGAGCGACGGTGCACATCGTGCTCGGTGAGCGGCTGCGTGCGACGGAATCCGAAGTCGAAGCGCCAGGTTCGGCTGTCGTCCAGCGGCGTATAGAAATGGACCTCGAACCCGTCCAGGTCCCCCTCGGCGTTGCGGCTTGCCACCGGCACGTTTGCCGAAAGGGGCATGAGGAACCGCGTGGTCCGCACGTATGACAAGCCAGACTCGGCCGCGCGGATAGCCTGTAACGAAAGGCCAAAATCCGTGGCCTCGATTTGATAGCGGGGGGCGCGGTCCTTCTCGGTGTAGTTGTCAGCCGCGACGGCGGTGGCGCCGCGGACGCCACTGTGCAGGAACGACGTGTGGGAGTTGTCGCACTCGCCCTCCAGGCCCTGGAGGTAGTTGCAGTCCAGCAGGCTCTTGGTTACATACGTCATCGAGCGGGAAGCGTCAGCCCACTCGTATCCTGGGAAGAGCGGCCGTTTGTGGGCCGGCCCAAGGTAGGCGAATACCATGCCGTTGACCTCATGGGCCGGATACGCCGTGTGCGTTACCTTCTCCTTGAAGCGGCTGTCAGGCGGTTCGGCGGGCGTATCGAGGACTCGGCCTTCGACGTCGAACTTCCAGCCGTGGTAGATGCAGCGCAGGCCCTCATCCTCGTTCCTTCCATAGAACAGAGACGTGCCGCGGTGAGAGCAGTGCTCGTCGAGCAGCCCGATGCGCCCGGTGGAGTCGCGAAACGCCACCAGCGATTCGCCAAGCAGCGAAACCTGAACGGGCGGGGAGTCAGGCTCTGGGATCTCATCGGAGAGGAGCGCCGGAACCCAGTAGCGCCGCACCATGTCGCCCATTGGTGTGCCAGGACCAATGCGGACGAGAAGCTCGTTCTCCTCCCTGGTGAGCACCTAAAGGGCCGCAAGTGTCATTCTGAAGGCGCAGCCTGAAGAATCCGTGCCCCCTGGGAAACGGATCCTTCGCTGCCGCTCAGGATGACAAGTGGTCATTTCAGGTCCCATTCGTAGACGTTCCAGGTCGCCGAGGACTCGCTTCCTCGGCCGTAGGCGTTCACGAGGCGATTCGACAGGAGGGACGGCTCGGAATCGTAGAAGATGTGCATCATGTTGAGCTGTTCCGAGACGTGGCGCATGATCTGGCCCAGGACCTGCGCGCGCTCGGGGATCGGAACCGTGACGAAGTAGCGATCGACGAGAGCATCCCACTCGGCGTTCTGGTAGCGCGGAACGTTGGAGCCGATCCATCTCGAGTCGGCGAGCGGTGTCTCGCGGCCGTGGAAGCTGGCCAGGTTGCGCAGATTGGTTCCTCGGCGCGTCAACTCGAATCCGGGTCGAGTTGCACGGTACTCGAGATCGGATTGACGCTGCCGAGGGATC
>JAERMM010000056.1 GCA_016844585.1 Chloroflexota bacterium | reverse complement strand
GGTTCGAGAGGGCCCAGTCGCCCAAACTCAGTCTTCAACATGCCGAGATGATCTAATGAGCGCACGATACCCTTCTTGAGGTCCAGCGACCCCTCGCGGAGCGCCGCGGCTATCGCACGAACCGGCGTGGCCGCAAGGTAGGCAATTTGCGATTCGAGTTCGGCTCGGGAGCAGCGCGCGACATTCGCGATCATCTACTCTCCGTAGCGGCGCCTTCGAGTGATCGCGCCGCGCTAGACTCGCCCGAAAGACCGACGCTATCGGACGCATTTTCTCGCCACGAAGGAGGTTCGGGAGTGCTCGATTGGCTGAACGCAAACGGCGCGACTGTCCAGGCCGTAACCACAGTGATTCTTGTAGCGGTTACCGGCTTCTACGCCTGGCAAACACAGAAACAAGCACGAGCCGCACGAGCAACCATCGACGAGATGGTACGTATGCGGGAAGCGCAAGCGCGAGCCCACCTGGCAATCGAGATATGGCCGTGGGATCGCCGCTACAAGCTGTTCGACCTTGCCATCCGAAACTATGGCGGCGGGCCCGCCCGCGATGTCCGTGTTGTTTTCGACCCCGACATACGTTATCCGCAGTACGCGGGTGGCACCATGAACGAACTCGAAATCATGAGCTGCCCGATACTTGGATCGGGACGGTTTACTACACCGACAATCTAGGTCCGGAACAGACGCCGTTCCGAATCAATCGAAGGCAGTTCGAGAGATTGGGGTCAATGATGCCGGGCGACGGGCCCCGAATCGCCCCGCCCCTCCGAAGAGGCCGAGCCCCAGTCGCACAGTGGGATCCGCCAGCTTCTCCCCCTCAGGTGGCTCGCCTCGGCTAGGCGCACAAGGTGATCTAGCCGAGGATCTGCCTCGACCATCTCCGGTCGCACACGAGCGGCTCGTCCTGTGCGGTCAACCCGCTACCGGCGTTTTGGTGTCGCCGGTCGCGTGGCTCTGCTCGTCGTGCTCCACGGTCGGGAACGGGCTTTGCACAAGAATAGCCGCCTGCACGAAACGTCACAGGAGGCTCACAGCCTGTCTTACGCCTCAGTAGGACCAGTCATCTAGATATAGAATCCTGGGCTAGACGCGGCAACAGCTCAGCAAAAGGAGTGGTTCACACCATGACCAATGTTACCCGCCTACTCGCCTTCCTGATGCTCGCTCTACTCATAGTCATCGTGCCCCTCGCGGCGAACGCCCAGGACGACGAGCTGGTAACCGACGATCCCATCGAAGAAATGGTTATGGATGACCCCTTCGAAGAAATGGCTAGCGATGATCCGATCGAAGAACTGATTATCGGTGAGCCGTCAGTTCCGCCGTCGTTTGACCCGGCCAAATTCCTGGGCATGGGCGACCGCTGGGACTGCGGCATTTTCGACAATCAGGCCCAGGCGCAGGCCGTGCTGCGCGCCGATTCCAGCGACCCCAACCGACTCGACTTGGACCGCGATGGGGTGGCGTGTGAGTTGAGCCTAGGTGCGCAGGACCACGAGCGGGTGCCACGGTGACGGGGCGAGGGAATGGATGCGGTTGAAGTCTGGAGGATCGTCGACAAAGCTGAGGCCTTCGTGGCAGGGGACGACAGGGAGGCCGTACTCCGCTGGTTAAAGAACATGTCCGGCCAAGAAGTCGCGGCCTTCCGCGAGGTCCTCGTGGGCGGCATACTGAGCATGGGGCTCCCCCAGATTCGCGCGGCGTGCGGATGCGTGATGCCATGGTATCAGGCCCGATGCTGAACTCGTGCCTGATAGGAATTGCGCAAACAGCGGCGACGATTGTTTTGGCCGCTGGCTTCACGGCTCCGGCAGGCAACGTCGCTGCAACGCCCAATCACGCGCCGTTGCGCCGTGTGGAGATGATCCCCATCGCTATTCGGTCGTCGTGTGCGGTCCAGATCAGCCGTGACCCGAGCCCTCAGATAGCCCAACATGCGAGGCTGAGTCGGGTGCGTAGGTCGGTCACGGGACCGTCTCGGGACCGTCTCGGCGCGGCGCTCGCTTTGACAGTTGGAGTTCGTCGTACTAGAATCGGCGCCACCCGCACGGGATTGAATCGGACAACCACTCTTGTCGGCCCCTCTGGTTCCGGGACGCACATCAATATCTGGCCTTGGAGATCGACATGCAGGACGGATCAGCCCGACCCACGCTAAGGCCTATCCCTGAAACGCCCTATCAGAAGTGGGTCAAGGAGCAGGGTCTCCCCGTCTACACGGGAGCGTACGTCGAGGATCTGCATGCGGTTGAGCTAGCGCCTTGGTCGACGACCGGGCAGAAGGCAGCGATCGTCAACCTGGCCGAGCAAGAGAAGAACGACGGTTGGCTCATTGAGATCGAGCCGGGCGGCCAGACTGACGTCATGCACCACATCTGCGAGTCCGCGGTTTATGTAGTGGACGGCCGAGGGGCGACCACCATCTGGCAGCACGGTTCCGATAAAAAGCAAACGGTCGAGTGGCAGACGGCGAGCCTGTTCGCTCCGCCCCTGAACTGTCACTATCAGCATTTCAACCTCGATGGTCGGAGGCCCGCTCGACTCTTCTCAGCGACGACGATGCCGCTCCTGGTAAATATCTTCAAGAACGCCGACTTTGTGTTCGACTGCCCTTCCGTGTTCGCTGAACGCTACGATGGAGCGGACGATTTCTTCACCGATCCTGGGCGGCGAGTAGGGGAACGGCTCTGGCAGACGAACTTCGTGCCGGACACGCGCGCTTTCAAGCTCGAGGGTGACGCACGAGGCCGTGGAAGCACCAATATGGCGTTCCTGATGGCTGACAATGCGATGCGAATGCACATCAGCGAGTTCCCGATCGGGACCTACAAGAAGGCCCACCGCCACACTGCCGGAGCCGAGCTCATCATCCTCGGCGGCGTGGGCTATTCGCTGCTCTGGAATCCGGGTGAGGAGCGGACCCAGGTGGAATGGAGGGAAGGTTCCGTTTTCTCTCCCAGGAACGGCGAGTATCACCAGCACTTCAACACCGGCCCAGTGCCCGCCCGCTATCTCGCTATTTACACCAACATGGTTATAGAAAATACAAAGGCTCTCCGCGGGGCGGACGTGAGCGAACGAGAGGGCGGCTGGCAGATCGAATACGAGGACGAAGACCCTGCTATCTATGCGCTCTTCGAAGATGAGTGTCGAAAACACGACGCTGTCGTCACTCAGCCGAAACCTCGTATATCGATCAGCGCCTGAGCGATCAGCCTCGAGTCGCCCACTCCCAACTGTTTACGTCCAGGTCATGCGGTCAGCACCTGTGACCCGCGCATCGCTCCAGCATCTCCCCGTGCAATGGGCTCCACTCGCACGGTTGTCTCGTGCACGAAAGTGACGCGGCCTGGGGCTCCTCCGGAGATCTTCCGCACGTGTTTGCGGAGCGTGTAGTCCACTTCCACTCGTGCGTCTCCCCTCCGAGCGCTGTTGGCCGCGGCCAACTGGGCGGCCGTCTCGATGGCCGCGGGAGCTGTGCTTCCGCTGGCTCGCAGAAGGACGTGCGCACCCGGCGCGCCGCGAACGTGGAACCAGAGGTCATTCGGCTCCGCCAGACGGAACGTCACGGTAGCATTGCCCTCCGCGCTCGATCCCACCAGGATCTCGGCGCCGTCAATGCTCAATCGGCGATACGGTCCGCCCGGGCGTTTCGCTGTCGTTGCTTTCGACTGGTTGCGCTTCGGACGTGCGGCCTTCATGTGGCCTGCTTCCTCGAGCTCGCGCCGCAGCGCGTTGAGCGAACGCTCATCTTCCGCGAGATCGACGTGCAGCATCATCTCGTCCAGGTATTGCAGCTCAGCCTCGACCTCGTTGAGGAGCGGGGGAACAACTTTGCCCGCGTCCCGCGCGTCGGCATACTGTCGGAAATACGACTGCGCGTTCTCAACCGCCGTAAGGCTCGGGTACAGGTCGATCCGACGCCCTTCCCACTCAAAGGACGCCGCATCGGCTGGAATGACGGAGACGTTCGTCAGGATTGCCTCTCCCGCCGATCTCAGCTCGTCGGCCCGGTCGGCCGAAGCCAGCGAGCGCTCCAGGCTGCTCCGCTTCCGTCGGGATTGATCTAATCGCGCGCCTAGCGCGTCCTGCATTGGTCTCTTCAGACGGTCGAACCGTGGCGGACGCACCGCCGGTCCGCCGGCCAGGGCTACCACCTCGCTCATCGAAGCGTAGGTCCGCACCTCCGCTCCCGTGATCTGCCGCAATTGGTACGGCGCGTACGCAAGGGCGGACCCTCCTTCCCAGGCAATACTTGGTTCCCAGGAGCCGCTCCGCACCGAATGCGCCAGCTCGCTGAGCGCGTCCCCAACCTCGTCCCAGTTTGTGACGTCGGCTGCCAGCGCAGCGGGGTGGACGTCGCACCGTGCGAGTGCTTCCTTCGCCGCCAGTGGTGAGAACCCCGCCACGTTGTCGACAACCACCCTCCATGCGGATGAGGCGGCGTCGCCAGCCGCCATGCGGAGCCGGCCCCCGAGGTTGGGATCATCTGGATCTGGCTTCGTCTCGGCTGGCGGCGGCGTGTACCGCAGGTGCGGGAGGAGAGGGCGCGATGGATTGACCGAGGGCGGCACTCGAACCAGTGCGTCCATGATGCTGCCATCCTCGTCCACCAGCACCAGATTGCTGCGGCGGCCCATGACCTCGGCCACAAGCGCGACCTCGCGTGGTAGGTCGTCGTTGGGGTGTGTGCGCAGAGCAATCGTAAGCAGCCTCTCCAGCCGTGGCTGGTGCAAGGCGACGATACGACTCCCTCGAACGTACTTGCGGAGAAGAAGCAGGAACGGCGTGACGCGGTCTGTTCCGCGGTGCGTGCGGTCACCGGTCACATAGAATCGGGCGTCGCGCGGGTCCGCCGAGAGGATAAGGGTTGAACGGCGCCCGCCGCCGTACACCTCGATAGCCAGCCGCCGATCCTCGACCAGAAAGACCGAATCGACCCGGCCGCCCTCGATGGTAGGCCTCATCTCGTCCACGACGGCATGCATCGCGAGCGCGTCAAACGTCATGCAATGGCTCCATCAGCCGGCGAGAAGGGCTCCGTTCGGGCAGTATACTGGCGAGCCATCAGCCAGCCCGGGGTACGGCAATCTGGGGCGAGGGGCGTTTTGGACGTGAGGCATGGGATGCGCTCAAACGCGGTCGGGTTCGGTATTGTCCCTCTCCCATCGCAATGGGAGAGGCTAGGTGAGGGCACCTTGTGGGCGCCTCAGAGTCGTCTGGATCCGGCAGAGGGGGAGCCCTCACCCCCGCCGCGACATGAGGGGGGCAGCCAATCTCGCACTAACCGACGATGGTCTTCCGCCGGGCAGTACTAGGGTGAGGGCGGAACGTGGAGGGTCTCTCTTCGTTCTGTCCGGACCAGCCGGGGCGGGCAAAACCGCTCTGGTCCAGCATCTGCGCCTTCGCAAGCCCGAGGTCTACTTCTGCGTGACCGGGACAACGCGGAAGCCGAGGCCTGGCGAGAAAGACGGCGTGGACTACTATTTCTCTACCGAGCCCGATTTTCTGAAACTGCGTGACGAGGGGGGCTTAGTCGAATGGGCTCGTGTCCCGCCCAACGGCGGGTTTCTCTATGGCACGCCGCGCAGCGAGATCGAGCGCGCCCGCGACCGGGGAAGCGACGTGTTGCTCTCGGTGGACGTGCAGGGCGCGAGGAGCATCCGCGCACAGTTCCCGAATGCTGTGCTCATTTTCCTCCGTCCAGCCGACGCGGAGACGTTGCATCGGCGTCTCGTCGGTCGTGGAACAGAGTCGCCCGATGAACTGGCACTCCGCCTCCAGAATGCGCAAACTGAGCTCGATCATGAGGCAGAGTTCGACTACTCGGTGGTGAACGCCGACGGAAAACTCTCGGAAGCGGTTGATCGCGTGGAGCAGATCATTGAGTCGAGCCGAGACCGAGCCCCCTGAAGGTGCTCCGGATCTAGCCTCTATGCCCCCACCACGTCTGGCGCTCGTCCTCGGAGGCGCCCGAAGTGGCAAGTCCGCATTCGCCGCCCGGCTTGCGCAGCGCTGGGGCGGGCCGGTGCTCTTTGTTGCCACCGCCACGGCCGACGACGACGAGATGCGTGCGCGCATCGCGGCTCATCGCCGAGAACGCCCATCCACGTGGCGAACACTCGAGACCGCCACACGGGTGGGCGAGCAGGTAAAGGCTGCCGCCCACAGCGGTGGCACGGTGCTCGTGGATTGCCTGACGCTTCTCGTGTCGAACTGCCTCGGAGCGCTGTCTGATCCCGAGGGCGCGGACGTCACCGATCGGCTCGACCGTACAGTCGATGAGGAAGTCCGTGAGCTTCTGGTGGCAACGGCGGCGGCCGAAGCGAGTTGCATCGTCGTTTCTAGCGAGGTCGGGATGGGAATTGTGCCTGATTATCCGAGCGGTCGCGTCTATCGCGACGCCCTGGGTCGCGCCAATCAGTATCTGGCCAGCCAGGCCGAAAACGTCTACCTCATGGTCGCAGGCATACCCGTCGACATAAAAGCACTGGCTGCGGAGGCGCGACCAGACGCACCTGCCTGATCAGTTGCTCGCGAGCCTGACCCCGATGGCGTGGTACCCCGACGCGCCATCAGGAATCGTTTCTTTAACCAGCGATGACTGCGCCCCACCGGCGCCATCGGTGGACCGCACTAAAAGCCGCGTGCCCTCTACGCCCTCGGGCATGTCCCATCCATAGAGCCACAGGACCCAGGTGTTCGGCCCGAGCGCCGTCTTGATCGTGGCCGGCGCCCACGTCCGCCCGCCGTCCGCGCTGACCTCCACGCCGCTGATGCCTCGCTGTCCAGCGAGCGCAATGCCTCCGGCGTAGTTCGGCCCTGCCCGTAGGAACGAGTTGTTCTTCGGGAAATCGATGCGAGAGGTCGTGTGCATGATCGCGCTGTCGTCCCATCCGCGGGTCTGCCAGTAACCCTTGAAGTCGTAGCCGACCACCTCGATCGCAGTGACCCATTTCACGTTCTTCATCCCGTAGATGTCGGGAACCAACAGTCGGGCGGGGTACCCGTGAATCTGGGGCAACATCTCCCCGTTCATTTCATAGGCGAGCATCGTACCTGGCTGCAACGCCTTGGCGATCGGGATGCTGTCCGCGTAGTCGTCCGCTGCCCGAAACACGACATCGACGGTGCCTGGGCGCACTCCCGCCTCCCGCAATAGGTCGATCAGCCAGATGCCCCGCCATTCTGCGTTCCCTATCAGCTCGCCGCCGACCTCATTGCTGATGCACTGTAGGGTCAGGTACTGGGTCGCCGACGGCAATCGACGCAGGCCGTCATACGTCAAGACCATGGGCTTGGCTACGAGCCCCGTCACCTCCATCCGCCATGTCTGCTCGCTGACAACCGGATCGCGGAAGACGTTCTTCGACACAACGTAGAACTTGTCGTTCGGAGTGATCTCCGGTGATAGGCCCGGAATGCCGCTTGCCAACGCCTTCGAGAGATCGCCGGAGGCTATGGCGAGGTTCGTTTCCGCCACCTGGCTCGACAGGGCGGTTGAAACAGCCGACGGCGTCAACCGAACTGCCAGCCAGCGGAAGGCGCTAACCCCAACCACAAGCCCAATGATCGCCAACGAGCCATTGCGAAGCAGGGCACGGCGTGAGGCGGCGTCCTCCGCTGCAAAGGTCCCTGACGGGTTGAGGAACCGCTCGCAGGCCTGGTACGCAATGAGGAAAAGCGTGCCCGTCACGGCAAGCGATACGACCGTCCCATACGGGCCAGCCCGTGCAGTTGTCCCGAACAATCCCGCGCCGATAATGGGAAGTCCGACGAGCCCGACGAGGGCGATCAGGGCGGCAACCGCGCGGAGAAACTGCCAAAGATTCCAGACTAGTCGCTGTGCATAGAATCCGACGAGTCCCCCGACCGCGATATGCCCGATCAGCGTGCCCGCGAAGAGCAGGTGTTTCGCGTCTGATCCAAACGCTGAAGTCATTGACTCGACCAGGTGTATCGGCGTGCGCCCCGCGATCCCCTCGGCAATGGTCTCCGCCAGCGTGGGGCGCTCCGATATTGCTCCAAGCATGAGCATTCCCACCATCGCAGCCCCAGCCGCCAACGAACCCGCGAGAAAGCCCGAGCGCGATGGGTACTCCTTTGCTAGCTTCGTTCGTTCCATCCTACGCCCCTGGTCCCCTGTCCCCTCCGTTGGCCGCCCAAAAATTCCAGTGATAAAATTCTGAGCAGCCAATCCGTCGCCGAGCGCAGCCGGGTGGAGGCTGTTTGACCCACGTCCTCGTTCTCAATCAAAACTACGAGCCGCTCAATGTGTGCAATCCGCGCCGAGCGCTCGTTCTCGTCGACGGCGGCAAGGCCGAGGTTCTCGAGGTGGATGGCTTAGTCTATAGGTCGCCATCGCGCGCGTTCCGAGTCCCGTCTGTCATTCGACTCAACCACCTCATCAAGCGTCCCCGCCCGCGTGTGCGGCTCACACGACGCGAGATCTTCCTGCGCGATCAGTACACCTGCCAGTACTGCGGCGTTCGGACCAAAGAGTTGACTCTGGACCACGTCATCCCCAAGCACCGGGGCGGTCGTCACCTGTGGGAGAACCTGGTGAGCGCGTGCCGAGCGTGCAATCATCATAAGGGTGGGCGCACCATCGAGGAAGCAAAGATGGTCCTTCCCAGGGCGCCCATCGAACCCCGCGCAACGCCCCAGTACCTGTTCCAGAGCTACCTGATTGTCAATGTCACCTGGCAGAAGTTCATCCCGATCCACGAGTAGCGCGTGAGCTAGGGGTCACTTGTTGAGGATATCGCCATTGCGTCGGTTCCATCGTTCCGGTAGGGCGGGGGGCTTGTCCCCCGCCGCGCGGCCCGTGTGTGAGCGCCAGGCGGGAGGGGACAAGCCCCTCCCCTACCGGACGAAATGGCTACGATTATGACAACTGACCCACTAGTGGGTCAGATGTCTCGAACATGACCATGACAGGTGCACCTGAGGCCTTCACACAGAGGGTCGTATACTCGCAGCACTGATCGACGGTGCCGCGTTGCGCGCTGAGGGAGCCGAACGATGATTCGCACCCCGATCGCCATCGTCGTCGTCTCCCAAGACGAGCCCTTCTGCCAATGGCTCGACGAGGCGTACCACGGCAGCGAACAATCCGTTATCGGCGGCATCAGGTGCCGGTCCATCGCCGATGCCGTCGAAGAGCTGGGCCGCCAGTCCATTCAGGTGATGATCGTCGACCTGGCCGCCCTCGATTCGCCGGACGAACTGGCGCTCATCGAGCCCGCGGAGCTGCCGTCCGATGTAGCGGTCGTCCTGGCCAGCGAGCGCAAAGACCGTGCCCTCACGCGTCGGGCAGCCGATCGCCTCGGTGTGCAGTTTTTCCACAAGGGCGAGATCGACCACCGGGGCTTACGCCGGATCGTTCGGGACGGGCGACAGACGAATGCGAGCCGCGCAGACGCCCGCCAGACCAAAGAATTGCTGCAAGCGGTGATTGACGCGTCCCCGGTCGCCATCATGGGGCTGGATCAGGAAGGCTATATCACCCTTTGGAACGCCTCGGCCGTAAGCCTCTTTGGCTGGACAGCCGGGGAGATGTACGGCCGAGGACCATCCGCTATCACCTCCGAGGCAGAGCAGCTGCGATTCTCCGGCCGCGCGCGGAGGGCCGAATCCTTCCAAGAGGTAGAGAGCGTTCGGACGCGGCGCGACGGTACGACGGTCGAGGTCGCCGTTTCCGGGGCGCCGCTCCTCGATGCCAGCGGCCAGCCTCGTGGTGCGGTACGCGTGTTCGTGGATCTCTCTGAGCAGAAGCGCACCGAGCGCGAGCTGGAGATACGTGTGCATCAGCTCGAAGCACTCGCGGCTTTCGGCCAGCACGCCGCCTCGCTGACCGACCTCGACACCGTGTTCGACGAGGCGATCGAGCTGGTCACCGACGTGCTCCGGCTTGAGCATGGAGGTCTCGGCGAGTTTCTCTACGAGGAGGATGAGGGCGCACTCGTCATCAGAGCATCGCGAGGCCTCGCTCAGGCCGAGGCCCGCCCGCGCAGCGCCCCCAGGCGCAGGGCCGCTGACCGCACCGTGCGCCTGGGGCAGCCGCTGGTCATCGAGGACGTGCGGATGCAGCAGCCCCTCTCGGATGTGCCCGCTGCAGCCGCGCGCTATGGTTTGCTCAGCCTGCTCAGTGTTCCGATTCCGGGCCTCCAGCGTCCCTTCGGCAATATCCTCGTCGGAGGTCGCGAGCCCCGCGACTTCACGCCCTATGAGGTCACGTTCGCCCAGTCGGTGGCGAACGTCGTCTCAATGGCCGTCGAGCGAAATCGAAGCGACGACGCGCTCCGTCACAGCGAGGAGCAGCTCCGCCAGGTGCAGAAGATGGAGGCGATCGGCCAGCTCGCCGGCGGCGTGGCCCACGATTTCAATAACCTGCTCACCGTTATCAACGGCTTCACCGAGGTCGTCCTCACCCACATGGACCCTTCGGATCCTCGGCGCGCCCAGTTGTCGGAGGTGTTGAAGGCCGGGAATCGAGCCGCCAGTCTTACGGGCCAGCTCCTCATCATCAGCCGCCGGCAGGTCCTGACGTTCGTTCCCGTGAATGTGAACACCGTGCTGGAGGAGATGGAGCAGCTCCTGCGCCGCGTGCTCACCGAAGACATCCACCTGGTGGTCCACCAGGAGCGTGCGCTATGGGGCGTGATGGCCGACCCGGGCCAGCTCGGTCAGGTGATCCTCAATCTGACGGTCAACGCGCGCGACGCGATGCCCGACGGCGGGGAGCTTTCGATCAGTACGGCGAATGCAGTGATAGGCAACCACGCTGATCGAGAGGGCGCCGTGCTCCAGGCCGGTGACTACGTCATCCTCGAGATCAGCGATACCGGCACCGGCATGGACGAAGCGACCCGGCAGCGCGTCTTCGAGCCCTTCTTCACCACCAAGGCCATGGGAAGAGGCACCGGCCTCGGTCTGGCAACGGTCTACGGCATCGTGAAGCAAGCCGACGGTGAAATCCAGGTCTCCAGTGCGGTGGGCAAGGGAACCAGGGTCAAGGTCTACTTTCCACGCATATTGGCGGCTGCCGAGGCAGCCCCGGAAAAACCCGCATCTCAGAGCCCGCGCGGAACAGAGACCGTCCTAATCGCTGAAGACGAACCGGGCGTGCGATCCCTCGCCACGGCGGTGCTCCAATCGGTTGGCTACACGGTGTTGCCCGCCGAAACCCCGGAGGCAGCAGTGCGGATTTGCACCGAGCACCCTGGCCCCGTTCATCTGTTGCTCACGGACGTCGTCATGCCAGGCATGAGCGGTGGCGAGGTCGCTGAACGGGTTCGTGCCGCTAGTCCCACCACCAAGATCGTGTTTATGTCCGGCCACCTCGCCGACGTCACTCTGCGCCACGGAATCCTCGAAACGAATGCCCTCTATCTCCAGAAGCCGTTCACGCCAAACGCGCTCGCGGCAATTGTGCGCAGCGCGCTGGACGGGAGCTGACATGGCGGAGCGCACACTGAGGACTGAGGACATCTTGCTCCTCTCCCACCGCAGTGGGAGAGGCTGGGTGAGGGCCCTGGAACGAATGCCACTGGCATTACTCTCCCAGCAGCGCCGTGCGGAACGCGACCTCGTTCTGACGGGTGGTAAACGCGATGACTTCGTCGCCGAATAGGATCGGCGTGTCGGGCTGCGGGAAGATGGGCGTCCCGTCCCGGATGATCATGGCAATGCTGGAAGGGGGTGGTAGCGCAATGTCGCGCATTCGTCGACCTGCAACGGCCGACCCCTCTTCAATCGTCGCCTCGACGACCTCCACGTCCGTGTGTCGCAGCCGCAGGAGCGGTACCAGATGGTGCCGGGGGATCTCCTGCTCGATGACAGAGAGAACGACGTCGGTGGCACTGACCGTGTCGTCGATGCCGAGGCGATTGAAAATCTCGGCGTTCTTTGGGTTGTTGATCCGCGCGATTGTCCGCCCCGCGTGGAATCGCGCCTTGGCCACCTGGCATATCACCAGGTTGTCCTCGTCGTCGCCGGTCACGGCGACGATGCTCCCGAGCTCCGACTCGATGATGGACGCTCGATTCACGTCGCGCTCGATGATGACTACTTCGTGGCTCTGCTCGACAAGCTCCTTGCCGAGGTAATAGCCGACCTTTCCGCCGCCGGCCACAATGACGAACATAGTGCTCCTTTCGCCTAATCCATGGCCGTCGTGGTTCCTGGAGTGTCGGGTGTGACGCTCGGCTTGCTGCGCACACCCGGATCCAGAATCTCGAGGAACATGTCTGCCCCCAGAACCGTTGGCGATATCGCGTCGAGGCCGAGCATCTCAAACGTCTCCTGGCGGAGTGGATCGTAAATCCGCGTCATCACCCGTTCGACCTGAAAGATGTGCTTTGCCACCTGCGCCGCCATGATGTTTCGATTGTCTCCCTGTGTGACGGCTGCGAATGCGTCGGCCCGCTCGATGCCCGCGTTTCTCAGTACGTCGATGTCGATGCCGTTGCCGACGAGTGTGCTTCCCGCGAAGTCGGGGTCGAGGCGGTTGAACGCATTCTTGTTGATGTCCAGGACCGTGACCTCGTGCCCGGCGCGTGACATAACCGACGCGACGCGCGCGCCAACGCGACCGCAGCCCATAATGACGACGAACATTGTTACTCCGTGCTACCGCGTGGGAATGGGTTCACGGCAGATCCACACCTCGCAAGGCGCATTCTTCAGGACGTACGGCACGGTCTTGCCGAGGTCGAACTCGCCGAACTTGCGGCGATACGGGACTCCAAGGATGATGAGGTCGGCCTGGGCTTCGACTGCTTCTTCGACAATAGCCGTGCCGATGTCTCTGGCCTGGAGGATCTCCGTCTCGATCTCTTGATCGTACTCTTCCGCGCCTCGCTCCGCATCATCGAGGATAGTGTCCGCTCGCTCGCGCTCTGCGCCGAGGTCGGCGTCCAGCGGCAGCGTTCGACGCACTTCAATCACGTAGATCGCGTAGACCCGACCCCTGGACCGCTTCGCCGTCTGGGCGGCCAGCGAGATCATGGCGCCGTCAGTGGCGTTCCCATTGACCGGGACGAGAATCTTCTTTGCGTCGAGCAACGTGCCGCCAGGCCCTGCTTGGCCCGCCAGGCCCCGCGGGCCCGGTCGAAGAGTTGGGTGGCAGTCGGTGCGCAGACATCAGTTCAGGATTGCAGCTCGCCGCGCACCCTGCTCGCTCTTGGGCGCGAGATTCTAACCGCGTCCCTCCAGGGTGTCAACGAAACAAGGTTGAATCGACGCCAATGAGTTCCGTCGTGCCGTGTAGAATTGAGCCACCGGCCGGGTCCAGGCGTGAGGCCGCTGCCGTTGCCCGGCCCGGCGTTGAATGAATGAGGTGTTGATGGAGCGAGGAACGTTCACCGTCAAATCCGGCCATGCCGAGATGCTCAAAGGCGGCGTGATCATGGATGTCGTCACGGCTGAGCAAGCTCGAATCGCCGAAGAGGCGGGCGCCTGCGCCGTAATGGCGCTCGAGCGCGTTCCGTCCGACATTCGAGCCGCGGGTGGGGTGGCACGGATGGCCGATCCCACAATCGTCGAGGCCATCATGCAGACGGTGACCATCCCCGTCATGGCCAAATGCCGCATCGGGCACCTCGTCGAGGCGCAGGTGCTTCAGGCGTTAGGCGTCGACTATATCGATGAGAGCGAGGTCCTCACTCCCGCTGACGACCGCTATCACATCAACAAACGCGAGTTCACGGTGCCATTCGTCTGCGGCGCGCGCGACCTTGGAGAGGCGCTTCGACGCATCGGCGAGGGCGCCGCAATGATACGTACCAAGGGTGAGGCGGGAACCGGAAATATCGTGGAGGCGACCCGCCACATTCGCACCCTTATGGCTCAAATCCGTGGACTGCACAGCATGTCCGAGGACGAGTTGATGGCCGAGGCAAAAGCGCTTGGCGCGCCGTACGAGCTGGTGCGCGACGTGGCTCGGACCGGCAAGTTACCCGTTGTGCATTTCGCAGCGGGTGGCGTCGCTACCCCGTCCGACGCCGCCTTGATGATGCAGCTCGGCTCCGAGGGCGTCTTCGTGGGATCTGGAGTCTTCAAGTCTCAGGACCCGCCTGCAATGGCTCGCGCCATTGTCCGCGCCGTGACGTCCTACAACGTCCCGGGCGAGATTCTTAAAGTCTCTCGTGGTCTCGGAGAGGCGATGCGAGGCATCGAAATCGGTACCTTGCGGCCGGAGGAGATCCTCGCAACGCGCGGCTGGTGAGCGCGATGCGCATCGGCGTCCTTGCGCTTCAGGGCGCCTTCCGTGAGCATATCCAGGCGCTCGTCCGGCTCGGCGCCGACGCGGTTGAAGTTCGCCGCCCGCGGGATCTCGACGGTCTGGATGGGCTGATCATCCCGGGTGGTGAGAGCACCACGATCCGCCTGCTGATGGCCGAGTATGGCCTCGACGATGCGATACGCGAGCGAATCGGTTCCGGCTTTCCCGTCGTCGGCACGTGCGCAGGAATGATCGTGCTGGCAAAACACGTCGACGACGAGGCTTCCCCCGGCCTCAACGGCCTTGACGTGCAGGTCCATCGGAACGCCTTCGGTCGGCAGGTGGATAGCTTCGAGGAGGACATTGCGATCCCCGCGTTGGGCGATACCCTGTTCCATGGGGTCTTTATCCGTGCGCCCATCGTCGAGTCCGTGGGCCCCGGCGTCGAGGTCCTGGCGAAGCTGCCCGATGGGCGCATCGTAGCGGTGCGGCAGGGCTCCGTGATCGGCGTTTCGTTCCATCCGGAGCTGACGGACGATGACCGATTCCATCGATTGTTTCTCTCGCTGATCGCCGCGCGTGAGACAACGGCATCGACGACCCCGGTCTGTTCCTCTCCCACCGCGGTGGGAGAGGTTAGGTGAGGGCCCTCGCCCGGTGAAGTGGCTCGATGATTAGTGCGATGCGCCCCGTCGACGCCGTGGCAGCCGGGCTGCTCCAGTCGCGCCACAAGGCACACGAAGTGGCGGCCCCTACGTGGCCGAGAACACCTCCCGAGAATCATCGCCCCACTTTTTTTCGTCTGCTGGGCGACCTGGCGGCGTCGACGCGCGGGTCCTGTATGCTCGGCGTCGCGTCGACGAATGGGCGGATCAACGGTTTCATCGTTGTCCGCGCGCGCGCCGGTGGCCTCGTGTGGGATGTCGAACATCTCATTTCCGAGGACGACAACGCCCCGGTTCAGTTGCTTCGCTGGGCGTGCGAGCGCGCTGCGAGTATGCACGGCAGGCGCGTGTTCATCGATACGCCGACCGATGGGCCGTTGGCGTCGGTTGCGCCGCGGGCTGGGTTCGAGCGCTACCTGCAGGGTCACGCCTATCGTCTGGACAAGGGCTTCGATCGAGATCAAAAAGAGGCCCTCCCGGCCCGTCCGCGCCTCCGGTCGGATGAGATAGGGCTATTCCAGCTCTACAACGTGGCCGTCCCGGCGAACGTTCGCGCAGCCGAAGCATTGACGCGCGAGGAGTGGACCGCGCTCTACCCGGGCCGCAAGCTCTGGGCCCCGAGCATGCTCGGGGATCTTCAGGACTTCGTCTGGGAGTTGGGCCCCGGCTTGTTGGGCTGGATGCGAGTCATCTTTGGCCAGAGGAGCCAACACCTGCACGTGTTGGTCAATCCGTCCTATGAGGGCTATGCGGAGCGGATGGTTCGTAGTGCGCTCGTCCAGCTCAGTCCCAAGGCCCCCGTCCTGGTCGATGTGCGAGAATACGAGGCCGAATTGCGCACAGCTTTGGAAAACGTGGGCTTTCGTCGCGGCCCCGAGTACGCGTCATGGGTCCGTCATCTGACTGAGAGGGTGAAAGAGCCGAGCATCGTTGCGGTAGGCGCCCCCGTTTAGGGGCCCCTCTCCCCCCAACCTCTATTCTGCGGAGAGACTATGGCGAGTCGGACTGAGCCACACGGCGAGCGCGTGGTGGTCGACGACCTGACGGCCCTGGTAGGTGTGCTGCCGCCGCTCATTCGTGAGTGGCTCGACCGCAACGCACAACGCCCGGATCTCCTCGAGGTTGTAATGGACCTCGGTCGCGAGCCCGAGGCGCGTTTCCCCGGGCAGGAGGTCCTCCTCAGCGATCGGCCCGTTTCGGAAGAAGACTTGGACTACGTCATCCAGCGCATTGGCAGCTTTGGAGACGACAACCGCGCTGGGATCGAGCGAACGCTGCATCGCATATCGGCGATTCGTAACCGCTCGGGCCGCATCATCGGACTGACCGTCAGAGTCGGCCGAGCGGTTTTCGGCACGATCGCGGTGATTCAGGACTTCGTCGAGGCCGGGCAAAGCATCTTGCTGCTCGGTCGCCCGGGTGTCGGCAAGACGACGATGCTGCGTGAAACCGCGCGAGTCCTGGCCGATCACCTCAAGAAGCGCGTCGTCATCGTCGACACGTCGAATGAGATCGCTGGCGACGGCGATATTCCACACCCTGCCATCGGTCGGGCCCGTCGCATGCAGGTCTCGACGCCCTCCATGCAGCATCAGATCATGATCGAGGCGGTGGAGAACCACATGCCCGAGGTCATTGTGATCGACGAGATCGGCAACGAGCTCGAGGCGGCGGCGGCCCGCACGATTGCGGAGCGCGGTGTGCAGTTGGTGGCCACGGCCCATGGCAATACGCTCGATAACCTGATCATGAATCCGACCCTGTCAGACTTGATCGGCGGGATCCAGACGGTCACCCTCGGCGACGAGGAGGCCCGCCGGCGCGGGACACAGAAATCGGTGCTGGAGCGAAAGGCGCCGCCCACCTTCGACGTGCTGGTCGAGATCCAGGATCG
>JAERMM010000267.1 GCA_016844585.1 Chloroflexota bacterium | reverse complement strand
TTCTCAGGCGTAGGGATTGCGCTGGAGTGGACGCGACCGCGCCATGTGCTGAAGCTGATGAAGTAGCCACTGGTCTCCACGCCCTTTACGTTCGCCTGGGCCTCGAGGTTGGTATTTTGCGCCGGCGGCGACATGAAGATGTTTGGTTGCAAGCCGACGTTCTTCCAGAGGTCGGCGATCACGAGGACTTGCGGAGGATTCGTGCTGCGAAACTCGAACTCGAAGGCCTGGCCGGCGGCGTTGCGCGACACCCCGTCTGAGCCCCGGCGCCAACCCACTTCTTCAAGCAAGGCGATCGCCGCCCGCGGATCATAGTCGTACACACGCACGTTCGGCGCAAGCCGTCGAGCCTTGTCGCTCCCCGGCACGAGGAACGTATCGGCTATCAGCTCCCTCGGGATGAGCTGCGCGTCGACTACATCTCCGCGATCGATCGCGTGCGTCATCGCCCGACGCACCCGCACGTCGCCAAATGGGGGCACGCGCAGGTTCGGCCCAACGAACTGGAGCGCGCCCGCGCGGTCGTAGATCAGCGTCCCATCGGACCACTGCTCCTCGATTGTCTTCCAGTTGTCGGGACGGAGGTTGGTCGGAGTGGTATTCACGTCGACGGTGCCGCTGAGCAAGTTCGCGATCAGCGTGTTCGGGTCGGCGATGAACCGGACCGTAATAGTCGAGAGCTTCGGGCGGCCGAGGTAGTGGTTATCCACCGCGCGAATCTCGAGATGGCTGCCCGGCTCCCACGCGGCCAGCTTGTACGGCCCGAGGCCGATGAACTCGCGCGTCCAGTACGGGGAATTGACGAACCCCTGAACGTCGCTGGCGTACAAGCGCTCGAGGATGTGTACGGGCACCGGATCGAGTGTCGTCTCGTCTGGCTGGTCGGCGAACGGGTACGACGTTTTCCAGTGCATCGCCAGCGTCCGCGGGTCCTCTATCCGCATGTCGTCGATGGCTTCCGGAACCGCGCGGCTGAGCCACGGGACCTGGCGGTCATTCGCCACCTTCCAGGCGAAGACGATGTCCTGGGGCGTAAACGGCACGCCGTCCTGCCAGACGACGCCTGAGCGGAGGCGCCACGTTGTTTCCATGGTGCCATCCTCGAAGACCTTCCACGACCCGCTCTCCAGAGATGGTCGCTCGGTGGCCAATCGCGGGACGGGCTGCGCCTGGTCGTCGTGAGCAACCAGGAAATCGTGCAGCGCCTTGTAGATGGGGGCCTGGAAGTAGTCGCCGCCAATCTCGAATGGCCCCAGCGTTGCCGGCTCGGCGGAGATCGCGATGACGAGGCTCTTGGGTAGCGGCTGCTGGGACGACTCGCGCGGCGCTAAAGCGGCCTCGGTTGGCGCAGGTACCTGGGTTAGGCAACCAGCCGCGACGATGACCGCTGCAAAGAGCCTGCTCGGCGTAAAAGCCTGCCGTGATCCCATGGACGCCTCCGTGACCAGAACGACGGATTCCCGCCTGACCTCAACGAAGCGGTACGCGATGCTCGCGGCAGCACTCTAGCACATCCCTTCAAGGGAGGATGCCGATTCACGTAGGACGCGCGGCTGGATCGGACGGCGGAACCGGAGCCGCTACATGAACCCTGCGCTCGACTCGTTGATCGAGCGATACGGCAATTATTGCGCTCAGCGAGCGCAGCCGGATCCTCAGCGAAATCGTCCACCACGTCTCAGACCAAGTTGCCGTCTTCTGGCTCTTCGACACACCTGACCCCACTGTTTTCAGCGACCGGTTGGTCAATATCCATGCGAAATTCGAGCGGTCATCCCAGGTGTGGAACGGCCACGAGTGGGCGCTACGCAATTGAGCCGCACGCCTGGCGCACCGCTTTCCGCGATAACGGTCGCCGCACACGACGGGTGGTTGGTGTCGGGTAGCATCGGACGGTACTCTGGGACTGGTCCGAGCGGACGCTCCCGCCGGCTTCGCGGGTGGTGCGAGTGGACCAACTGAATGCTTTCACGTCTCTCATCGTCGTGCACAGCTGTGGCCACTCCGTGGCGCATGCCGTGCCCGAGAGGTTGAGTGTAGATGCCCGCCGGCGGGTGGCCGAGACTCTCTCGCAGGAACGCTGCTGGCACTGCGTCACCGAGGAAGGGTGGGCGCAGCTACCGGCTTGGACCCCGTCCGGCTAGCAATGGGGTGCAGCATATAGCGGCGAACGAGGAGAACTGACGCGCGACTGCGCGATAGGAGGAAAGCCCCCCGGTTAGAGGCTGCGCTCGTGGCCCCTCGCGGGCGGTCCCCATTACGATGAGCCCATCGTAGAGCCACCGGAGCGGTAAATGCGTGACAGTCTCTTAGTCTGTTGCAATCCCCGCTTGGTTGATTCCCAGCAGCCGGCAGGCAGTCCCGCTCAGCATGGCGATGCGCTCTTCATCCGTAAAGCCCGGCGCGTCCAGGATGTGGTCCACGCCCATATCAGTCCAGGGATAGGGGGTATCGGTCCCGAGCATGATCTGCCCGGGCCCAGTCTCAGCAGCCAGATGGCGAAGGCCCTCAGACGTGAACACGATCGAATCGTAATAAAGCTGGCGCAAATACTCGCTCGGCCGCTTCAGGAGCGACTCGCGGCCGCCCCGAAAAGCCCGTACCTGGGCATCCGACCGCCCCGCGTAAGAGGGGAGATAGCCGCCGCCGTGAGCCGCGCAGATCTTCAGCCCGGGGAACCGATCCAGCGTGCCTTCGAAGATCAGATGGGACAGCGCAATTGTCGTATCCAGGGGATTGCCAATCACGCTGTTCAGCCCACCCTTACCCTTGAGACGGTTTGCGAGCTCCGCCCTCCCCTGCGGATGGATGAACACGAGGATGTCGAGCTCTTCAGCCTTCTTCCAGAACGGGTGAAACCTGGGATCGGCTAGCTCCTGCCCTTCGACACTGGCGCCCAGCGAGACACCGCGCAGGCCGTACTTCTTGACCCCCACCTCGAGCTGCTCGGCGGCCAGCTCCGGGTGCTGCAAGGCCACGGTGGCGAAGGCGACAAAGCGATCCGAATGCTGGCCACAGAAGTCCGCCAGCTTCTCGTTCTGAGTGCGTATGACCTCCGCCGCCAGGTCGCGCTGGAAGCCATACCAGTAGGGGTTGATGCTGAGCGCCTCTATGTCGATGCCTTGCGCATTCATCGTGGCTAGCCGGTCCGCCAGGTTGGACAGGAGCAGCCGCGCCGCGGCGTCACCGGCATCTTGCGATTCCGGATTCCGGCCGGCCAGCGCCATCGCCTCGGGCACCACGCAGTGAGCGTGGACGTCGACTGTTTTGACGCGGCGCCCGCTCACTACGACTTCGCGCCGCCTGGAGGGCGGCGGCGCGGGCGCCCCGTTTATCAGGCTGCACCCGACGAAAACGATACCGGCCACCGCGATGGCGTATGGAATAGTGTTCCGTGCCATCTTCCCTCCTGAAAGCCTGCGCAGCATAGCACAACTTTTTCACGAACTGCTCATTACGCGCGAGGTTGCGTCCGCAGCGGCTCTCTTGAGGAGCAAGCCTCCTCTGGTTCAGCTTGCAAGCCTCTACCGTGCCCCGGGGTAACAGAAGGAGGCTGGCCTACCACGATGACCGAATCGCCATGGGTGCCGATGGCAGCTTCGGGCTTCCGTGGCCTGTCGCAGCGTGGAGGCAGTTCGGGTTGCCTCAGACTGATGACCGGAGAAGGGTGGTCAGGGCTTCATGATGTTGTGCACCTGGAAGAACTCCGGCACAACTGTGATGCTTGCCTTTTGGAGCGAGGCGCCCAGCGTTTCTTTGAAGAAGCGATCCGCCGCTTCTTGTGACTCCCAGATCTCAACCACCCGCCAGCCATCCTTCGACGGCCCACCGGCGTGATACAGCATTCCCGGAGGCAGTTTGTTACCCGGCGCCACCTCGCCGAGCACTTGGTCGTACTGTGCCTGGGTCACGCCTAAACCATTGAAAACGATACCGACAGCCATGGATGAGCCCCCTTATCACTGTTTCGTATTTTAGCTGTCCATGAATCCGCGAACGACCTTACGATGCTGGAGTCGTCGGGGGGAGCTTGTGAACGGTTGCTATGAACGGATCGTCGACGGCCTGCGGGGCCGGGCGAGATTGGGGCTCATTCGCCCTCGTCCGAGACCAGGTCTTGCTCGAACTGAGGCTGAGCATCCGTGCTGGCGCTACAGTTCGATGGTGGTACCAACACCGAACCTGCGCCTCCAGCCAGCCAGCCCGCGGCGTTGCGGGCGATAACCTCGTACTCCAGGCTCTCTTCCACTGAGCTCGGCGCATCCGTATAGAAGCCCGCCAGACGGCTGCGGATCTCCGCCAAGAGCGCACCGTTCCCCCAGACCTCGTACATGTCAGCCGAGGGTGACTCGGTCCAGCTAATGTTGACCAGGGAAGTCCCCCCTTCCGTGCAGGACGGTTCAACATTGACGACGAATGGGCCTGGAATCGAGAGGGCAGGTGCCGCTTGCATGGGAGTTGGCCGGGACGGCTCGGGGAGCGTCAGGGTCGCATTCGCTGTCGCCGCGGGCGCAGAAACAGTCGGTGGCGGGACCACTGTCACGGATGGAGCGGCGGTCGTCTGGGCGACCACGGTAAACGTGGCCGTCGCGATCAGAGCGCTTCCTTCGCGGAAGGCGACCGTGTGTGGACCGGGTGCCGCGGGGTGCGGCACCCGG
The DNA here is from genome assembly GCA_016844585.1 of Chloroflexota bacterium. Lineage (GTDB taxonomy): Bacteria > Chloroflexota > UBA6077 > UBA6077 > SHYK01 > JAERMM01. The sequence goes on along the minus strand of JAERMM010000267.1, from coordinate 3,254 downwards.
AAGGAGGTGGAGAAGTCGCTGCAGGGGCTTCCCCGCTGGGTTTGGCCGATGAGCGTTTGGCCATCCCAGAGGACCTGCATCGGCGGTGGGACTATCTGAATGCAGGCAGCCCCCAGAGACGGGACGGAGGTCGCCACGACGGAACTTCCCTCGGGCCCAGACGGCGGGCTGAGCGAAAGGACCTGAGCTGAAGGCCCCTGGCCTTGACCGGATATCACGGTGAATGATGCAGTGCCGGAAATGGTACTGCCCTCGCGGAAGAGAACGGTGTGTGGGCCAGCGGGAGCGTTCATCGGCACGGTGAACGACACGGTAAACCCACCGCAGGTGTCAGTCCGGGACGTCTGTCCCGTCCCGACTACGGTCTGGCCATCCCAAAGAGCCTGCATTGGCGGTAGGGGTACCTGGGGGCAAGCGGCGAAGGTCTGGAGCGCAGGCGCCGTGGCCACGACCGGCGTCCCCGGTGGGCCGGACGCGCGGCTAAGCGAAACGGTTTGGCCGAACGATCCCTGGCTCAGGGCCTCTGCAGGCACCGTTGCAGCCAAACAAAGGGTAAGCACGGCAAGCCTGATGACCATTGACCACGCGCGGCATTTCGCCCACGGTGCGATTTCCTTTGGCCATTCAACGGCGGAAACGAGCGTTAGCACGACCAAGTCTATCCTCGATGGGACTCTTCGCATGAAAAAATGCCGCGCCCACCATCACAAGATCGTGGCGGTCTCCTGGCGAAGCGCCGCAGTCGCGTACCGATTGCCCCAACGGCCCACTTCGAGGCTTCTCTGTGGTCGAAAGCAACAGAGGAGGAGGCAAATTGCCACCGCTACAGCGATGAGCACCACGCGCGCACCTTGCCCTCCCCAAGCGATCTGGGGGATTTCCTCATGCAGCTCCACAAGGAGCATGGCTCGGTGTAGCCTTTCGATGGCGAGGCGTGCAGGGGCGAGCACGGGGACCGCAAGCGGCGGCCGCCGCGCGAAGTGATCCCGCCGGCGGGAGTCAACATTACGCAAAGCGTCAAGTCTCGCAATCCCCGACCCTGGCGCCCCCGGTACCGACGTGCCCTTCGGAACAGGCGCCAGCAAGATAGAATGCGATTCGGCACGCGAACGTCCGCGAGTGGCGTGGCGCCGTGCGCGGCATCGGTGCTACGAAGTCGGTGAGGGCGTTTAGAAGGAGAGAAGCAATGCAGTTCCGTTGGCTTGCGCGCTCAGCCGTCGTGGTCTCAGCCGTAGGGATCTTGACCGCAGGTTGTGGACCAGCGAGCCCAAACACTCAAACCCGCAGCCAGACCGAGCAGACCCTTCGGGAGCGGGTTTTGACGGCCTCCATCGAAACGGAGCCGAACTTCGTCGCGGCGCTCGCTCCCATCTCCGGGCTAGGGGCCACCGACTACTGGCAGCGAATGTTCAGCGCGTTCCTCGACCTGTACGACGGCGACGATCGCCCGCTCCCATACCTGGCAGAGGCGCTTCCTGTGCTGAACACTGAGACCTGGACGGTCTTCCCCGACGGAAAGATGGAAACCCGTTACCGTCTCAAGCCCAACCTCGTCTGGCACGATGGGGTGCCTCTGACTGCCTCCGACTTTGTCTTCACATTTGACAATGCCACTCCGTCGAACGGCTTCCGTACCGGCATCGCCCCATTCAGCGCGATGGAGAGTGTTACCGCGACGGATGATCGCTCGCTCTCCATCCGCTGGAAGAGTCCTTACCCGGACGCTGGTGTCTTGCTGCAGGGCGCGACCCGCTTTGGCTTGGTGCCGCTCCCGCGCCACATTCTCGAGTCCACCTTTGCGAGCGGTGTCTTGCAGACCATCCAGGAGAGTCCCTATTGGGATCGCGAATTCGTTGGCGCCGGCCCGTTCAAGCTCGATCGCTGGGAGCTGGGCTCGTTCATCGAGGCTACGGCGTTCGATCAGCACGCGCTTGGCCGTCCGAAGATCGACCGCATCCGCCTGCTGTTCATGACTGACCAGAACACGGCGTTTGCCAATGTTCTGGCGGGCGCGACAGACGTTGCGCTCAACTCGATTAGATTTGAGCACTTCGTACAGCTCAAGAACGAGTGGGCGTCGAACCGGCAGGGCACAGCGGGCGTGAACACTGTCTCACTCAGCGTCGCCCAGTTCCAGCATCGACCTGATTACGCGAATCCAAAGGCGATTCTGGACGTTCGTGTGCGCCGCGCGTTCACCCATGCGGTCGATAGGCAAACGTTCAGTGAGACCATCTGGGCAGGCGAGCTGGCCGTGTGGGACACGATCTTCAATCCGCGCGCGGCGTACTACCCGGCGATCGACCGCGTCATCTCAAAATACCCCTAGCCGCGGTTGAGAGACTCATGGGCGAGGGCGGCTTCCGCAAGGGCTCGGATGGCGCATACGCCGGTCCAGACGGCAAGCTCACGTTCGTTCTGCAGTCCCCCCAGAACCGCCCTGAACTGCCCGTCCTCGATGCCAGCTGGCGTAGTGCTGGTTTCGACATCCAGCAACAGCCACTCGCAGCCACCGACGCCGTAGATTCGCAGGTGCGCAGCACCTTCTCTGCCATGAGCGTGAACACCTCGGGCTCGTTCGAGGTCCAGCAAACGGCCCTGTACCGGTCGTCAGAGGTGACGGCGGCTGAAAACCGCTGGCGCGGCGAGAATCGCATCGGCTGGATCAACCCTGAATATGATCGGCTCCTCGATGCTTTCAGCGTCACTCTTGACGCAGACCAGCGGGCGCAGATCCGAGCGCAAATCGCGAAGGTCATCACGGATGACCTGCCCACCATCACGCTGGCCCCGAACCCGAACACGCACGCCTATCGCAGCAACGTGAAAAACGTAGGCGGCGCGACGAGCCTCACCACTGGGCGCCTGACCTGGAACATCGATAAGTGGGATCTCGGGTAGACGAAGCTTCTACCTTCGGTCGGAGGCCGTTGATTCAAGCAATGCTGCTCATGTTTCCTGTCTCGGCGCCGGCGAGGTGCGCGACGGTGCGCGCTACCTGCCCCAAAGCAAGCACGTGCGCAGGCGGCCCAGGATCGTGGCTTCTCTCCGTTCGGGGAGTAAGGGAGGAGCAGGGCCGTTGCCAACCCGCTACAGCGACGAGCACTACGCACGGACGTGGCCGTTACCCAACCGACCTCGCAGCATTTCTCGTCAGGCTGGGGATCGACAGCACCCTCGCAGAAACGGATGCCCGAATGCGGGTCGATATCTTCTGCATGACGCCGATCGCGCGGCTTATGCCGTCAGCACTT
>JAERMM010000055.1 GCA_016844585.1 Chloroflexota bacterium | reverse complement strand
CGGTCACGCTACACTTCCGGCCATCGCTGAATCGCGAGCTGAAAGCGCCGGTCCCAGCGCGGTCACGAGGTGGCCCATCTTCGGGTGTTCCGGTTGCAGGTCAACTCTCACTCCGTGCGCCTCGATGGCCTGTGTGGCCACAGGGCCAATGGATGCAACCAGAACTCTGGGGCCGTTGAGGGCCTCGGTCAGCCGAGCCGTGTGACCATGCACGTCGGCGATGGCAAATAGATTATGGATCTGCGACGAGCTAAAGATCGCGAGCGCGTCGATTCGGCCGCTCGCTAGCGCCTCAACGAGGTCGACAAGAGGTTGTTCATCGGCGGGGCCCTCCCATCGGTAGGGAGCGACCTCAAAGACGCGCGCTTCGCGCTTCGACAGGCCAGCCCGCAGTAGCACCAGAAATGGCGTCGCTCCGCCGTAGATCTGCAGGCCGACTTCCTTACCTGCAAGGTCCCAGTCGCGGATGCCGTCGAGCAGCTCCTGCGAGGTGTTCGGTTCTGCCGGAATGAAGTCGATGCGCACGTGGTGCTCATTGAGCACGTGGGCGGGTTTCGGTCCCCGGGCCACGACACGGGTCTCAGCAAGCGCCGATAGAGTGGTGGCAAGGCGTTGCTCGGCATCAGCCTGGTCAAGCAACGCACGACAACCGACGCCCGTGAGGAAGATAACTGAGTCGAAGCCAACGCCAATCAGGTGGTCGAGCCAGGCACGGGCGGCGGAATCGTCCTCTGTTGGGACCTCGCGAAGGGCGGGCGCGACGAACGAGCTTCCGCCCAGCTTCTCAACCATGTGCGCCAACTCGTCCGAGCGCCGCGCTTCCAGGAAGGCGATGGTGCGGCCAGCCAGCGGCCCTTGATCAGCCATGGCGCCTCTTAGCGGGCGGCCCCGACCGTCTGCGTCTCTGGGAAACCGACGGCGCGCAGGCGCTCAACGCCGACTCGATAGCAGAAATCCCCGAAGCCCTCGGATGGATCGCGCTCATCCTTGAAGAGAGCGAACATCGGTCGCAAACGCCGGGCGAGATCCGCCGTGGGCACCATGTCGGCCAGAATTCGGTTGAGGTGCGTGCCCTCGAAGTCGCCACCTACGTAAAGCTGATACTTGCCGGGGGTTCGGCCCACGAATCCGATGTCGCCCAGGTAGGGACGGGCGCAGCCGTTGGGGCAGCCCGTCATGCGAACGCTGAGGCGCTCGTCGGCCAGCCCGAGCTCCTGCAGGTCCGCCTCGATCTGACGGATCACCGAGGGGAGCGCTCGCTCAGATTCGGCCAGCGCGAGGCCGCAGGTTGGGGTAGCAGGACAAGCCATGGAGTATCGAAGCGCGTTGGACACCTCACCGGTAAGGCGGACGCCGTGCGAGCGCAGCAGCGCGTCAATTGCGCTCCGCTGCCGCTCCTCGACGTTGGTGAACAGAATGCTCTGTTGCGCCGTCAGGACGACGCCGGGCCGAAACTCTTTCATCAGCTCGCGAAACGCCGTCTTGTAGTTGCCGCCTTCGCCGTCCTGGATGCGGCCGTTCTCGACCCACACGCCGAGGTAGTAACGGCCGTCGTGCTGCTCGTGCCAGCCCATGTGGTCGACCGTGCCCTCCCAGTGGAGATCGCGCGGCGGATCGAGGCGACGGCCAACGTAGCGCTGCAGCTCATTGCGGAAGCGGTCCACGCCGTTGTTGGCGATCAGATACTTCAGGCGGGCCTGGCGTCGGCTGGCGCGGTTGCCATTGTCGCGCTGGACCTTGATGATCCCAAGGAACGTCTCGATCAGTTGATCTGGCTTCACGAAACAGATTGGATCGCCAACACGGGGCCGCGTGTTGGGGTCCGTGTGCGTCTTGCCCATTCCGCCGCCCGCCAGGATGGTGAATCCGGCGAGTTGGTCGTCGTCAAGGTGCGCGACCATTCCGACGTCCTGCGAGTAAACGTCGATGCAGTTGTCGCCCTCGATCGCGATGCCGGACTTGAACTTGCGGGGCAGGTACAGATCGCCATAGAGAGGCTCGACCTCAGGCTGAGCGGACGAATACACCATTTCATGGTCGAGCCAGATCTCATGGTAGGCCCGCGTCTGCGGAAGGCTGGCGTCGCTGAGCGCGCGCGCATACCGTTGGACCTCGGTTGCCGCGCCGCGATGATCCGGCGCCGGGCAAGCCATCAGGTTGCGCTCGATATCGCCGCAAGCGCCCAGAGTGGTGATGAGCGCGGCGTTGATCTCCTGCATGGTTTGCTTCAGCTCTCCCTTGTGAATGTAATGGAGCTGGAAGACCTGGCGCGTCGTGATGCGCAGGGTGTTGTTGGCGTAGCGCTCCGCCACGTCGTCGAACATGAGGTACTGATCCGCGGATAGCTCGCCGCCAGGAATCTTGGCACGGATCATCATGATCCAGTCCTTTTCGCGCTTCTCCTTGCGCGCTTTCGTTCGGCCATCACGGTCATCCTGCTGGTAGATGCCGTGGAACTTGAGGAGTTGGTACTCATCCTCGGAAAAATGGGTGTCGTCGCCCTCGAGGGTCTCCTTGATGGTTCCGCGGAGCCGATTGCTGGCCTCTTTGATGAACTCAACCTCGGACCGCAGTACTGGGAGTTGCAGCTCCTCCTCTTCTTGTTCGATTGGCTCGGTCACGAGGCCCCCTTCGCGGGCTATTCTTGACTATCCCGCTAGATATAGTAGAGAATATGCAGCCATGATATCGACCGTTGGAGACACTGTCAAGCAAGTGTATATACTCCACGAGGTGGTTTCCACCTTGATGGCAGAATGAAGGGAGCAGACTCTATGGCGGCAGCCGGCTACGCAAAAGACGTGCTCGTTGATACCGAATGGGTTGCCCAGCACGCGAATGACCCCAAAGTGAAGCTCGTTGAGGTGGACGTAGACACGTCTGCCTACAAGGGCGGGCATGCGCGCGGCGCTGTCGGCTGGAACTGGTCAACGCAGCTCGAGGACACCGTGCGGCGGGACATTCCAGACAAGGCGTCCTGGGAGAAGCTCCTTTCCGAGTCTGGCATTAGCAACGACGATACGATCGTCCTCTACGGCGACAACAACAATTGGTTCGCGGCTTTCGCCTACTGGGTGGCCAAGATGTACGGCCACGACAACGTGAAGCTGATGAATGGTGGACGTAAGAAGTGGGAGCTGGAGAAGCGTGATCTCGTCACGGACGAGCCGAAAGTCACGCCGTCCCAGTACAAGGCCAAGGACTACAACGGGTCGTTGCGCGCGCTCCAGCCCGACGTCAAGGGCCACATTGGTAAGGCCGGAGCAGCGATGGTGGACGTGCGCTCGCCGGCAGAGTTCTCAGGCGAGATCATGGCGCCTCCAGGGCTGCAAGAGACGGCACAACGCACTGGGCACATTCCGGGCGCAAAGAACATCCCCTGGCTGCAAGCGGTCAACGAGGCTGACGGGACATTCAAGTCGGTCGGCGAGTTGAAGGAGCGCTACGAGCGTGAGGGCATCACGCCCGACAAGGACGTGATTGCCTACTGCCGCATCGGCGAGCGCAGCTCGCACACGTGGTTTGCATTGAACGAGCTGCTCGGCTACCCGAAGGTTCGCAACTACGATGGCTCCTGGACGGAGTGGGGCTCGATGATCGGACAGCCGATCGAGAAGTAGTCGCACAAGATACACAGTCACCCGACCAGGGGCCCCGAGTCTATCGGGGCCCCTGGTCATTCTGATGAGATCGTGCGACCGCACTCTGACTGGAATGCGTGACATTTCGAAAAGGGCGTATGCAGCAGGCCCGTCGGAGCATAATAGTGGCGAACCGTTCTGCTACGACTGAAGGAAACTTGGGCAATCCCGATCGGTTGACAAGCGGCTTGGACGTGCGTCGGTCCGTACTCTCCGAGAGCCTGCTCGACCTGGCATATGACGTCAGCTCGTACCTCCGCAAGAACAAGCAGCCGATCATCCGTCTCTCGGCTGCGTTATTGCTCGCTGCGTCGTTGTCGGCCTGCGGTGACGAAGATGCCGCGGTAAATGACGATGAGCCGGCCCAAGTCGAAGCGGTTGCCCCGCTCACGACCGAGATTCGAGCCGGCCTGCCTACGCGGCCTGGCCAGTATCCAATCGTGGAGAACACGGTCCGTCGAGACGGCCGGGGGGTCTATTACTTCTCGTGGCGCGAGCCAGCGGAGACGTCGGGCCCTGGCCACCAGGCTACAGTCAGTCTGCTGCGTCTTGCTGAGGCCGGATCAAACTATCTCGAGGTGCGTGATCAGGGAGATCCGGTTCTCCACCTTCGAAGCAACACGCCTGTGGAGTTATCGGCGCAGGACCTGACCGGCACAGGGCACGTTTCCAGCGGACTCGGTGGGCCCGGATTTGTTTTCTGGCACCCGTTTTATGTGATGGGGCCGACGTACGGGCCAGGTTACTACAGCCCGCCAACGCGCGTCATCACGTCTAGTGGCGCGATCCAGGGCTCGACCGTCTCGACGACCCCGCCGGCGGCCTCAGACCGCGTGGTCGGAGCCAGCCGCGCGGTGAGCGGGCGCGCAGGCGGCACGGGCGCTGGGACAGCCGCCAGCCAGCGCGCCGGCGTGTCGACCGACTCCGGCGGCAAAAGCGGAGTTGCGGCACCCAAGTCTGGTGGCTTCTCATCCTCCAGCGCGAGCGTTGGCGCCGCCACGGCGAAGGGCAGCAGCAGCAGCTGATGTCGATCGAGCGCGATTCGGAGGGCCCGGACGATCTGGTCCGGTTGATTCGCCAGTCACGGGTCCTCGATCCCTTGGTCAAGCGGCAGTGGCTGCGTGTGTTGCCCAACCTCACCGCCTTCGACGCCTTGCGGCTGCGACGCATCCTGGAGTCGGAAACCAGTGGAGCGCTCGATGCCGGCGCGACGGCGGCCCCACATGATCGGCCTTGATCGTCGACGGCACGCTCGCGCGTGCACTCGTTCGTTGGCAACGAGCGGCTGGACCCTTTTGGCTCTACGTCTGCCCGGCGCCGTTTCTCGGAGATGTGGTCTCGCGAGTGACGAGGCTTCCCAGGTCGGTGCGTCCGAGCTGGGTGGACGCTCTGCTGCCCATCATCCAGGCGGATGAACGCGTGGCAGTATTCGTGGATGAGCCGATCGATCGATCGCTGGCCGCAGCGGCCCTGTTGAACGACTCACGACTGATCGTCGTACCAGTAATTCAGCGATGGTGCACGACTCCGGCTGTACTCTCGTCACGCCGCCTCATCGATCTGCTCGTTGCTGGTTCCGCTGTCGTCGCACCGGTGAATGATCCGCTTGGCGTCGTTTTCTTGCTCGACAGCGAACGTCATGGCGCTCCGCCGTCGGGCGGATCGCGCCAGCGTCGGCGCGTTCACCGCTCGTTCGACAACCGCTACGCCTATTCGTTGGACCGATTCCCGCCTGCCGACGCGCTGATACAGCGTGGAATCACTGCTGTGCGCTGGGTGTCCGAATCCGTCGTTGCCGACGACCTCGTCAGATACGCGCAGGAGCTGGGGTCGGGTGGACTTGCCCCTTTGATGCTGATCGAACCGACCTTCGCCGAAACCTGATCGTGCGTGCGCTCGAAGTGGAGCCGGGTGCCGTTAGCCCGGAAGCGTACCGGCGATTCGTGCAGCAGGTCCAGCGCCAGGGGTTGATACCGGACCATCTCGTACATGGCGAGCCGTATCTGGCCCTGAACGCGGTAGTGCTGAAGAGCGCGGAAGTAGCGAAGTTGCGCGCACTGACGGAGTGTTTTGCCGCCGCCTTCGCGTGTGCAGCCGCGTCTTTGGCGCGCAACCCTTCCGAGTTGGTCAACATGGGTTTCCCCTGGGTCGCGGCTGAATTGCTCGCGAACGAGTCGCCGCGAACCCTCTTGATTGGCAGGTTCGACTTCGTCTGTGATGAATCAGGCCGCTGGTGGCTTCTCGAGTTCAATGCCGACACCCCGTCGGGAGTCCGCGAAGCGACAGTCGCGGATGGGTTGGTGTTCAGCATGCTGCCGTCGGCCCGCCAGCTCATGCAGCCGAGTGCCGGGCTGCTCGATTCAATTGCGAGTGCGTTCCGCGACGCATGTGCAGATCTGGGGCCCGGGAGTGCGCTCGGCCTCTTGACCAACGCCGGAGAGCTTGAGGACATGGCCCAGATGGCGTTCATGCGCCGATTGCTGACTCCGGCGCTGGCTCACTCAGGCGTTGAAGTGGTGGTCGGTGACATCGACAACTTGCGTTGGACGCATGGCGGAATCACACTCTGTGGGCGGCGATTGGGAGCGTTGTACCGCTGCCTGCCATTCGAGACGATGCTGGGAACTCCCGCTTTTGCCGGCATCTTCGATGCTTCGGCCTCCGGCTCGCTGCGCCTTCTGAACGGTCTCGGTGGGCTCCTCCAGCAGCACAAGGGAGTGATGGCATGGATGTATGCGCATGCGAACGACGAGGGTTTGTTTGACGATGGGCAGCGGGAGGCCATCCTCGGGCACCTGCCCGAGACCTGGCCGATTGGAGCGGAGCACAATGCGTACGACCGCGACGCGCTCGTGGCCAAGCAAGTGTTTGGACGCGAGGGTGAGGAGGTGTTTTTTGGCGAAGACACGCCGGAGGATGCGTGGGAAACCCTGCAACAGCGGCGGACCTACGTGGCGCAGCGGCGTGTGAACGTCCAGGCTGTTGACGGCGTCGTGCAGACGTCATCTGGCGCCGCGGTCATGCGCGGCTACGTCACGGTGGGTTGTTTCATCGTCAATGGGCGCTGGGGTGGGTTTTACTCGCGGTTTGGCGGCAAGATCACTACGTCGCAAGCAAAATGGTTTGCCACGCTGGCTGAGGGGACTTGAGATGGCTAAGAATGGCGTCGGGCATGATGACGTTAGCGGATACGAACCCGAGGACGAGCTTTACTCCGTATCGCCTGGCGACGTACTGGAGTTCTGGGGCGAGGGGACATTGGTCGTGACGACTGTCTTCCGTTGCCAGGAAGAGGTGGGTGGCCGCACGGTGCGCTGGCGATGGATGTTCCTCGATGACGGCAGCTTGATCGAAGCTTCGCTCGACGGCTACTTTCGATACAAGCAGCATGAGATCGTGAACCAGGGCAGCGTGCTGTATGAGGAGCTGGTGGCACAGGACGGAGCGCTGGTGCGCTTCGAGGAGCACGTACGCACCGGTGACTCAGGTCGACGTCCCGTCCACGTCGCGGTTCGAGACAAGCAGTACCGCCTGACCTCGACGGGAACCGTTCGGGCGGAGCGCCTCGGCGAGGCCCCCACGCTCCTCCCATGGAGCGCGTTTGCTACCAAATCGGATGACAACGTCTATTTTGGGATGGTAGAGGCTGAAGAGGAAGCCGAAGTTGTTCTGGGGCTATGGACCGCGCACGTGTGCCTGTCGGTCGGGCACGAGTTCGAGCGGTCCGACATCACGGAGATCTACCGCCGCTCAGCGAAGTAGCCCGGGGCGGCAGTCAGTCGCCTACGAGATGGCGGCGTGCACCACAAGGGCAAGTGCAAGAACGAATGCGCCCGCCAGTATCGCCGCGGCGACGTTCCCCTCTTCGAGGATCTTCTTCTTAAGGTTGCCCGGCGTCAGGAGGTCGAAAACGAGAAAGCCAACGAACAGCAGCACGAACCCGAGGGTCGCGAAGCCGACGGAGAGCAGAGCGTTCGAAAGAGCATGTTCCACGGGCCGCGATTATGCCATAGAGCCCCGCTGCACTGTCGCGCACGTTAGCCTGAGCAACCAACCTCGTGCGCCTGAGAGCCTATGAATAGCGAGAGGGGGCAGTACTCGCTTGGGTGAGAAATCCTCGGCATAATGACGTAGGTCGAGGTCTAGGATGAGCGCCATGACGAGCCAAGAGACCGAACTCATTGAGCGCCATGTTGAGCCGAATCCGCACCGGCCCGGTGTAGATGAAGCGTGGATCATGCCCTGGGGCATTTCCGTGTGGGCGCTCGCGCCGTATTTTGAACAGCCAAAGCCGGACATTGATGCGATTGCCGGCTCCTACGATATTGCGCGTGAGGCTGTTCAGGCGGCGCTGGCGTATTACCGGCGGCACGGGTCTGCTATCGATGCGTGTATGGCGCAGAACCTCGCGTACCTCGATTAGTTGGCTCGGCTTTACCTAGACCAATAACGTCTCGCGGCAATAGGTTGTCAGTCGGTGAGCCAGGATTCGCCTCGGACCGCTCGACGTAAATCGCGCGAGCCATGCACCACCCGGGCAATGAGAACCGTGTCGCCTTGAAGGAGATATACGATCCGATAGGCCCTAACCACGATCTCTCGAATATCGCCGCGCTCAAACTCGGGTACTACGCGACCAAGTCGAGGGAAAACTTCGAGGCTTTCGCTCGACGAAACCAGACGGTCAACCAGACTCACGGCGTGGGAAGCTAAGTCCCCAGCAAGGAACTCCTCGATGTTGCGGAGATCTCGCTGAGCCGCTAGCGACCAGCGGAATTGCGCCACTCGGCCAATTGCGCCTTCAACTCTTGGTGGCTCACGGTGCGCCCGTCCGCAATGTCCTGTAAACCACGCTCGACTTGGATACGAAAATAGAGGTCGTCGAGGATATCAGCCATCGTTATGTCATCAGGCAGCCGCTCTATAAGGTCGAGCGCCTGCTGTTTCGCGTTCGCTGCCAGTGCCATTCCCGCCCCTGCCTGTGCACGTTGTGAACTGGATGATGATCTGATGATACAGAACCGGAGAAGCTCGAAGATCAGGCGTGCGCCAGCTTCATATTCGCCAGTCCGCCGGGAATCTTGACGTCGAGCCCATCCCAGGTGTCGCCGCCGTCCTCGCTGATGAACAGCGTGCCGCTACGAGACGCCGCGTAGACCCTGTCGGGGTTCTGATCGTCGATGGCGATCGCGTCAGTGAACGCGCTCACGGGCAGCTTTCCCTCACCGACTCGGTCCCAGGTGGCGCCGCCATCCTTCGATCGAACCAGGAGGGCGCTCGGTGTGCCGTTGCGCTGCCACTCGGGCGGCGTGCCGATCGCGAGCCCAGCAAAGACCACGTTTGGGTTCTTCTGGCTCATCTCAACCGGAACGGAGTACTCCTGCTCGAAGTTCATGCCCACCGGCGTCCAGCTCTCTCCGCCGTCCTCGGTCTTGTAAAGGGCGCGACCTGGCGCTCGTCCAGGGCGGGAGTCGTAGCCGCCAGTGGCGATCACCATGTGCCTAGAGTTGGTCGGGTCGATGACCATGGTGTGGACGTCGCAATCCAAATTGTTGTTGAGCAGCTTCCATGTCTCACCGCCATCCGTGCTCTTGATGATGTAGCCGACCTGCAGCGCGGCGTAGATGGTGTTCGGGTCCGACGGGTCGACGGCGATGTCGCGCGTGTGCGGCTCGACAGTCGCCATCGGGTACCAGACTGATGGGACCGACGGCACATCCCAAACGCCCTCGAGGCGAACCCAGCTTTTCGCCTGATCCTCGCTCACGAAAACGTCGATCGGCTCGGTGCCTGCGTAGACCCGGTTGGAATCGCTTGGGTCAATGGTGACGCAACGCACCTTGCCCGGGCCACGCTTTCCGTACGAAGGCTTCTTCCAGCTCTCGCCGAAATCCTCGGAGAGCCACACGCCGTCGCCGCGGGTTCCGGCGAGCACCTTGTTAGGCTCACCGGGGACGACCTGTACCTCGGGAATGCTCCAGTCCTTGATTCCCTGATTTCCGACCTCGAAGGATCGTCCATCTGGACTGCGCATAACGACCACGCCCTTGTCAGTTCCCGCGTAGAGAATCGTTTCCACTCTGTTGTCTCCCTCTGCGTGTTAATTGCTCAGTCGGTGACTAAAGGTAACTCTGAGATTATTCCGTGACGGCGGCATTGTCAAATAGCCGTCGCGGCCGAAAAAGCGCATTTCAGGTCTCGCAGCCAGGCACGAATTCAGAAAAAGGGGTAGGTGACAACCGTGACAACGTGACAACCTTCGGCTGGCCTCCCCAGTGGGTCATTCCGGTTGGCGCAACACCCAGCGGCGCTACAATCGCGGATGCCTGGTCTGAGCAAGTAGCTCACATGTCGCAATTGATTAAGGAGGTCGGTGCATGGAGTCACCCGCGGACTCGACCTGGAAGGGGTATTCCCTCGCGGAACGCGACCGCCGATGGAAGTCGGTCCGAGATAACGCGGCAAAGGCTGGATTCGACTGTATCTTCGTACCGCTCTGCGTGGATCCTCGTAATCTCTACCTTTCGCTAGAGTCCTCGCACGGCGTGCGATCCGATTGCCGCTACCTCACGGAGATGGAGAACGCGGTTATCGTGCTTCCCACCGACGGGCGTTCACCTATCGTCATCAACGATCGGGGCAGGGGCAACGACTGGATCACCGACGCTCGCTCGCCGGGTAGCGGCATGAGAGCGTCCTGGGCTGGCGCCATGGCGGATGCGCTTATCGAGCTGGGCATGGAGCGTTCGCGCATTGGCGTATCGGGCTTACAGCGCGGAAAGGTGACGCACGGGCGCGCGATCGAGGGGGTGGTGAATCACACCTCGTACGCCGAGGTCCTGCGCCGCCTGCCGAACGCCACCTTTGAGGATGCGACCGACGTGGTGGGCTTTGCTCGCTACGTGAAGGGCGACGAGGAGATCGACTGTCTGCGCCGTGGAGCAACTATCGCGGCAGCCGGCATAGAGGCGATGGTCAACGTTGCCCGACCGGGCGTCGACGCCAAACGGCTCTACGCGCGGGTCATGGGTCGCATGCTCGAGCTGGGCAGCGAGTATTACAACCTTGCGCTCTACGTATCGCCGCTGGGCCAGCCCAGCTTTCGCTACCAGGACCCTCCGCTCGACCGGACGCTCCAGCGCGGCGATTACATCCACAACGAGACCGATGCTGTCTGGGGTGGCTTGATCGCGCAAGAGATGCAGCCGATCCTGCTCGGTCCCGTGCCGGAGGAGCTGCAGCGTGTCGTTGACCTGCAGCGCGACGTATTCCAGGCTGGCCTCGAGCGCATGAAGGCGGGGCAGGTCTTTGGCGACTTCATCGACTTCGTCAACGGATTCGGCGCTAAGCGCGGCATGCGCACGCTGACGCTGATGCATGGTCGCGGCTACGGCAACGACGGCCCGCTGCTGACCCCACAGGAACGCGGAGACTACTTCCGCGACGTGGTTATGGAGAAGGGCAACTGCTGGGTGTGGAAGCCGATCGCTTCCACCGCCGACGAGTCCACGAGCTACGAGTGGGGCGGGGTGACGGTTGTGACTGAGACAGGCGGAGAGATGCTGACCGGTCGGACGCCTGGGCTGGTCTCTATCCAGTGACTGCATTTGCGGGGGATCTGCTCGTGGAGGAACGATGCAAACAGGACTGAACCAGGAGCTTCCAAAGGTTCGCACAGGTGGCGTGACGGTTGGCTCGTGGCAGGGCTACTCGGTCGCCGAGCGAGACCGCCGCTGGCAAATGGTGCGTGACAACGCCGCGAAGGCGGGCGTCGACTGCGTCTTCGTCCCTCTTGGGAATGGGACGGATGCGCGCTACCTCACGCAGCTACGCGCGTCGGTCATTGTGATGCCGACGGACGGACGTCCGCC
>JAERMM010000266.1 GCA_016844585.1 Chloroflexota bacterium | reverse complement strand
GGTCCCCAACCCGCTGGGGCGGCAGCACGTCCTGGCTTGTGCCTACGCCAATCCGCTGCCAGTAGTCGGCCAGCGCCAGCGTCGATTTCACCTGGATATCGTAGGCGGCGGTTGTCTGGATGTCTACGACCAGCTTCTGGCCGGCTGCGTCGGCGAAGGTGCCGTCCACCCCACGCGCGAAACCGAGGCCCTCGACGAGCTGCGCCGCGCGACGAGGATCGTACGGATAGAGCACTGCGCTTCCTCGAGTATCGGCGTATTCACGGGTGTCGGGCGACAAAAAGCTATCAGCGGCGAAGCTGCGCCCGGCCATGAGGCTTGCCGCCATCTCATCGCGATCCACGGCATGGATCAGCGCGCGGCGAAACTCGAGGTTACTTTGAACGGCGGGAGTCGGGCTGAGAAGCTGTGGGTAGCCAACGATCCAGCCGTTGTATTTGGTCACCACACTGCCATCCCGCCATTGTGCCACCGCCCCCAAGGCTTGCTCCAGCGAGAGGCCACCGCCGAGCGTAACGTCGACCGCATTGCCGACGACGTTGGCCGAGAGCGCCGCGGGGTCGGGAATGAACCGCACCTCGATCTCGTCGATCCTGGGTCGACCCAGGACATAGTCGTCGAATGCCTCGAGAACGAGATGGCTCCCGCTTTCCCAGTCGCGAAGCCGATACGGCCCTGCGCCGACGAACCCTTGGCTCCAGTAGGCGTGCTGAGTGAACGCGGCTCGATCGGCGGCGTACGCTTCTTCGAGCAGGTGGCGAGGCATCGGAAGAGCGCGATCGACGGTGAAAAGCGTGTCCGCTTCGATGAACGGCTCCTTCCAGCGAACGGTGATGGTCCGCGGATCGGGCGCATCGACGCTCTCGATGAAGGCGTAGGCAACGTCGCCGAAGTCGGAGAGCGCTTTGTCGCGCACGACCGCCATGGTGAAAGCGAGGTCCGCGGACGTGATCGGCACACCATCGTGCCAGCGAGCGGATGGCTTGAGCCTCCATGTCGTCTCCATGCTGCCATCTGGAAACACGCGCCAGAGGCCGTTCTCGGCTGACGGAACATCTTCCGCGAGACGTGGCCGGAGGACCGATGTGCTGTCCTGCTGAGCCAATCCGGCGTGCAGCAACATCTCCACCGCGCCAACGCCTGGGACGCGGCCGCCCCCGGTG
Source organism: Chloroflexota bacterium (assembly GCA_016844585.1). Taxonomy (GTDB): domain Bacteria; phylum Chloroflexota; class UBA6077; order UBA6077; family SHYK01; genus JAERMM01. The sequence continues at coordinate 4,760 of JAERMM010000266.1, read as the reverse complement.
CTGTTCAGCTTCTGGACGATGACTGAGGGATTGCCCATGATGGCCGCGGTGATGCGCTTGCGCTGTGGGCTTGCTGGCGAGACGGCATCGTTGCCGGCCCGCTGACTCGTCTGCGGGGGCGCGCAGGCCGTCAACAAGGCGAACACGATAAGCCCGAGAAGCACACCCTGGCCGGCAAGAGAGCGCTGCTGCGTCAGGATTCCAGCGCCTCCCTGAGAAAGCGCGAGTCGAAGATCTCATCAGCCGTAACCGGGGAGAGACCATTTCGCTCCGTCGTCTTCGCCAGGACCTCGCCAAGCCTGGGCACATCGATCTCCACCTTCCAGTAAGGGGCGACGTCTTCATATGCCGCCAGCCCGATGTCGTAGCTGTCGACGCCCCAGTCGCGCGCGAACTTCATCATCGCACCGACTGTGCCCTCGACGTTTTCGGCGCAGTAGCGCATGCTGCGCACGTAAGCGCGGACGAACCCACGAACCAGGTTCGGGTTCTTTTCGATCTGGTTTGGGCGCGTGTACAGGCCCATACCGGATGCTGAGAGTGTGTAGTTCTGCTCGTGTCCGGCGTTGCGATAGCCCGCTTTCGCAGCGAAGATCCACCAGGGGGCGCCGAGGGTGGCCGCGTCCCCGGTCCCCTCCTGGAGCAGGTCCCACTGCTCCTTGTGCGAGCCGTCGATTCCTCGGCCCCGGCTCCGAACCGCCAGAGAGGAGCACGTGCTCGATCTGGCCCAAATCCTCGATCTCGGGCCGAACCATGAGGACGTGCGAGCTTTCACGAGTCGAATGGCCGCAGATCAGCTTGACTTCGCGACCGTTGAGATAATTGCCCCGGCTTGGGCTGCCGAACGTAAAGTCGACCTCTCCAGATAGGAGCCGCTCAACACCCGAAGGTGTGTCCACGCTGGCATCGATGCCTTCCTCGGCGAAGAACCCCTTGTCGATCGCGACGAAGATCGGGGTGAAGTAGGGCGCCAGGCGGGGCACGCTGATAACAATACGGGTCGCCATCCCATCTCCTTCGTAACTCAGTAGGCCGTCGTGAACGATCCCTAGCGACGAATAGTCAGATGGTGGTAGGTCTTGGTTCAGGCGACCGCCGGCTCCGCATCGGGGACCGGATTTGCGACGGCCTCATCGAGGCTTTTGGCTTGGCGGTGCAGGCTCGACGGGCGGGCACTGCCGTTCCAGCCTATCTGCTCCATCTCGCAGGTCAGTTCCACCATGTAGCCGTCCGGGTCGCGGAACTCGACGCCAACATTGCAGCCCGCGCCGCGGCGTCCCTCGAACTCGATCTCGATGCCATTTTCCTTTAGAAATTCGCGCGCCTTGAAGAGATCCTGAATGCTGTCTACCTCGAGCGCCACATGACTGAAGGTCTGGTAGCGGTCCGGTGGCGCCAGGTTCGCGTCTTTCGGACCAGGCGCGAAGCCAATCGTATGATGGTCGGTGCCATTGCGGAGAAACGCCATCCCGCGAGCGTTGCGGTCTGAGAGTTTGAAGCCGAGGATTTCTGTATAGAACTTGACAGATCGCTCGACGTCGGCAACGTTGAAGACCACGTGACTGACCTTGTGCGTTCGAATTGGCGACAGCATCAGAACCTCCTTTGTGACTCGAACGGGTATTCAGCAATTCGCGACCGTCGCACCGCGCGACTGTCCAGAGGATTCCGGATTATAGACCCGTCTATCCGTACAGCGGGAACCCATCCCCGTACGTCAAGAGGCGCTTGTCTTACCTGATTTCGCATGTTGTCAGTCGGCGGTTGGAACCTGGTGCGAGAGGAATACTTCGCGGCGCTCGCGGCTGGATTGAAGGATCGCCAACAGCACCTCCAACGTTGCTTTGCCCCACCGACCGTCGTGGAGAGTCGGACGCCCTTCGCGGACAGCTTGGTAGAGCTCGTCGACCACGCCTGACTGCGCGGTTGGACCGACGGGAATAGGAATCTCGCGACGGCCCCCATCGTCATAGATCGTGACGCCGGTTGGGGAGGGGCGGAGGTCGGCGTGTTGACAGCTCACGATGGTAGTGCCAAAGTGCGGATGAAATGGCGGTCCGCCGTTCAGCTCCACCGCGCGCTCGCGCCCACCGCCATAGATCGACGAGGCCTTCGCCGCCGCCACTTCGGCCGCGGTCATATGCACGAGCCTGTTTCGTTGGTTCCCGTAGATTCCAGCAGGCCGCTGCTGGCCTCCCTCGCCAACCCAGTCGTGAAGCTCGTCCGTGTCGAAGCGCCCATAGCCACTGAATGCCAGGGTGGCGGCGGCGCCGTCCTCAAACTCGAGGAACGCCGCGTGAGCGCCGTCGATTGGGCGCGACGTATCCCACATGCCGACCATCGCGCGCACGCTTCGTACCAGCCCGCCGCCGATCCAACGCACGACGTCCACCTGATGGGGCCCCTGGTTGAGGACGCTGCTGCCGCCGAGAGCCGGATCAAGCTCCTCCAGCGAGCGCGCTCGGTAGACGAAGTCCTTGTAGGCCCACGTATTGACCATGCCGAGAGTGCCGAACTGTTCGGACTTGACCATCTCGCGGATCTTGAGAATCGGCGGCGAGAAGCCCTGGCTCGGGCCGACGACCAGATGGGTGCCCGCGCGCTCCACCGCCGCGATCATGGCATCGCACTCGTCCAACGTGAGCGCCATCGGCTTCTCGCAGATGGCATGCTTGCCGTTCTCGGCCGCGGCGATGACGTGATGTGCGTGCAAGCGGTGCGGCGTGGCGACGTAAACTGCCTCGACAGCGGGACTGGCGCACAATGCCTCGGCGCTCTCAAACACCTCGGCGCTGAAGTCGGCTGCGAACTTGCGACGCGCCGCGCTGCGAGGGTCGGCGCCGGCGATGATCTGGACCCGTGGCGATTGTGCCAGCGTGGGCATGAACGTCAGCCAGGCGCTGCCCATGCCGATGACACCCATGCGAAGTGGGCTCGAGGATGACATCGAGCGTCAGACGAGGATGGAGAGGGTCCGCGGCAGCACCGCGTTCTCCAGGACGATCTTGCGCTGCGCGATCCGCCACTCGCCGTTCTCTTTGCGAAGACGGTCCTCGCGTCGGCCGACGTACAGGTCTTGCGTGCGGTCGCGGGACACCTGAAAGAGCAGGAAGTTCGAGTGAGCCGTCACCTCGTTGCCGTCCGAGTCCTCGACCCAGACGTTGGTGATGAGATGGCGCGTCCGCGATCGGGGCTCCTCGGCGTGCGCCAGGCCAGTGTCGAGCCGCTTCGCGCGCATCAGGAGAAAGGCTTTGTCGTCGTCGAAGATCGGCAGAGCAAGCTCGTCCTCGGTCTGCAGGCCATCGGGGCGCCCCTCGATCGTTTCGCGCACCGGCATCCAGTATCGAGTGTCGTCGGTGAAGAGCTCGATCCATTCGTGCAACCGACACTGATCGAGGAGCCACGCCTCGCGATAGAGGAACTGCTCCACCTCCTGGCGGACCTGCGCGGCCCGCTGGGACTCACCCATGCGAGGGTCGCTCGTCCCGCATGAGGCTGGCCCAGACGGAATAGAACCGCCGCTGGTTGTGCTCCGAAAAATTCGGTCCGATCTCACCTGGCAGCCCACCGACGACCCATGATTCCTGGCCCGGCCATTCCCCCTCATACTCCATGGACATGTCGTACCGCATCGGCACGAGGCTGGAGACGTATGGGCGGGTATTCTTCGTCACTCCCTCAAAGTTGGCGCTGTCGTCTTGCCCGAAGAATCCGGCGCCGGACAGCCCGCCCCGCGATGAGCTGACGATCGCCGCCTGCTTCGCTGCCTCCGGCGCTCCTCGCTCCACGGCACACCAGTGCCACACCTCGGTCTTGCCTGGACCACGTGGGTGCCAGAGATAGAACGAGATAGATCCGAAAGCGCTGCCGCCTCCGCTGCCACTGAAAGAGAAGTTGGGGAAGATGTTGCCGCGAGAAAAGCTTTTCGCCTGCGCCGGTACATCCGCCATCCGATTCTGCCATCGCGCATGACGCTCGGCGAGCCACGCAACAACCTCGGGCCCCAATGATTCGGCCCGCGTCCGATCCCGCTCGAGAATGTCGCGACCGCCGGTTTCCAGGCCGCCCAGCGAATGCATGCCCAGGGCGACCTCGAAGCGTCCCGTGTCCGTCTGATGCTCGGTGATTCGACCGAACATTCCGAGGATTCGAGACGTGGCGTGCGTGATCGAGGTGTGGTAGTGGTCGCCGGCAAAGTTGTCGGATGGAAGTTTCCAGTTGGTGGCCGTCATGTACTTCTGTGGATGAACGGCCAGTTGCAGCTCTTCGGCGAAGTAGAGCTGTTTCATGTACCAGCCGAAATCGCCGAGATACTCATCGATCGGAACTGCCTGCTTGTCCCAGCAGCCGAAGATCAGCCCGCAGAAGCTGGCTACACGTGCCTCGACCAAGCCGGACGCGTCTTTGTCGAGCTTGCCGTAGTAGGCCTCCTCGAGGAACGGAACACCGACGAGCTTTCCCGTGGTGTCGTATGACCAACCATGGTACGAGCACGTGAAGGCCCGAGTGTTCCCGCGGTCGAACAGACAGACAGTGTTGCCGCGATGGCGGCACGTGTTGAGGAAGACGCGGACCTTGCCGGCCACGTCGCGGCATACGATGACCGGGTCTTCGCCCATGTAGTTGGTGAAGTAGTCGCCGGGGTTGGGAATGAGCGACTCGTGGCCGAGCACGAGCCAACACCGCCCGAAGATTCGCTCCATCTCCAGGCGGTAGATCTCGTCGTCGGAGAAGATGCGGCGGCTGACTGTGCCGTTCTC
>JAERMM010000265.1 GCA_016844585.1 Chloroflexota bacterium | reverse complement strand
GATGTGCTGAGGCGCCACCGTTTCGGTTTCGGCCTGGTGAAGCTGCCGACGTTCAAGAGCGGGTTGCAGCACGTCGGTTTCAACACCTTCCGCGGACAGGGCGAGTATCACGGGTACAACCCGCTGGTCGTGAAGGCGCTTCACCGCGCAACCGAGAGCGGCGATTACGGAGCGTACGGGGACTTCGTCGAGCTGACGAAAAAGCACGACCCTGCGACACTGCGCGACCTGATGCGCTTCAGGCCGCGTGCGGCCATCTCGATCGACGAGGTCGAGCCGATCGAGCAGATCTATCGACGCTTTTACAGCCTCTCGCCGGAGGCGATCCAGACACTGGCGCTTGCGATGAACCAGTTGGGCGCCAAGAGCAACAGCGGTGAAGGTGGCGAAGACCCTGAGTGGTACACCCACCCCGTGAACGGTGTCGCGGCGCATAACAAGATCAAACAGGTGGCCTCCGCCAGGTTCGGCGTGACGTCCTGGTACCTTTCGCAGGCACAAGAGCTAGAGATCAAGATGGCCCAGGGGTCGAAGCCGGGGGAGGGCGGTCAGCTCCCAAAGCACAAGGTGAATGCGTTCATCGCGCGCTTGCGACACGCAATTCCGGGAATCCCGTTGATTTCTCCACCACCCCACCACGACATCTACAGCATCGAGGACCTCGCCCAGCTCATCTACGACCTCAAGCAGGCCAACCCCGTGGCGTACGTCGGCGTGAAGCTGGTCTCGGAGGCCGGAGTCGGTACGATTGCCGCCGGTGTCGCAAAGGCGTACGCCGACTACGTGCTCGTCTCCGGCGATTCTGGCGGAACGGGCGCCTCGCCGCTCTCTTCGATCAAGAACGCTGGATGTCCCTGGGAGCTGGGACTCGCGGAGACGCAGCAAGTGCTCGTGATGAACGACTTGCGCGGCCGCGTCCGTTTGCGAACCGACGGTGGGATGAAGACAGGTCGGGACGTGATCGTCGCGGCGATGCTCGGCGCCGAGGAGTTTGGGTTTGGCACCTCTGCGGTCGTGGCTATGGGTTGTGATATGGCTCGAGCGTGCCACCTGAATACCTGTCCGACCGGCATCGCCACCCAGGATGCGGACTTGCGAGCGAAGTTCGCGGGCACCACTCAGATGGTCGTCAACTACTTCACGTTCCTGGCCACTGAGGTCCGCGAGATCATGGCGAGCCTCGGCGTTCGTAGCATCGACGAGATCGTGGGCCGCGTCGATATGCTGGAGCAGACGTCGGATCCTGGCGTGCGTGGCGTGCAGCTTGACCTCAGTGCAATCCTCACGCCACCCGATCCGGAATTCTCGCGCCCGCACAAACGCGCCCAGGACCGTAATGATCCGCCGACAAAGGACCCCTTCGTCGATTATCTGCTGAAGGAATCGGCGCCCGCCTGGGAGACGGGCCGACGCCACGTGGTGAGCCACACGATCAACAACAGCAATCGAACCGTGGGCACGCGGCTATCTTACGAAGTGTCGAAGCGCTACGGAGGCGACGGCCTTTCAGACGACACACTCGAGGTTCGCCTGCAGGGCAGCGCGGGCCAGAGTTTCGGAGCGTTCATCACCAGGGGCATACGGCTCGTGCTCGAGGGCGAGGCCAACGATTACGTTGGGAAGGGCCTCTGTGGCGGCGAGATCGTCATGCTTCCACCCGCGACCGCCGCTTTCACGCCGTCGGAAAACATCATCATGGGAAACACGGTGCTCTACGGCGCCACGGCCGGTCGGATGTTCGCCGCTGGCCGCGCTGGCGAGCGCTTCGCCGTCCGCAATAGCGGCGCCGAAGCCGTGATCGAGGGGGCCGGCGACCACTGCTGCGAGTACATGACTGGCGGAGCCGTCGTCGTTCTCGGGTCGGTTGGTCGGAATTTCGCGGCGGGGATGTCCGCCGGTACGGCATACGTTCTGGATGAAACCGGCGACTTCCCTGGGCGAGTCAACACCGAGCTCGTCGGGCTCGAGCGGATCGCAGCAGACGGCAACGTGCTCCGGCCGGACGACGAGAGCCGCCTGAAAGGCTTGATCGAGACCCATGTCGCCGTAACCGGAAGCGCTCGCGGCCGTGAGATTCTTGATCGCTGGGCCGAGATGCTACCCCAGTTCTGGCAGGTGGTTCCCGATCCCCCGACCGTGCAGACGCACTCGTCTGCTATGGCATCGGGCGACAGCGGTACCGATGCCCCGCACTCGGCGGCGCCTGTCCCCGCTTAGCCGAGTGGCGGCGTCGAGTTGCTCCTGGCGGTTGAGAAGCCACGAGCCTACTAGGAATGGTCCGGCCGCGACCAGCAATCCCAGCGCATTGAGCTGTACCCATCCCACCGCGGGCACCACCAGCGGCCGCACCACGAACTCGACGACGTGTGTGCCCAATCCACCAATGCAGAGAAGAGTCGTCAGAACCGTGTAGCGCCGTTCGCAGAGGAGCGCGGCGTACAGCACCGGCCAAGCCATGTACCAGGCTGAATAGAAGGGTGATACAACGAGAAAGTAGGCCACGGTGACCCGCCACAGCACGCGGACGGCCGGTCGCCCTTCATCCCGGAACCGAAGCAGCTGCGAACGGTAATACCAGACAAAGGCAGCGAGTATCGCTACCTGGAACACACGTAGCGTGATCGGTGCCCAAGTGGTAGGCACGACGCCGACGGCCAGTGTTGTCAGGCTCTGGTAGTGCTGATCGGCCTCGCGAAAGAACCCTTCGGCGCCCCCGCCCCCCGTCCAGAAGGGCGTCCAGGCGAGAAAATAGAGAGCAATCGCAGGGATGCCATGTGTCACGATCCAGCGGGCAAGCCTTGTCTGCTGGGCCGCGCGTCGCAGGCTGGGCCAGAGAAGAACAGGAATCGCGACCACAATAGTCGCCTTGACCAGAAACGAAATGGCAAGGCCGAGCGCCGCGCCAACGCTGTGATGTCTGGCCCAAAGCCCCAACGCAAAGACGGCGGGAACCAGCGCGATGGCGTCGTTGTGAGCCATGCCCGGGAGCTCGATCAAGATCAAAGGATTCCACGCGAAGAGGCAGGTCCCAGTCACGGCCCGGTCAGGACGCACACCCCGCACGGCCCAGGTTACGAGTGGCAAGCAGAGGAGGTAGCCCAGGACGGCGAGGCCCTTGAAGCTGAGAAGGGTTGCCTGGATCTGGCCGCCTCCCAGCAGTCCCGGGATGAGCGTTATCCAGGGCCACAATGGCCCATATGGCAGCGGATAGTGGCCCCACGCGGTGTAAGGAAAGAATGGATCGTGGGCGCCTTGCAGTGGCGGCACGACGAATGGATTCTCGTGGTATACACTCCAGATTCGGTCGGCGCTAATGTAATAGAAAACGTCGAGAGAGAAGATCGGGTAGAGGTTCAGCAGCACCAGGCTGCTCAGCGCGCCGACGGCCAGAACGAGCGCGAGCCCGAACCGCGACCCTTCTAGGGCCAGGCAAACCCGGAGAGCCACCACGTACGCCGCGAACAGCAGCGCCAACGACCCGACAAGCGCCATTGTTGGGCCAAGAGAAGGACCAGCCATCCTTCCGAAGTGGAGGAGCGGCTTTGCAAGCCCGTTCTCGAGTGGATAGGGCAGCGTGAATGCGACTGCATACGTCAGGACGCTGGCGAGGCCGCAGAACGCCAGACTGATCAAGGGTCGACTCACCAGGCGTTCGGTCAGCGTTCGAAGAACTCCTCAACCCGAGCATCGGTCGCTCGGATCTGGGAGGCGAGCGCCGGGAAGCGACGCGCGAACTGGTCGCACATCTGGCTTGCGATGTCTCGATAGGAGAAGTGCCCGGCTGGTGTCGTCCGGGTTTCAACGATATAGGCCAGCTCGGCAAAGTCCATCTTGAACAGTGCTCGCCGACGGTATCCGAGGGGCAAGACGTATTGGCCAAGCCCCCGATGCTCCTGGTCGAGGCGCTCAGCCAGCGTGCCGGCCTCATCCATCGCCGCGCGGTAAATGTCCGCGGCGCCGGCCTCCTCAGCGGCGTCGGGCTGATCGTAGCCGTAGTGTCCGTTGAAGTCCTTGACGATCTGAACGCAATTGCGATGGCGGTGCAGGTCTCTGAACGCCCCGTTGTCGAGGCATGCATCAAAGACGAGCTGGTAGCCCACCCGTGCTTCGCGGACCACGTCGTCGTGCTGTCCGCGGTGCTTGAACGCCAGACCGCAGATCGATTCGAGCTGGTCGTCAGGCAGCGCACGCAGGCAATCGAGGATCTGGCGGTATGACTGATCGCCTCCGCGATAGAGGAGCGTGGCGGCCAGCTCGGTTCTCGGGTCGACCGAGGTTGCCAGCTCAACGCCTCGGGCGCCATCCGCTAGCGTGTCCCTGAGCAGGCCCTCGGCCGTCGTGCGCAGCTCGGCATAGGTGGACTGCAGGTAAGGGCTCGCCTCCGTGTATCGCACAAGCGTCGGGGCGGCGGCAGCCCCGGTGAGTGCCGCCTTCTTGATCGCTTCACCGAGCGCCTCGCTCTCTTCGTTGGGGTGAGAGGCGAGGAGTTCGCCGAGCGGGCCCGCTACCCGCTCGGCGAGGGGATTGAGCGCGGGCCGGACCGCGGCAGCGCGCAGTCCATCCGCGATCTCGCGAACCTCCGCAAGCGGACTCGACGCCAAACGGGTGATCTGGCGCTCCAGCGTTCGAGCGCTGCACAGGTAGCCCAGGCCTGTTAGCGTGCTCGATGGCAGCAGGTAGCGGGCGACGTCGAACGCTCGCGCCCGCAACGTACGGCGATATTCGTCGTCGGCCATTTCCGCGGGACGCTTGCTCGCGTAGCGTCGCTCGAAGTGCTGGGTCACGAGTCCGTGGACCGTTCGATAAGCCTCGAATAGTCTGTCACAGGTCTGTTCGTACTGAGCGGAGAGGCGGGAGCTTGCAATTTCCGGCGGTGTGTAAAAGCGTCGTTTGCTGAAGTCCTGATACCGTGTGGAGCTTTCCTGTGCGTCGACGAGCTGCTCGTCCAGCACCTCGACCGCGGCCACGATCGAGATGTTTTCGGCAACCATGGTCAGATGTGCGAGATCTGCGATCGACGCGTGGCCATAAGAGAAGTAGAACTGCTCGTAAAAACGGCTGGCGCCTTCCTGCGTCAGCTCTTTGATCCAGTCCTCGTATGGCCGCGCCGAGCGACTGAACTTCGCCACCGCATAGCCGTCGGGCTCCGGTAAGGTTCCGATGACAGAGAAGACCCGTCGGTCGTTGTCGGGCACGTTTTCCTCGTCGGCGGCTCGCGCCTGGAGCGGCTGCGCGACGTTGCCTGGCCGCGGCTGCACCATGATAAGGCACGCCGTGGCTGTGGCTGATTCCGTGGTGAGACGGAAATGCGACCCAATCCCACCGTACATCCGTGTAATCGGCGCCTATAATGCGTGTCCGTTCAACGCGCAAGCGATGAACACGATGCGCCTGAAGGATTGCAACAAGAACTGAACAGCACGTGACGAGCGCGTGGAACGCCTTTTCCTGCCTGTCTCGGCCGCGTCAATGCACGTGGAGGATCCCTGGTTAGGTCACAGCTCACTCACATCGCGTTGTCAATGACCCTTGCGCTCTCCGCTCTTGCACCGGTGCTGGCGTCCAGAGGACCCCTCGACGAACAGCCGTCATCCGACCGCGATGCTCCGAATGAAACACGGTCCGCCTCTGCTCAGGGTCCAGACTCTCTGTCTGGCAACGACTCAGATTTCGTCTCCAGGCCCGTCGCCCGTGCGCCTAGCCCAGACTATGGGATGAACATCTTCATCTGGGACTCGCCCCAGTCGACAGAGCGGGACTTGAACAAGCTTGTCGCCGCCGGCTTTGGCTGGCAGAAGTCCCTCTTTCAGTGGCGCCTCATCGAGCCGCAGCCAGGCCGATTCGTCTGGACCGAGGCGGACAGAGTTGTGAAGGCCTCCAACGCCGCCGGCGTCAGCGTGATAGCACGGCTGGACTTCCAGCCGGGCTGGGCTCGTGCCGATCGGGCACACAACGGGCCCCCGGACAATTACTCCGACTTTGGCGATTTCGTATACGCGTTCGTCGACAGGTACAAGCGCGGCTCCCCCCACGGGGAAGTGGCGGCGATCGAGCTGTGGAACGAGCCGAACCTGGCGCGTGAGTGGGGAAACCGCCCTATTGAGATGGCCCAGTCAGTGGAGTACGTGCGCCTGCTTTGCATTGGACATCGAGCGGCGAAGCGCGCATCGGCGGACGTCATCACCATTACGGGGGGCCTGTCGCCGACTGGAACATTCGATGCGGGCGCCGTCGACGACACGATTTACCTCCAATGGATGTACGAAACATTCGATGCGGGCGCCGTCGACGACACGATTTACCTCCAATGGATGTACGACGCCGGGGCCAAGCCGTGCTTCGACGTGCTTGGAGCGCACGGGGCCGGGTACAAAGCGCCGCCATGGGTGGGCCCGGACCAACTTGCCTCCAACAAGCTTTACGGTGGACACCAAGCATTCGGGTTCCGTCGTGTCGAGCAGCTGCGCGAGATAATGGTCAACAACGGGGACGCAGGCAAGCAGGTCTGGTTGCTGGAATTTGGCTGGACGAGCGACCAGGTTCACGATGATTACGCCTGGCACCGCGTAACTGAGGCAGAGAAGGCGG
>JAERMM010000264.1 GCA_016844585.1 Chloroflexota bacterium | reverse complement strand
ACCATCGTCGAGTAGCGGATGGCCAGCAACATCTTTCGGACCGCCGATGGGATGGCCCTCGCAATCCCCGACGACATCGCCCAACGCTACCACCTTGATGAGGGAGTCGAGGTAGAGGTCATCCCCACTGAGGACGGCATTCTGCTTCAGCCCATTGGTGTGGCGCCATGGTTCTCGATCGAGTGGGAGTACGCCCTGGAGGACGTGCTCGAATACTATCGGCCGGCCCTGGAGCTAGCCCGTGACTGAGCCACGTCGGGTTCCGGGCTTTCCCGACTATGACCAGGCGCTCGCCTTTCACGCCGCTCTGGTCGAACGGCTCCCGATCGAAGACCCCGGTCCGGCGGACGAGCAGAAGCTGCGGTCTGCGCTGAACCGGTCCCAGGCCGCTGCGCAACAGGGCCGAGCAGACGTCGTCACGATCGCAGCGTTTCTCTTGTTCGAGCTGATTCGCAGCCAAGCATTTGGCCGCGGCAGCACTCAGACGGGCATCGCCCTTGCGTTGGCGTTTCTGCTTCGCAACGGTGTCTCGGTAAACGCGTCGAATGAGGAGATCGCCGGCGTCGGTGTGGGTATTGCCCGCGGAGAGATTTACACTGGGATCGTCGAGCAGTGGCTTCGCGAATCAGTCAGGCGAATCCAGTAGGGAGTCCCGGCGGCGTTCCGCCCTGCTCGCCGTTCACCGTCGTTAGCAGCCACCCGGGTCAGCGCAGTTCGGAGGTATGAACATGATGGATCTTCCCAAGCGACAACTTGGCCGCACAGACATGCAAGTGACGGCTCTCGGCTATGGCGGCATGGAGCTGCGTGGGGACCGAGGCCGCGACATAAGCGATGAGGAGGCGGGACGCATTCTGAACGCTGTCCTCGACGCGGGCGTCAACTACATCGACACGTCGATAGACTACGGGCTCAGCGAAGAGCGGATCGGAAAGCACATCTCGCACCGGCGGGACGAATTTTTTCTCGCCTCGAAATGCGGCTGCCTGGTTGGCGCTGACGTTTCCGCCATGACGGGGCGTGGGTTCCCTCACGTCTTCACACCGGAGAACATCATCGCGGGAGTGGATCAGAGCCTGCGCCGGCTCAAGACGGACCACCTGGATCTGGTGCAGTTCCACACCAACCCGAGCAAGGCGCAACTTGAAGAGCACGGCGGTCTCTCGGCGCTCAAGGACCTCCAGAAGCAGGGAAAGGTGCGGTTCATCGGCATGTCCGGCACGTTGCCGAACCTGCCCGAGCAGATCGACATGGGCGCCTTCGACGTATTTCAGGTTCCCTATTCAGCGCTGCAGCGCGACCACGAAGATCTCATGACCCGAGCTGCCGAGACTGGTGCAGGAATCGTGGTCCGAGGCGGGGCCGCGCGCGGCGGGCCATCAAAGCACGAGGGCAACTTCTGGGACGCATGGCAGAAGATGGAAATCGACGATCTGCTGGACGGCATGTCACCAATGGAGTTCATCGTCCGCTTCACCATCAGCCATCCGGCGATGAGCACCACCATCGTTGGTACGCTCAACACCGACCACCTGCGCGACAATGCCAATGCCGTGGCGAAGGGCCCCCTGCCTGCTGAGCTGTATGCCGAAGCTAAGCGTCGCCTGACGGCTGCCGGCTCCGTTCCAGCAGCGTAGTCCTCAAATCCTCGAACACGGAGCAGGTCCTTGCAGTGGACGAAGTCACCCAAAGAGCTCGTCGACACATTTGACCAGGCGATTGCAGCCTTCCCACTTGCGGAGCGCCGCATGATGTTTGGCAGCCCAGCCGCGTTCGTCAACGGCAACATGTTTGCCGGTGTGCACCAGCAGCAGATCGTCTTTCGGCTGCCGGAGGGTTTGCGTGCAGAGCTGCTCAAAGTGGAGGGCGCCGAGCAATTCGAGCCAATGCCTGGCAGGCCGATGCGCGAGTACATCGCTGCGCCGCCGTCGATGACCTCGGACCCCAGGCTGATAGAGACCTGGCTTTCGCGAGCGCTGGACTTCGTGGCGGCGCTGCCGCCGAAGGAGAAAAAGCCACGCACTTCGGCAAAGAAAGCCCCCAGGAAGGGTCCGTCATAGATGGGAGACATCCGCCTTACGCTCGCGTGTGGCGACTATGACCTCACGCGAGCCCTGATCGACGGCAGCGTTCAACCAGCGGGGATCGACCTCACCGTGCTGGCGATGCCGTCGCCGGAGCGCCACTGGCGCATGATGCGCTATGAGGAATTCGACGTCGCCGAGCTATCGATGTCCCACTATCTGGTCGCCCATGCCCGCCGCCGCGGATTCAGCGCTATCCCAGTGTTCCCGCACCGGCGGTTTCGCCACTCGTTCGTCTTTTGTCGAGCCGACGCTGGCATCGAGCAACCCGCCGACCTGAGCGGCAAGCGAATCGCGCTGCGAACGTTTCAGAATACGGCTGGAGTTTGGACGCGCGGCATTCTGGCAGATGACTATGGACTCGATATAAAGACGGTCCACTGGTCTACTCAGGACGAGGAGGAGACGCCCTGGGATCCACCCGAATGGCTCCGCATCGACCGCGTACCCGCCGGCGCGAATCTGGACCGCATGCTTCTGGACGGCGAGATCGACGCCGCGATCTACCCTGAAACGCTGCCATCGTTCGCTCGCGGTGATCCGCGCGTCAAGCGGCTCTTCGAACGACCGAAAGAGGTCGAGCGCGACTACTTCCAGCGCACGGGCATCTTTCCAATCATGCATACGGTGGTCGTCCGTAACCGCGTGCTGGAGCAATTCCCCTGGGTGGCAATCAGCATGCTGCGCGCGTTTCGGGAGTCGAAGCAGCGGTGCTACGACCGCCTCGCCGACCCTCGGCAGACGGCGCTGGCCTGGGTCCAGGACCTCGTCGAGGAGCAGCGTGCCGTCCTCGGGGCGGACCCCTGGCCGTATGCGCTGGAGCCCAATCTGGCGGCGCTCTCGGCCCTGATTCGCTACTCACATACGCAGGGACTCATCCCCGAGGCGCCCGCGGTTAACGATCTTTTCGTCGAGAGCGCACTCAGCGAGAGCCCGCGCTACGTGAGCTGAGCCCTATGATGAACGGAACACATGAGGGAGGATTGAATGAAGCTACTGCTCTTTAACGACTACCGACTCGGGGGACTTACGGGCGACCGCGTCGTGGACATTACGCGAGCGGTGCCGGGCACCGAGGCGCTCCTGGCCGCGGGTGTGGACAACGCAGGCGCGGCCGAGCTGCTCATGGAGCGCGTCATCGATCGGTACAGCACCTTTGAGCCCGCATTCAAGAGGCTGCTTGCAGAAGGAGATGGATTGCCGCTCGCCAGCGTCCAGGTTCTCCCACCGCTGCCCCGGCCACACAACGTCCTGTGCGCCTTTGCCAACTACGGCGACCGTCCAGGAGTCGGCAGCCCGATCGACTTTTTCTACAAAGGCACGAATACGATCGTCGGCGACGGAGCGACCGTCGAGATCCCGGACATTCCCGAGGCTGTGGTCTTTCAGCCCGAACCGGAGCTTGCTTTCGTTATAGGACGGCGGGCGCGAAACGTCTCCGAGTCCGAGGCGCTGAGCTACGTCTTTGGATACTGCAACTTCGTCGACGTCTCAGCCCGCGGCATTCCCAATCGACGCACGCAGTTCCTGAACAAGAGCCTCGACACCTGGGCGCCCATCGGGCCATTCATCACGACCGCTGACGAGATCGCGGACCCGCAGGCAATCACTGTTCGTCTGGGGATCAATGGCGTGCAAAAGCAGGAGTATTCAACCGGCGCCATGACGCACTCTGTCGCGAAGCAGATCGAGTGGCTGAGCTCGTATATCACGCTGGTTCCCGGCGACATCATCTCCTGCGGCGTCCATCACTCTGGTCTGCAGCCGATCAACGACGGCGATCGAGTAGACGTCGAGGGCGAAGGACTTGGGCGACTACACTTCAGCGTCAAGTCCGAGGGCCCGGTAAAGACCGAGGCCTGGCGGCCGCCCGGCGGGCTAAGGTGGCTCATGGCCGCCGGTTGTGTCCACCAGGCAACACCAGCCGCAATGCGCTGTCACGACAGCTTTCTACGGGCGGGCCGGTCGGGTATGGTAAGCGCGTCGACCTGCTCCCCAGGGAGGACGCCGTTGCACCACGCCGACGCCTTCGACCCCGAGCGATTCGTGCGCCTGCACGAGGCTGCCTTCAACCTCGCCGCCCGCATCCAGGACTTCACGATCTACCGCAGGCTGTACTCCGAAGTGGCTACGATCACGGAGTTGGACGGTGGCGGTACGCTACGGCAGCGAACGGTAGAGGCGGCCCTCCCCGCGATCCCACGCACTGCCGTCCACTCCTACAGCGAGATCGAGGGACGCGGCAACGTCGTCAGCGCCAGCTACGTTGCAGTGGGCTGGCCAGGCGGGATCCGCCGTGGCAGCGCGACGTTCACGGTGGACGACGAGGGTCGAATCGCCGACCTGCATATCGAGCAGGTCGCGCCACGCGCGGATCCGGTCGGAGCAGGGCTCTTTGCTCACAATGGCACGCTGGCAGAGTCGTTCGTCAGTTAGGGAGGGGCCGTGGCGCCACCGCCAGTGCAGGACCTGATTCACTGGACCCTCGTCACCAATGACATCGCTCGAAGCAAACGCTTCTACACCGAGGTCCTGGGCGCAGCCCCACTCGATCGCGACTGGCCGCCGAGTGTCCGCTTCGGCAACACGACAATCGACATGTTTGGCGCGACGGACGAGCAACATCCGGAGCCAGGCACGCTCGGGCAGCATCACGCATACAGCATCCGCCTCGAAGATTACGATGCCTGGACCGAGCATCTTCAGAAGGCAGGCGTTGAGTTCTTTCGGGCCACGCACGGAGCGCGCCGGATCTCGATCTACGTCGACGACCCCGACGGCTATCACATCGAACTGACGGCGGCAATCGCCGACGCGGAGCAGGGGCGGCGGGAGATCGAGAAGCGCGGCCTGTCCCGCTACACGAACCCGGCTGGCCCGCAGGACCGGCCCTGAGGCTCGGCCGCTTTCACCTTCACATCGGCCGAACAATCTACGGCAGGTGGTTTGGCTGGCTCGACGGACGGCGCTGGCCGTCGTTGCTGCTTCGCTGGGAAGACAGAGAGGTGGCCGCCTTTGGATCCGGCTTTGCGCTGACGGTCTTCGCGGTCGATTTCTGGGTTCAGTGGGAAACGCATCGAGTCACGATCCAGGAATCCGCCCCGCTCACGCGGGAAATATAGGGCGCACGCTTGTCTCCCTTCAGAATGCCTGCCGAGCCGCAGTACTTCTCGCGCCGATCGCCCGTCCTTGGGACCCACGGCATGGTCGCCTCGTCCCAGCCGCTAGCGTCGCACGCAGGGCTCTCGATTCTGATGGAAGGTGGCAACGCCGCGGATGCCGCGGTTGCCACGGCGGCGGCGCTAAACGTCACGGAGCCGTCATCCACCGGCCTGGGCGGCGATTGTTTCGCGCTCTACTACGACGGGGCCAGCGGCGATATCACCGCGCTCAACGGCTCGGGGCGCGCGCCAGCGGCCCTTTCGCTCGAGCGGATCGAAAGGCAGAGCCGAACCAGCCAGAGCTGGCACGCCCACCACGCGAACACGGTAACGGTCCCGGGCGCGTGCTCGGGCTGGGTGGCCATGATCGAGCGGCACGGCAGCATGGCGCTAGGCGACGTGTTGAAGCCCGCCATCAGGCTGGCCGAAGAGGGCTTCCCGGTCTCGCCGCTCACCGCCGGCGCGTGGGCACACGGGGCCGCGCAGGAGTTGCGGGCGTTCCCGTCGGGACGCGAGCTGATGATCGATGGACGTGGCCCCCGGGCCGGCGAGATCTTCCGCAACGCATCCCTTGCTCATACCTTTCACGCCATAGCCGACGGCGGGGTTGAAGTCTTCTACGATGGCCCAATTGCACATCGTATCGTGGAGATCGTGGGCGCCGCGGGTGGCGTCATGACGCTAGAGGACCTCGCGTCGCACCAGGCCACCTGGGAGACCCCGATCTCGACGACGTTCCGCGGCGCTCGCGTGTGGGAGTGCCCGCCCAACGGCCAGGGACTCGCCGCGCTGATGGCCCTGAACATTTTTTCGGACCTGCCATCGACCGCGCCGTTGAGCGTCGAACGCCTTCACAACCAGATCGAGGCCATGCGATTGGCCTTCGCGGATGCGGCCTGGTACGTCGCGGACCCCGTTTTCTCTCCGGCGCCGCTGGAAGCTCTGCTCTCCAAGTCCTACGCCGCAGAGCGCCGCTCACTGATCCGACCCGACCGTGCGATGGCAGATCCGCGGCGTGGCTCACCGGTGGCAGGATCAGACACCGTCTACTTCTGCGTGGTCGACGGCGCCGGCAACGCCTGCTCGTTCATCAACTCGAACTACATGGGCTTTGGGACCGGCCTTGTCCCAGAGGGCTGTGGCTTTTCGCTGCAAAACCGCGGTTACTGCTTCGACCTAGATCCCGCGCACCCGAATGCCCTCGAGCCCGGGAAGCGACCGTATCACACGATCATTCCGGGTATGGCCACGCGGGCCGACGGATCGCTGCTTTGCCCGTTTGGGGTGATGGGTGGATTCATGCAGCCACAGGGCCATTTCCAGGTGTTGACTCACCTCATCGAAGATGGCCTCGATCCTCAAACGTCGCTCGACATGCCACGGTTCTGCATCGGCGGTCCAGTCGTCGAGATGGAGGAGGGAATCCCGGCGGCGCTGCTCGCCAAGCTCGGACACCAGGTCCACGTCGTGAGCGGCCACGGACGGGGCCTCTTCGGCCGGGGACAGATCATCATTCGGGAGCCGGATGGCGCGCTCATCGCGGGCAGTGATCCGCGCGCCGACGGCTGCGCTATGGGATGGTAGAGGACAAGATCGTAGAGAAAAACCGAGGAGATGTGTCATTCGACAGTCGGCCGCCGTGCCTAATTTCGAAAAAAGACCTGGGTGACAACGTTGACAGGGTGACAACGCTGGGCGCCTGTGAGGACGAGTAGATGAACCCGAGCGAGTCCGCATTGGTTGGCAGCTTTACGTCGCGCATTGGCCCGCTCGACGCCCGCGCAATGCGCGCGGCGCGCGAGCGGCAGAGCCAGCTCGCCAAGCCTCCGGGGAGCCTCGGACGACTCGAGGAGCTATCGATCAAGCTGGCGGGAATCACCGGCCAGGCGCGGCCCCATCTCCCGCGCAAGGCAGTGATCGTGCTCGCAGCGGACCACGGGGTGGCTGTCGAAGGCGTGTCGGCCTATCCGCAGGCAGTCACGCCGCAAATGGTGGCGAACTTCCTCGCAGGCGGCGCGGCCATCAACGTGCTCGCGCGGCGCTCAGGCGCCCGCGTGATCGTCGCGGACGTTGGGGTGGCGGCCGACCTGGCGGACCAGCCCGGCTTGATCAGCCGCAAGATTCGCTATGGGACACGAAATATGGCCGAGGGGCCGGCGATGAGCACTGATGAGTCGCTGGCTGCCATCACGATCGGCGCCGAGATCGTGGCTAAGGAGATCGAGCTTGGACTTGACATCGTGGCAACGGGCGACATGGGTATCGGCAACACAGCCGCTTCGAGCGCCATCGTCGCGGCTCTCACCGGATGCGCAGTCCGCGACGTGACCGGACGGGGGACGGGCCTAGACGATGCGGGTTGGAAGCACAAAGTCGCGGTCATCGCTTTGAGCCGAAGGATGCACTGGACGTTCTCGCGAAGGTCGGGGGCTATGAGATCGCGGGTCTGGTCGGAGTCATCCTGGAAGCGGCATCGCGACGGCTCCCAGTCATCATCGACGGCTTCATCTCTGGCGCCGCGGCGCTCGTCGCCACCGAGCTATGCCCGGCCGCCCGCGACTACCTGATCGCCGCTCACAACTCCGTCGAGATCGGGCACCGCGTGATCCTGGAGCGTCTGGAGCTCGTGCCGCTGCTCAACCTCGATCTCCGGTTGGGAGAAGGGACCGGTGCCGCCATGGCGATGCATCTGATCGACGACGCGTGTGCCATCCTCGACGAGATGGCGACGTTTGCCGAGGCAGGCGTGTCCAACAGAGACAGCGAGTTTCCGTCCACAGTCGCAAGGGAGTGAGCAGGATTCCCAAGACGCTCGCGCGCCAAGGCCATTGAAGCGGAGTATAGCTTCGTATATCATCAGCTATGAGAATCTTCGAGGTGCTGCAATGGCACAACTGAACGTGCGGCTGCGCGACGACCAGTACGAAGCGCTACACCGCTACGCGGAGGGGCGACGGACGCCGATCGCCTGGCTGATCAAGGACTACGTCGACTATCTCGTCGGCGGCGGCCAGCCGATTCGCGTGGCGGCTGAGGAAGAGGTCGACGGGCGTCAGATCGGCCGGCTCGCGGAAGCAGCCGGCGCATTTGACTGGCTCCGCGACGAGCCGGAGCTCTACGCGGCGAGCGATGGCGAGCCGGTGTGAACCTCCGGCCGCTCGCCCGAGGCGATGTGGTCCTCGTTCGTTTCCCGTTCACAGACCTCACCGGCGCGAAGCTGCGGCCTGCGCTTGTGCTGGCGCTGAGCGGGACTCCAGACGTGGTTCTGGCCTTCATCACGAGCCAGCCGTTGCCGGAGAGTCACGCCAATGCCGTCATCTGGCCGGCCGATCCCGAGTTCCTCGGCACCGGCCTCAAAGTTGTCTCGACGGTGCGCCTCGACAAGCTGGCGACCCTCCGCCGGGACCTGGTGCTCCGTCGTCTGGGTCGCATTGGACCTGCCACGGGGCAACTCGTGGCGCGCGCCCTGCGAGCCGTCTTCAATCTGCAGCGCGCCCTGAGCAGCCCCTCCTGAATGGCCCGTTGAGCTTTGACCAGCGGATTGACGCCAGAGTACCCTTTGCGCAGCAACGGAGAAACCGCCCTCTGTCTCTGGATCGCATGCCCGCGGCTGAGTTCGCCAGACGTATTCGCGCAGAGAGCGCTCAGACCGAGTCGCGCTACGCGTTTTTTCTCGGGTCTGGAGCGTCCGTTTCATCAGGCGTTCCAGCTGCTGGTGCTCTGGTCAAGGACCATTGGCTGCCGAGACTGCGCGATCTCAGCGAACCGTCGAGGTCGGACATCGACACTTGGGCACGGGAGACGTTTCCGGACTACGACCCGTCCGTACCAGCGGCCTCATATGGCGACGTCCTAAACCGTTTGTTCCGCACTTCAAGCCAACGCCAGGGCGAAATCGAGCGGCTGTGCGACGGCAAATTCCCGTATTTCGGCTATGCGGTCCTCGCGCGCCTC
>JAERMM010000443.1 GCA_016844585.1 Chloroflexota bacterium | reverse complement strand
CACTACGACGAGCGGGGTGAGCTCCACCCGATGATGGCGACCGAGCTGCCTTCCCAGGAGAAGGGCACCTGGCTGGTGCGGGCCGATGGCACCATGCAGACCACCTTCAGGCTCCGCGACGGCATCACCTGGCACGATGGCGCTCCGCTCACTGCCCGAGACTTCGTCTTCGGCTGGATGGTTACGAAAGACCCGGAAATTCCCATGTCCAGACGCACCGTCGCGCCGCAGATCGAGCGGATCGATACCCCGGACGACCGCACGCTGATGATCGAGTGGGCGTCGACTTACCCTTTTGCGAACGCGCTGGTCGAGGATGAGATCGGGCCGATGCCAGTGCACCTGACCGGAAGCGTATACCAGACCGACAAAGAGCGCTTCGTTCAACTTGGCTACTGGACGCGCGAGTTCGTGGGCGTTGGCCCCTACCGTCTTGCTGAATGGGAGGCTGGCAGCCACCTCACGCTGCAAGCCTACCAGGCGTTCTATGCCGGGCGGGCGCGCATTGATACGTTGATCTTCCACTTTATTCCCAGCGGTCCTACGGCGGTCGCCAACATGCTGGCCGGTACCCTCGATGGGGTGATTCCACGAACCCTGGACTTCAACCAGGTCATGTTCGTCAAGGCGGAATTCGAGCGGGCGGGGAAAAAGCCCCTGGTTACCGTTGATCCGACGCATTGGCGGATGCTCGACGTTCAGGCGCGAGCGGAGATGGTCAAGCCACGCGACTTGCTCGACGTGCGGGTCAGACGCGCCCTCCTCTCGGCCACCGACCGCCAGGCATTGGTCGATACCCTTCTCGCCGGGACCATCCCCTACTCTGACACGCTTGTTGCTCCGGGCGATGTGAAATGGGAATGGGTGCAGGACGTGATAATCAGATACCCGTACGATCCGCGGCGGGCACAGCAGCTGTTGGAGCAGGTGGGCTGGCGCCGCGGACAAGTGGGGCCATACAGTAACGCGGCTGGCGAGCAGATGACGCTCGACATCAGAACGCAGCAGGGTGACCTGGCTGAGATGGAGCAGAATATCATTGCCGACAACTGGCGCTCCGCGGGCCTGACGGTCGAACACGAAAATAGCGTTGCATCCATCTTTCCCGCCTTTCATGCGTCGGCGGGGCCGCTGAGCTTCGATCACCTCACCACGCGCCTCCACTCGCGCGGCTGTTCGAGCGAAGCCAACCGGTGGACTGGGCCGAACCACGGGTGCGCGTGGTCAGCGGAATCCGATAAGACCATCGACGCGCTGCTGGTGGCGATCGACGCGCGCGAACAGCGCCGACTGTGGCGAGACTTCGTGCAATATCACACTGACCAGCTTCCCATGCTGCCGCTCTATTTCAACCCACAGTCGATGATCTTTCGTGAAGGTGTCACCGGGGTTAAGGGGGAAACCAGACCGCGGACCTCACCCACCTGGAACGTCGCCGAATGGGACGTCCGCTAGCCATCCACTCAGAGGAGGAGGCAAGAGATGCCTTACAGGATCGAGACGACGCCAACTGAGTCCGACGAGATCCCGGAGTTCTTTGGCGAAGCCTTTGCACCGGGCGACGTTGTCGAGCGTTTCAGCCACCTGTTGCTGGAGACAAGCGACCTCGATCTCAGCGAGGCATGGTACCGCGACATCGTCGGGCTTGATGTGCTGGGGCGCAACCTGACCAATGAGGAACGGCCTCATGCGGTCCTACGCATGAACACCGGCCAACTGCTGATCCTGGTCGAGCAGGAGAACATCACCGTTCCACGGCCTGGCAGCGTCGGCTTGCACCACGGCTTCATGCTGACTCCCAGCCAGATGCGGCGGGCCATGGACCGTCTCAAGGAACGCGGGATCGAGATGACCTGCGATCGCGAGATCACGCGCGGGGATTACTCCATCGAACTGTACGATCCCGACGGCCACCACGTGCAGATCGAGACGCTCGATTCGGCCCAGGCCAAGGAGGTCATTCTCCCCGGGGTCGGCGTCGTCGACTGCGGACCAGCGGACTCCTATCAGGTTGGGGATGTGAAGCTGTTCAAGGACGGTGAGTTCTTCCTGGTCCGCGTAGCGGAAGGCTTCTTTGCCCTTTCGCGCTGGTGCCGCCATTTCAATGGCCGCGTCATCTGGCGGCAGGAACACTGGCACTTCTATTGCCCCTACCATAGCGCGACCTACGACCGCTGCGGCGCGCCCACGCTTCTGACGCAATGGGGCGGCCGCTTCCGCAATTTGCCGCCGCTTCGGCTGAACGCCATCCGCTTCGGCCCGGACGGACACGTCCTGGTTGACACGGACGAGGTCATCGACCGCGACCATTACGATCCCACCCAGGCGGCCCAGCTGCCCGGCGCGTTGGACGCGAGGCCGCCCTCACCCTACCCTCTCCCATTGCGATGGGAGAGGAATGACGACGCGCTGAACCACCGTAGTACATTCGCCGCGCAGTACTAGGAGGAAACGATCATGGCAGAAGTCGAAGGTCTAACCCACACCGGGCCGGTGGCCCTGAGTCTGGTGGAAAGCGAGGCATTCTATGCGCGCGTACTGGGCGCACGCCTGGTCAACCGCAACCACTTCGACAGCGATAATGCGCCGCGGGGACGTTCACTCCACACTGTGATGACAGTCGCGGACTACATGCTCACGCCGATGCTGCCGTTCGACGCCATTCCCATGCCAGCGGCCGAGCTGCGGCGGGGCATCAACAACTTTCGCTCGGCTTTCGCCGTCTCGACAGCCCGATTTTCAGACGTCGTTACGCACCTCCGTCAGAGCGGCATTCCGTTCGACGGCCCGCTGGCTCATCCAGAGCAGGGGCCGTTAGGGGAATCGGTCTACCTTCAGGACCCCGGGGGCAACTTCCTCGAGATCTGCTGGAGGCGGGACGAGGCAGATCTCTATCACTCGATTCGCCTTCCGGAGCGGCTGGCCAATTTTCGCCCGGAGCCCGCGGTGGAGGGCCTCGTGCCTGTCCACCTCCTGTGCGGGGCCGTCATCGAGGTGTCTGACCTCGCTGCAACGCGAGCCTTCTACACCTCAGTCTTGCGCGACACGCGCGGGACATGGGAAGAGGGCGAGGATTGCCTGGCGTTCGCCTGCGGCGCACAGCGCATCGAATTCACCCAGCGCGACGAGCCGAGGACCTTCTCAGGGCGCGCCCACCACTATGCGTTCCGCGTGGCGCCGGACCGTCTGCGCTCGGTCGCGGACGAGCTTGCGGCGTCA
>JAERMM010000263.1 GCA_016844585.1 Chloroflexota bacterium | reverse complement strand
TGTCTTACGCACCTCTCAGCGGGTAACCGCGCACCGAACCGTGCCCGAATTCCGCCCCAGTTCCCCTATTGGCTTGATGTCGCCGATCGGAATGAACGCTACCTCGCCCCGAGCGGCGGTCGCGCACAGGTCTGCGAGCGTCAATGAATCAAGCACCTGGTCAATGCTCTGCTGCACGCGCCGCCATACAACACGAGAGCCACAACCCGGCTCACGAATGCACGAGCCCTGAACGTACTCATCAGTCAGGCACTCGACTGGTGCGACCGGCCCTTCGAGAGCGCGAATCACTTCCCCGACCGTCAACTCCGCTGGTGGCTTGGAAAGCGAATATCCGCCGTGAGGACCGCGTGTGCCCTCGATGAGGCCGGCGCGTCGCAGCGGCATGGCGAGCTGCTCGAGGTAGCCCGCTGACAGATGCTCGACTTCGGCGATCTCGACGAGTGACAGGCACCCATTCCCGTAGGCCTTGGCCAGCTCGGTCATAGCACGAAGGCCGTAGTGCGCTCGCTGGGACACGTGCAACATAAGGCGCTCCGAATAACCTAGTCGTTAAGTAGGTTATATCGAACGGTGGACCCGCCGTCAACCCATCCGGCGGCGGTACAATCCGCCGGCGCGGGCTCGAAATGCTAACAGCGATCTCGGCCACGGAGGGCAGACGTGCAGAACCACTGGGACGACGCGAAGGCGGGCGACACACCGCTCGACCAACTCGTGTACATGTCGCGCATCATGGGCGAAGACGAAGCCCTCGTCGTGTGGGGAGGGGGCAACACCTCCACCAAAGTGGTAGAGCCGGATCTGCTTGGCCGACCAACAGAACTCATGCTCATCAAAGGGACCGGTTCCGACATGAAGGCTGCCCAGCCGAAAGACTTCCCCGGCGTTCGCCTCGAAGAGATCCGCGCCAGCTTCGACCGCGACGAGATGACCGACGATGAGATGGTCGCATACTTTGGCCGCTGTATGGTCGATCCCGCGGCGTCGCGCCCTTCGATCGAGACCCTGCTCCACGGCTACCTCGACGCTCCAGCCGTCGCCCATTCGCACGCCGACGCCATTCTGTCGCTAACGAATACCGCCGCCCGAGATGAGACGGTCAGCGAAGTATTCGGAACACGGGTCGCCATCGTGCCCTATCGACGGCCTGGCTTTCGTCTTGCGAAAGAGGTGGCGATTGCAGCCAAGAACAACCCACAGGCTGAAGGCATCGTCTTGATGAACCACGGCCTCATTACCTGGGGGGACACCGCGCGTGAAGCCTACGATCGGCACATCGCGCTGGTCACGGAAGCGGAGGAGTTCGCCAGCCGGCGCTCCCATGCGACCCCAGCGCCAACTGCCATGAAGCCGCCAGGCCGTCCTGATGCCCAGCGCCGAGCCGTTGCCGCACGCGTTGCGCCGGTTCTGCGCGGCCTCGCCTCCGAGCGGACCCGCAAAATTCTGCGGTTTGATGATTCGGCGGACATCCTGAGGTTCCTCGATTCGCCACGCCTCCGGGATGTCGCATCGGTCGGGGCCGCGACACCCGACCACATGCTGAACACGAAGCGAAGTCCAATGGTCGTCCAGGCCCGTGACGCGGGGGACGTTGACTCCGTGATCGATGCGCTCCGACGGGAGATCGTCGCCTACATTGCCGCAAACGTAGCGCACTACGAACGATTCAAGACCGACGAGCCTCTGATGGACACGGCGCCCCGGGTCGTGTTGGTTCCTGGGGTCGGGATGTGGACCGTGGGCCGCGACATGCGCGCATGCGTGATTCCATCCGACATCTACCACCACACGATTCACGTTGTGGAGGGCGCCGAGGCCGTCGACCACTACGAGTCGCTAGGCGATCGCGATGCATTCGACGCGGAGTACTGGCCACTAGAGCTGTACAAGCTCACGCTCGCGCCGCCACCAAAGGAGTTGGCAGGGCGAATCGTCCTGGTCACGGGCGCAGCGCAGGGCATCGGCGCGGCCATCGCGCGGAGGCTCGCGGTCGAGGGCGCGCACGTCGTGGTAACCGACGTGAACGCTGAGGGTGCAGACAGCGTGGCCGCCGAGATCGTAAAGACCCAGGGCACCGGTCGAGCCATCGCGACGCGCCTCGACGTGACGAGCGAGTCATCTGTGGTCGCCGCGTTCGACCTCACTCGCTTGACGTACGGCGGCATCGACGTACTCGTCTCTAACGCCGGAGTCGCCCACGTTTCTCCAATCGACGAGCTTTCGCTCGAAGAGTGGGAGTGCAGCATGGCTGTGAACGCAACCGGGCACTTTCTTGTAGCTCGCGAAGCGATGCGCCTCTTCAAACAGCAAGGGCTCGGCGGAAACATGGTGTTTGTCGCCACGAAGAATGTGACCGCGCCGGGCAAGGACTTCGGCGCATACAGCGCCGCGAAGGCTGCCGAGGCGCAGCTTGCACGCGTGCTTGCGATAGAGGGAGGCGAGCACGGGATTCGGGTGAACATGGTGAATCCCGACGCCATCTTCGCCGGCTCCGGGCTCTGGTCGCAGCATGTTCGCCAGCATCGGGCCAGTTCTTACGGTATCGGTGTGAACGACCTCGAGGACTATTACCGCGAGCGAAATCTGCTCAGGGTCGCTGTCAACGCGGAGGATGTCGCTGAAGCCGTCCTCTTCCTCGCGAGCGACCGCTCTGCCAAGACGACCGGCGCGATGCTTCCAGTCGACGGCGGTCTCCGTGAAGCATTCCCCCGCTAGCGCTTGGGCCGCATTCCGCGAGGCCTGCCTACCCCTTCTCGCAGGGGCAATCAGGAGCGCCGATCAATCTAGCCAGATAGATGGAGTCGACCAATGACTATCCTCGTCACGGGCGCCGGGCTCATCGCGACACATACCGCCCGGTCCCTGTTGGACCAGGGCGTGGGTGTTGTGATCTACGACCCGAATCCGTCACTCTCGTACATTGAAAGCGTGGTGGGCCCTGACCGCAAGCTCTTCCACGTGGAGCAGGGCGACGTGCGCGACCTGCCCCACATCATCGACCTGATGCTGCGCCGCGGAGTGACGCGGATCCTCCACACCGGCGGGCTCGTAGCGCCAAAAACCGAGGAGAATGCATCGCTCGCGTTCGACGTAAACGTGGTCGGCACGCGCAACATGATCGAGGCCGCGCGCATCCGCAGCCTCAACCGCATCGTCTTCGTCAGCTCGGCAACGGTATACGGCAGGTCTGAACGGACTGGCTCCGGGCCAAAAGAGGACGAGCCGTACCGGCCGCCGAGCAGCTTTTACGCCGCCTACAAGGCGGCGTGTGAGATCATTGGACTCGCCTACCACCAGATTGCTGGCGTCAACCTCATCATCTGTCGTCCATGCGCCGTGTACGGCCGGCGAGATGCCGTCGACGGCGGCCCGGCGAGCAGAGCGATTCAGAATGCCCTAATGCAAGCCATGTCGTCGCCAGCGGGGACGACTATTCCGCTGGACGTCCCGACCGGGGAGCGAGCCTACGTGAAGGACGTGGCGCTGGCGGTCCGCGAGGCGATATTCGTCGAAAAGCCGAGCACGCGCGTCTACAACGTCGGCTCGGGCGAGATCGCCTCAGCGGCGACCTTCGCCGCGGCCATCAATCAAGCGGTGCCGGGCGCCAATGTCATACCCGCGAGCACTGGCGCTGAGGCCCCCGCACCCCTGCCCCTTGACCTCACTCTTGCCCGCGCTGAGCTGAAATACGAGCCACAGTGGCCGGTCCAGCGCGCCATTACCGACTTCGCCGACGAGCTCCGAGCCGCGGCCCCATAGGCTCCTTGCGGCATACCTATAGCCGCTCAGAGACCACCTTCGCCTGCATGAAGAGCTTCAGGTAATCCGAGCCGCCCGCCTTCGAATCGGTTCCGCTCATGTTGAAGCCACCGAACGGCTCCACACCCACGAGCGCCCCGGTGATCTTGCGGTTGAGATAGAGATTGCCGACGTGGAACTCGCGTCGGGCTCGCAGCAGCTTCTCAGGATCTCGCGCATAAACACCGCCCGTCAGCCCGTAGACCGTTCCATTGGCGATTGCGAGCGCCTGGTCGAAATCCCGCGCCTCCGTCATGGCGAGCACAGGGCCAAAGATCTCCTCTTGCATGAGGCGAGCATCGGGC
>JAERMM010000054.1 GCA_016844585.1 Chloroflexota bacterium | reverse complement strand
CCACAGAAGTTGGATTCGACCGGCTACCAGACTCCGTCGAGGCGGTATCCACCACCTCGAGCCCTCAACGGACCACCCCCTGGAACATTGGCTCAGGAACAGGCGACCCGCGCGAAGAGCTTGGAATGCAGCCGCCTCTGGTGCAAGCCGTTTACCATGTCGATTTGCTGCCGCGCGAGCGCTGGTCGTTAACAGTGCACATCGTTCCAACTCTGGGGGAGCCACTGATCGCCGCACGCCAGTATCCGTCGCTGGACGAATCATTCACGCGCATTCTCGATGAATACAATGAGTGGGAGTCCTCCTGCACGCGGATCGAGTCCGACAGCGAGCTGCTGAACGCATTGATCCGACAGAGCGTGCAGGATCTTAGGCTGGTCATCAACCGAGTACCTACCGGGCTGCTGCCCGTCGCTGGCATTCCCTGGTTCGCGGTACCTTTCGGTCGCGACAGCCTCATTACGTCGCTTCAAACGCTCGCCCTGAATCCGGACATAGCGTATGGGACTCTGCGGTTCCTAGCGATGCACCAGGGTAGACATCTCGATACCTGGCGCGACGAAGAGCCCGGCAAGATCCTGCACGAGATACGCTCGGGAGAGATGGCGGCACTCGGCGAGGTACCGCAGTCGCCGTACTACGGGAGCGTCGACTCGACCCCGCTGTTCGTGTGGTTGTTCAGCGAGTTGATGAAATGGACCGATGACTGGGTCATGGCCGCCGACCTCAAACCGCACCTCGAGCAAGCACTCGAATGGATTCGCATCTACGGTGACCGCGATGGCGATGGCCTTATCGAGTATGAATCGCATTCCGCGAGTGGCATTTCCAATCAGGGGTGGAAGGACTCATTTGACTCGATAGCATTCCCGGACGGCAGACTCGCCCAATCCCCCGTTGCAGTTGCCGAGGTGCAGGGTTACGCCTACGCCGCCGAGTCAGGCATGGCGGAGATCTATGAGCACTGGGGCGACTCCGATCGAGCCGCCGCGCTTGCTCTGTCAGCCGCGATGCGGCGCAAGCGTTTCGAGGACGCTTTTTGGATGGAATCCGAGGGCTTCTATGCCGAGGCGCTGGACGGCGAGAAGAAGCAGGTTCGGGCGGTAACCACGAACCCCGGGCACTGCTTCCTGACGGGGTTGCTGCAAGGCCCGCACGCCGACGCGGCTGCTGAGCGGCTGATGCTCGACGACATGCTGTGTGGTTGGGGGTTGCGTACGCTCAGCGGAAACTACCCGACCTTCAACCCAATCAGCTACCACAATGGCTCGATCTGGCCGCACGATAACTCGATGGTGGCTGCTGGGCTGAGTCGGGCCGGCTACCAGGACAAAGCAGCACGGGTCATCGGCCAGGTCTTCGACGCAGGATTTCGACTTCCGGGCTACCGCCTTCCTGAGCTCTTCTGCGGCTTTAGTCGGGACTTGCGCTACCAGTCGCTGCCAGCGCAATATCCCGTGTCTTGCGCGCCACAGTCCTGGGCAGCCGGCTCGGTCATACACATGCTGCAGGCCCTGATCGGGTTGAATCCCGACCTCCCCCGCAAACGGGTAGAGTTGCGCCCCGCACTGCTGCCGTGGCTCAACGAGCTGCGTTTCCAGAACTTGCGGCTGGGACCCTGGCAACTGTCGATTCGTATCTGGCGCGCTGGCGAGGACGTACGCTGCGAGGTGACGGGAGCTGATGGCCTGGACGTCGTCATCCGCTAGCAGCGAGCTCGCACAGCTCCTCCGCTAGGGCGTCGGCTGCCGTGGGTGGCAGCAGCATCGCGGCCGCATCCCCGAGCGATTGCCGGCGACCGGGGTCGCCGAGGAGCGACCGCACCTCATCAGCCAGCCGGCCGGGCGTGAGCGTTGGCTCGTCGAGGACGATGCCGGCCCGGCGCTTTCGGAACACGGCGGCGTTCGCCTCCTGGTGCGTGGCCGGCATTGGAACAACGATCGCTGCCTTGTACAAGGCAGCGATCTCCGATAGCGACGACATTCCCGCTCTCGTCACTACCACGTCCGCGAGGGCCAGCGCATCGGGCATCTCTCGCGTCAAAAACTCGTACTGACGGTATCTCGGGTGATTCTGGGGCGTGACAGCGCGCCCCACGCCCGTGAGGTGAATGACCTGGCATCGGTCGATGATCGCGCCGACGGCCTCGACGGCAATCTGATTGAGGCGCAGGGCTCCCGTCCCACCGCCCGTTACCAGCAGGGACGGGAGCCCGGGCATCAATCCGAATGTGGTGAGGGCCCGCTCGGCACTCCCCTCGTAAATCGAAGCACGGACCGGATTACCAACGACTCGTGCGTCGGCCCAGCGCGGTCTGACGCAGGTTTCCGCAAGCGCAACCGTAACCCTCGAAGCAAATGGCACAACCATGCGGTTAGCCAGGCTCGGCAGCACGTCCTGCTGGTGGACTGCGACTGGTACCCCGAGAACCCTCGCAGCCAACAGCGGCGGCACTGTCGCAAACCCGCCGGCTCCGAAGGCAACATCTGGCTTGAACTGGCGGACGAGTCGGATCGCTTGGGCGAACCCAAGGCCGACAAGCGCAGGATCGATCAGGTTTCGCCAGGTTGCAAATCGTCGAAGCCTCCCCGACCGAATCCCAACGTAGCGAAACCCGGCCAGCCTGGCCAGCGCAGCCTCCGGTCCGGCCGTCGTCCCGACATACAGGATCTCGACATCGTCGCGTTGCCGCTGAAGCGCCTCGCCCACCGCGATGACCGGCGCGGCCGATCCGCCCGACCCGCCGCCTGCTAGGAGGACCCGCAATGCCGTACTCCAAATGCTTAGCCCACCATTATCGATTGGGCGATACCGTACGGGCAGCGCCGAGTCCAGTCACCGACACACGACGCCTTGACTTGTCGGACCGGCCAATGGTACGGTTGCGAAGCTTTTGGCAGATAGCCATAGATTTCTATAGGTTTGGGCTACTCTTTGGCGCAGACGCCCATCGTCGTCGAATCACCAGAATGGCTTTCCATCGGACCCGCGTGCCGGCTGCTTGGAGTGAATCCGGCGACGCTTCGCCAGTGGACCAGCAGCGGACGGCTCCGCGTCTATCGCACGCCGGGCGGTCACCGGCGTTTTAGCGCCACTGAGATCGCCGATCTGTGCCGAACTCCACCAGTGGAACCGCGCGAGGCCACCTGCGAGGCGATCATCGAGCAGCTTCGCACCCGTTATCGGTCACTCGCCCACTCTCCGTCCGCACATCAGGGCTGGATGGCTGGGATCGACGCAGAAACCCGCTTGCGATTCCACGAGCTTGGAGACGAGCTCCTGCGCCAACTCGGCTCATACCTCTCGACATCGTCGCCCAAAATCAGGCAGCGAGCCCTCGCCAGCGCAAGGTCGTCGGGCGGCCGCTACGGAACAATCGCGCGCGAGGTCGGGGTTCAGACCTCCCAGTCGGTCGAGGCCTACCTGGTTTTCCGCCGTCCGTTGCTCGACGTGTTGGCCCGAAGTGTCTCATCGCACCCGGAGCTGAGCGACCAGCTCGGTCGCATCATGCGGGACGCCGAGCGATTCATGGACGAAGTACTCATAGGGGTCACAGGCGCGGGCGCGGATGACGCATCAACCAAAATGGCACTCCGTTGACAGCGCGACCAACGCTAAGCCTGCTCGGAGTAAGCCACCGAACGGCGCCGCTGGAGTTGCGCGAGCGGTTGGCCTTCACCGATGAGCGCTTACCTCACGCCTTGCGTGCGCTCCTGGAGTTTGCGGGCGAAGCCTACGTCCTCTCGACCTGCAATCGCACGGAGCTGTACGCTGTGACCGAGGACGACCAGGCCCCAGCCCTCATTCAGTTTCTCGCAAACGAGCGCGGCGTGGAGCCCTCGGACCTTGAAGACCACACCTACGGTCTGACCGATGACGCAGCGATCCGGCATCTGTTCGAGGTGGCGTGCGGGCTGGACTCGATGGTTCTCGGCGAGGCGCAGATCCTCGGGCAGGTGCGCGACGCACTTGAGTGGGCACGCGGCGCTGGAACGGTCGGACGCCTCCTCGGACGAGCACTCCCCCTGGCGATCGAGATGGGGAAGCGGGCGCGAGCGGAAACGAACATTGGGCGCGGCGCAGTGTCACCGAGCTCAGTGGCCGTCGAGTTGGCTCGCCGTGTCCATGGAGACCTTCAGAATCGCTGCGTTCTGGTCATCGGCGCTGGCGAGGCCGGTCAGGCCACAGTTCGCAGTCTCATGGATGACGGCCTCAGCCAGATCCTCGTCGTCAATCGCTCTTTCGCGCGCGCGGAGGACGTCGCCCACGCCGTCGGCGGGCGCGCAGTCCCATTCGACGATCTTGTCGAAGCCCTCACCGCAGCCGACATCGTGATTAGCTCGACGTCTTCGGTAGAGCCCGTCGTCTCCGTTGCAGACGCACGGCGCGCCATGTCCGCTCGCCTCCAACGACGTCTGCTGTGCATTGACATCGCTGTGCCGCGGGACATCGCCCCAGACGTTGCGGAAATCCCCGGTGTGGTGCTCTACAACGTGGACGACCTTCAGGCGGGATCGATGGCGAATCTGGAGGGGCGCCAGTCTGAGGTGGCCGCCGTCGAGTCGATCATCGACGAGGGATTGGCCGGATTTCGCGCATGGCGCGAGGCCGAAAGCCTGGTTCCAACCATTGGCGCTCTCTACCAGCAAGCCGAAGCGATCCGCCGGTCAGAAATGGATCGAACAATGCGCCGGTTTCCAACGCTGTCGGCTGAACAGCAAGACATGATAGACGTCATGACGGCATCCATCGTTCGTCGCATTCTGCACGGGCCGGTTTCCGCCCTGAAGGCAAAGAGCGGCAACCCGGACGCAGAACAACTGGCCAGCTCCGTTCGCGAGTTGTTCTCGCTTCCGTTTGACGAGCGCGAGCCTGTCACTCGTCCGAGTTGACTGAGGCAAGACTCGCTCGACCCATGCGGGTAGGGACCCGAGGGAGCCCACTGGCAGTGCGGCAGACCACGCTTGTGATCGCTGCCCTGCAGCGGCTTCACCCAACGTTAGAGTGCGCTGTGGAAGTCATCCGCACCGAGGGCGATGACGAACAAGGCCTCAATGCCGCGCAAATCGATGGGCAAGGCGTGTTCGTCCGTCGCATCGAGGCCGCGCTCCTCGACGGAAGAATTGACGTCGCCATTCATAGCGCGAAGGACATGCCGTCCGAGTCTACGCCGGGCCTGTGCGTCGCTGCCTTCCCGACCCGAGAAGACCCACGGGATGCTCTTGTCAGCAAGGGGGTGTGTTCTCTACGAGAACTGCCCGTGGGCGCACTGATTGGCACTGGAAGCCCACGGCGTCGGGCGCAGTTACACGACTCGCGGCCTGACCTGACGGTGGAACCACTCCGTGGGAACGTAGACACACGCATTCGACGAGTGATGGACGGAACAGTGGACGCAGTGGTGCTCGCGGCTGCGGGCTTGAGGCGCCTGGGCCTTCAGGATGCGATCAGTGAGATACTCGACCCTTCGCTCTTTACACCAGCGGTGTGCCAGGGGATCCTCGCCGCCCAGACGCGCGAAGGCGACCGGCGATCGATCGAGATCATCAGTCAACTCGACGATGAGACCACCCGTGCGTGCGCACAAGCGGAGCGTGCGGTGGCAATCGCAATTGGCGCATCATGCCGTACCCCCGTCGGCGCGTTCGCGCGGGAGGATGGGGG
This sequence comes from Chloroflexota bacterium, assembly GCA_016844585.1. Classification (GTDB taxonomy): domain Bacteria; phylum Chloroflexota; class UBA6077; order UBA6077; family SHYK01; genus JAERMM01. The sequence goes on along the minus strand of JAERMM010000054.1, from coordinate 5,950 downwards.
GACATGTGAAGTATCCACATTTCTTGCCGACGAGAGCGGCAAGGTTTGGCGCACGACGGCCCGGGGGCCGTTATCAGACGCCCAACGCTTGGGCACTGAAGCCGGGATGGCCCTGCTCCGAAGCGCCGCGGCAGGACTGATAGCATGAAGGGCCCGCTTAGCGGACGCACCGTTCTCGTCACGCGGCCGCATGAACAGGCCGCCCGGCTGAGCGATGCACTTATCGCTGAGGGCGCCAGCCCCATCGAGGTCCCAGCCATTCGCATTGCGGCGCCAGTCTCGTGGGCACCGCTGGACAGCGCAATCCAACGTGGCTCATATGACTGGGTGGTCTTTACCAGCGCCAACGCGGTTCGTTTTTTCTTCGAACGGTTGAGCGCCGCTGGCACTGATGAAGGCTGGTTTCACGGAGGTCGTGTCGCCGCGATTGGCCCACAAACCGCCGAAACCCTCCGGGTGCGGGGCGTGCCCGTTGACCTTGTGCCTGATGAGTTCGTGGCCGAGGCCCTGGTTGCCTGTCTGGCAGACGCGGAGCCTCTGTCCGGACGACGGGTGCTCCTGCCGCGCGCGGACATCGCGCGAGACGCACTCGTTCGCGGTCTGCAGAATGAGGGCGCTGATGTCGAGGCCGTCGTCGCGTATCGGACAGAGGCCGCCGACGCCCCCCCTCTCCTGCTCGACCAGCTCGCTCGAGGCCAGATCGAGATCGCGACGTTTACAAGCTCCTCTACAGTCCGGGCGCTGATGGGGATTGTGGGTGGTCGAGCAGATCTCCTGCAGCGGGTCGTCGTCGCCTGCATCGGCCCAATAACGGCGGGCACGGCGCACCAGGTTGGGCTTGACCCACGCATCGTGGCCAATACCTACACCATCCCTGGACTTATCAGCGCCATGCGCGATTACTTTTCCGGCGACACTAGGGGAAAAACGGGGGAACGACATGCGGCAGTACAGCAGCCAGATTGACGCCGGGCCGCATCGGTCAGACGCCACCCCCCTCGGGGCCTTTCCGACCGTCCGCGCCCGCCGCCTGCGCGGCTCCGCGGGGCTACGCACACTTGTCCGAGAGACCTCACTAACACCGCATGATTTCATTCAGCCCCTTTTTGTCGTCGAGGGCGCTTCGCGGCGCGAGCCGGTGGACTCAATGCCGGGAGTCGATCAGCTTTCCGTCGACGAAGTAGTCCGCGACGTTCGCGAAACCGCTGAGCTGCACATCCCAGCCGTCATTCTCTTCGGCGTACCGAACCACAAAGATGAGACGGGGAGCGGGGCTTACGACCACGACGGAATAGCGCAGCGAGCCGTGCGCGCGATCAAGGAGGCTGTCCCGAACATGGTCGTGATAACCGATCTTTGCCTGTGCGAGTACACGAGCCACGGGCACTGCGGAATCGTCGAGAACGGGACGGTTGCGAACGATCCCACGCTGGAGCTGCTCGCCGCAACAGCAGTCTCACAGGCGGCGGCCGGTGCTGACGTCGTTGCCCCGTCGGACATGATGGACGGTCGCGTGCGTGCCATCCGTGCTGGCCTCGACGCACACGGCTTCGAGAATACTCCTATCCTGTCTTACGCTGCGAAATACGCGTCGGCCTTCTACGGGCCCTTCCGGGAAGCTGCCCAGTCGGCGCCGCAATTTGGCGATCGTCGCGACTATCAGATGGACCCGGCCAACGGCCGAGAGGCGCTGCACGAGGTCGAACTGGACCTGGCCGAGGGCGCCGACATGGTGATGGTCAAGCCCGCGCTAGCGTTCCTGGACGTGCTGTGGCGCGTGAAACAGATGGCCAACGTACCGGTCGGCGCGTACAACGTGAGCGGCGAGTACGCCATGGTCAAGGCCGCGTCGGAGCGGGGCTGGATTGATGGCAACGCCATCATGATGGAGATCCTCCACTCCATCAAACGCGCCGGCGCCGACTTCATCCTCACGTACCACGCCCGCGAGGCCGCCCGACTGCTTACGTGGGGCTAGAGTTCCGTCCGACAGAGCATTCCCGTCGTATCTTTGAGCGCGCCCGCTCCCTATTCCCCGGAGGCGTCAACAGCCCAGTTCGCGCCTTTCGCGCGGTTGGCGGCTCTCCGCCAGTGATCGCGTCGGGAAGTGGCCCACGAATCACCGACGTCGATGGGAATAGCTATATCGACCTCGTGGCCTCCTGGGGTCCACTCATTCTCGGCCACGCCAACTCGGACGTGGTCCGGGCCGTCCAGGAAGCGGCGCTGGATGGATTCTCGTTTGGCGCGCCAACCGAGCGCGAGGTCCTGCTGGCCGAGCTGATCACGTCAGCGATGCCTTCCATCGAGCAGCTGCGTTTCGTATCGTCTGGTACCGAAGCTACGATGAGCGCTCTGCGGGTCGCGCGTGGCTTCACGGGCCGCGAGCGGATTTTGAAGTTCGACGGGGGTTATCACGGGCACAGCGATTCGCTTCTCGTGGCCGCGGGCTCCGGAGTCCTGACGCTTGGGGCTGCATCCAGCGCTGGAGTGCCAGAGACCTGGGCGTCATCCACCCTCAGCGTGCCGTACAACGACTTACAGTCAGTCGAGGATGCCTTCCACCGCTATCCGGCCGACATCGCGGCGGTTATCGTCGAGCCAATCGCAGGCAACATGGGCGTAGTACCGCCGAAACCCGGCTTCCTCGAGGGCATTCGGGCCATCACGCGTGACTACGGCGCCGTCCTGGTATTCGACGAGGTTATCACCGGGTTCCGCGTCGGGCTTGGGGGTGCACAGGAGCGGTTTGGGATTGGTCCAGACCTCACGTGCCTCGGCAAGATCATCGGCGGGGGCCTGCCGGTTGGGGCCTACGGAGGTCGACGCGAGCTGATGGGCCTGGTTTCGCCCGAGGGCCCAGTCTATCAGGCCGGCACGCTGTCGGGGAACCCCCTGTCCATGGCGGCTGGTATTGCCACCTTGCAGCTCCTTTTTGAGCCCGGTGTCTACCCCTGGCTCAACAGCCTTGGTGAGCGACTAGCGGTCGGCCTCCGCGGCGCCGCCGACGCGGCAGGTGTGTCTCTACAGATCCAGCGAGTCGGATCTATGCTCACGCCATTCTTCGTCGACCAATCCGTTCGGGATGAGCAAGCGGCCAAACGATCCGACACCGAACGATATGGCCGCTTTTTCCACGCTCTGCTCGACCGCGGTGTCTATGTGCCGCCGTCTCAGTTCGAGGCCTGGTTCCTCTCACTCGCCCACACCGAGCCCGACGTTGACGCCGTGATTCAGGCCGTTGGCGAGGCAATGTCTGAGGCCGCGAAAGTCGGCTGACCGCCAACTGCGCTCGACGGAGACGGAGACGCCGCGGCGAAAGCGGACAGCCGGTGCAGGACCACTGGATGCCCAATCCCCCTCAGCATGACCTCAAAGGATTCATGCATCCCGGCCTCCGCCTGGATGATGTCGTCGACTCCCGGTTCGAGGCGCGCGTAGTCGGTCAAGAGGATTTCGCCACCGCGCGCCTCGTGCTGAGTTCGCGCGGCCATATTTACCGTAGTCCCAAAGTAATCAAGGCGATCGTTGAGATTGACTGCAACGCAAGGACCACAGTGGATTCCGATCTTCAAGAGCTGATCGAGGTCGAAACCCTCCACCGCATTGAGGTCGCGCATGCTGCGTTGCATGGCGATCGCGGCCGCCAGCGCGGCGTTCGCAGACGAAAACACTGCCATGACTGCATCCCCGATGGTCTTGACCACTGCGCCCCGATTCGAGCGCACAGCGTCCTCCAAGAGATGGAAATGGACATGCACGAGCCTAAAGGCACGCGCCTGGCCAAGCTGCTCGTACAGCGCTGTAGAGCCAGCCAGGTCGCTGAAGCATATCGTCAGCCGCTCGATACCGATCTGCATACCCGGTGCCAGCACCTCGGATGAAAACAGGTCGCGAAAGTCCTGGAGCGTGCTGACCACGGCCGCGGTGGCTGCGGTATCCGGCCAGAACTGTTGTTCCAATGCGACCACGGCGGTTGTTTCGAGTCTATTCTCAATGCGAAGGGCGGCGTGGCCGGGCGCGACCCTAGCTGACGGCGGTGCGAAACCCGAAGCCGTGACCGCGAACGACGTGGGGCCTTTCTCCAGGTCGTCTACTTCCAGAATGGCGGCTCCGGCGCTTTGCGCCGAGCGGAGACGGTAGGCTTTGCCGCCGGCTGGAATCGGCCACTCGACACTGGTCGAGGGCGACAGCTCTACCTGAGCAAGAACGTGGGGAACGTTTTGCGGTCCGCCCACGCAGAAAATTCCGACGTTGGTCGTCCTGATGGAAGGACACACCGTAAAGCGGACCTCTACGAGCCGGTCGAAGTTAGCGTCGAAGGTTATGTTGCAGGTCTCGCAGTGCGCCTGCTCCTGGAGATCCTGCAACCGGCCGTATCTGGCTTTGGGAATGCGACAGTTCGGGCACAACACGTCCCAATGCAAGTCCAACAGGCCCGCAGTCGTTGCACGCAGGAACACAACCAGCGTTTCATGGCGATCCACACCCCACCGATCGGCCAGCTCGAATGGGCGCATGCCGAACACCCGGTCATCGGGGGCTTTGCGCAGCATTTCGACGAGACGGTCGACGATCCCGCTGTCCGGAGCGTCCGACTTCAGGCGAACCGCCAGCTCGTCCAACCTGCGGTTATCGACCTCCGCGTCCACCTCCAGCTGAGGAAATGCATTGGCCCGCTGCTGATGAATGTAGCCCTCAAAGATGCGGCACTGTGCGATGACGCGCCCCGTAGATGCCGGCCCAACCCACCACTTCGCGACCGCCCAGCCGAGCTGGTTCCGCGGCACGATATCCGCCCAGACCGTCACGCGAACGCCTCCTGATTCAGGGGTGAGGACGACGCCACCATCGAGACTGATGAGCATTCCGACCGAGTATTCGCGAAGAACTCTGTAATGCTCCGGCTTGACAAAGTCGAACGCGTGCTCCGTCCATCGCGCCCACAGCATGCCCCACTTGCGAAACTCGCCAGTTAGGACACTGCCACCCTCGGGCCGCGACGATTGCGTGTACTGCACGGCCTGCAAGCCGATGGCCTGATTCAGTCGCTGCGTATCGGAAACCAGCGGCCATAGCTCATCCGGCTCGACAGCGAACCGTTCCTCCGAGACGAAGCTTAGGGTTTGCACCGGACGGTGACCCTCACGTTTCCTGCGCCTTCACGTTTCCTAAGGTGGAGGACGCTCGTATTCAGTTCGATTTCGGGCCTCGTCTGCGTGACGATCGAGGCCGAACTGGATCAGGCGATCGATGAGATCTGGATACGGAACTCCGGTGGCCTGCCACAGCCGTGGGTAAACGCTCATCGAAGTGAAGCCTGGTATCGTATTGATCTCGTTGAGGTAGACGCGACCATCTCCCCGCCCCAGGAAGAAGTCGACCCGGGCCATCCCGGCCGCCCCGATCGCCTTGAACGCCTTTACGGCGAGTCCGCGGATCTCTACGTTTACCCCTTCGTCGATGTCGGCGGGTATGACAAACGTCGTAGTGGGATCATGGTACTTGGCCTCATAGTCATAGAACTCTCGCGATGGGAGTACTTCCCCCACCACCGACGCCATCGGCTCCTGGTTTCCCAGGATGGCGCATTCCAATTCCCGGACTTCAAGTCCGCGCTCGACGAGGATGCGGGAGCTGAACTCGGCCGCGAGGTTCAATGCGTCGGCGAGCTCGGCGCGATTTCGTACTTTCGAGATGCCGACGCTCGAGCCCAGGTTGGCGGGCTTCACGAAGCATGGATAACCGATCTCAATCTCCATACGCGTGAGCGTGCCCGCATGATCTCGCTCCCAATCCCCGCGCTCCAACGGCGCGTAATCAGTCAGAGGAAGTCCGGCCGCGCGAAAGACCATTTTCATCAGGATCTTGTCCATGCCGACCGCGGAGGCAAAAACCGGAGCCCCAACGTAGGGGATCGACGCCAGCTCGAAGAGGCCTTGCAGACAGC
>JAERMM010000053.1 GCA_016844585.1 Chloroflexota bacterium | reverse complement strand
CCTTGAAAGCAGGCATCTTCGGCTTGTCCTCCGGTGCATCCGGGTCCTCGAATCCGTCCACAATGATCTTCGTGAGCAGGCAGTCTTGGTGGTGCCAGGTGTGGCCGCTCGCATTGTGGGGCGGCGGGATGTCTCGCACCGTGCCCCCGCTGGCCCCACCGTGGCAGCTCCGGCAGTTGCTCTCATACAGCGCGGCGCCACGCTCGACCTGACCGCTGCGACGAAGAGGACCGCGACGCCCCCGAGCATCGGGCTCGCGAAGCGCGAGTGCGGCCCTGGCTCAGCTGGGGCCCTGCATGCCGCGCATCATGAACAGCATGGAAAGCGGGCAGGCGGCCAGCACCAAGAGCGGCGCCGCGGCCCAGATGAGCCCTGGCGCGATTACCCAGATCGCGAGGCCAACCATCCCGAGCGCCGCGACGACCTTCCAATTCAAGCATAGGCCGAAGGCATTCCATGCCGGCCGAGCGGTGGGCGTGCCCGGCTCGGCAAGCCGGATCTGGGTGGCGTGCGCTGTCGCCACCGGCTGACGAGCCGGAGCCTCCACGTCCGACGTGCCATCTCGAGCCTGGCTGGATTGCCCGCGCATCATCCACAACATCATGAGTCCCATCATCAGCGGACAGGCAAGGAAGGGCAGAAGACCGAGCAAATTCTCCATGAGTAAGTTCTCCTCTCTCGATTAGACCAGCCTGGAAAGCGCCGAGGATGGCCCGCAGCCCATGGGGGCGAGCAGCAAAGCAGCGGTCGCGCTCTGGAGAGCGACCAGGGCCGTCAGCGCCGAGCCAGCCACGAAGACGGACCGCAAGCGTGGGTGGTCGCGTGGGGAAAGGCTTCCGTCAGTGGACGGCGCGGGCCCGGCGAGGAGTCGCTCGATGCGCCCCTCGATTGATTCGCCGGCTCCTTCGAATGACTGCGCCAATCTGGCCGCGCTCCCGGACAGCGTCGGTTGCCAGACCTTGGCCAGTGCGCTCGCCAGGGCGAGGGGCCGAGGTGTGATCCGCACTGCCAGGTCGTCGCATGCCAGCTTCTTCTGCTGCAGCTGCCGGTTCGCCGCCCAACTCGTTGGCAGGTAGCAAAAGGTATCGCGCAGTACGGTGCCCAGCCATGCGGCAAGATAGTCGCGGCGGGCGAGGTGGCCGACCTCGTGGGCGAGCACAGCCCTGAACTCCCACCGCTGCGGCCCGACAGTAGGAGTGGGGGACAGACAGCCCAGATGCCGTTCTCCGACACACCGTCCGCCCCGGCTGTCCGTACGTAGCGAGATGATGGTGAGGTCACTACAGGCTCGGCGGCACAGGCTAAACGCGGGTGGCTCCGAACCAGCGGCTTGCCCAGTAGGCTTCTGAGAGGTTGTTGACCTTCACGCCCGAACGTTCGTCCGCGGCGTGGATGAACTGGCCGTTGCCGATGTAGATGCCGTTGTGCGACAGGCCTGGCATGTACGTGTTCTGGAAGAACACGATGTCGCCCGGCTGCAGCTCACTGCGGCTGGGATGCGCGCCAGCGCCGTACTGCCCCCACATCCCTCGCGACATGGACTTACCTGAGTTGTTCATCACGTAGTAGACGAAGCCGGAACAGTCGAACCCGGACGGCGTCGTGCCGCCAAACACGTAGCGGGAACCCTGGAACCGCATCGCGGTGGCCACCACTCCCCCGCCGCCGGTGGCCTGAGCCAGGGGCCGCGAGGGCTGGGAGGCGGGAACGGGCAGGTTTCGCGTCACTTGCTGAGGCGCCGTGTTGGCCCGCGCCACACCGGCAACTGGCGCGGCGCCGGCCACGATTCGCAAGCTCTGGCCAATCCCGATGAAATCGCTGCGCAGGCTGTTGGCAGCCACGATGTCCGCCGAGTCTACGCCAAACTTGCGTGCAATCGCGCCGATCGTATCGCCGGGTTGCACCTGGTAGTTAGTGGGGCCGGACGGCCTCGGGGGCGGCGGAGGAAGGGGCCGAGCACCCGTGTACATCAGCCCGGAGATGGGCAGAATGGTTAGCTGATCCCCTATCGCGATGCTGTCGGCATTGCGCAACTCGTTTGTTCGCACAATCGTGTCCGTGTCGACTCCAAACTTCTCTGCAAGCCCCCCGATCGTGTCGCCAGGTGCGACCTCGTAAACGATGGGTACGCTGGGCTTGGTGGGCGCTTGGGCTGCGGTACCCGCGGTCGCGGTGGCTGCAGACCCGCTCGTCGCGTCAACGGCTGGGCGGCTCCACAGTGGCACCTCTAGCTGAGCTCCGATCACGATCACGTCTGAGTTGGAGAGTCGGTTCGCCTCGATAATCGCGGCCGAGGCAACCCCCAGCTTGCTTGCGATCGCGAGGATCGTGTCTCCTTCTTCAACCGTGTATACCGTGCTCGCTTCTCCATTCGCAGTGGCAACCGCAGCCGTGTTGCGGCTGCCGGCGGCCCGAATGATCGGTGTCTCGGGAACCCCACCAGGGAGGACGATGACGCCACGGTTGATTGGGAAGTCGGCCACGTCCGCGGTAAGTCCGTTGTAAGCGGTCAGCAGCGCCGCTTCGACACCGTAGCCTTCAGCGGCCTCTGCCCAGCTCACCATGGGATCGATGGTCTGAAGCAGGCTCTCCGACGATGGAATCAACACCTGCTCGCCGATGCCCAACAGATCGGCATCGCGGAGGCCGCTGGCGATTCGGATCGACTCAGTGGACGATCCGAACCGGAATGAGAGACTGAGAAGTGTGTCGCCCTCCTCGACGACGTAGCGGGCGGGCAGCGGCGTGGTCGTGGGTCCGGGTGGGGCCAATTCGGGGCGTAGCAACTCTGGGACGTAGACCAGTGCGTCGGCCCCAGCGACCGAGATGGTGGTTGTTGGCGTCACGGTTCGACTCGGGAGGATGGCCGCGACTCCTACCGAGGCCGCGACGGTGATTGCAAGAACTGCGCCGATGCCGCGAGGTCCAATCCGGGCGAGCGCGCCCGTCTGACCCTCTCCCAGCCGCAGCGCCAGGCTTCGCTCCATGCGCAGACGGTGGGTGTTCAAGGTCAGTGCCATGTCACTCAATAGACGAACCTCAGAGCTAAGTTAGTGGACGGACGCAGCATTCCGCTTCCTCGCGGCATCAGGATGCTGGTAGCGGACCGTCGGTTCTCGTTGTGGGTGCCGGCGGCGATTTCTGTCACAAATAGCCAATCACTTACGTTCAATATGATGAATCGCTGCTGTGGGAGCTGGGGAGGGTACGACGCGCTATAGCACGCCAGCGTATCCGCTGATGAGTTTCTGATTGGGATTCAGCGCTCACGAGAGTCATTGACGCTCCCTGCCGGGTCGCCGACACGGTCGTGTCTCCAAACTGTCACGGGACTATTACAGCCCAGTTGCAACACTAAACTCGGGCAGTATAGCCGTGAGCGTGCGGTTGTTCACAACATTCGCCTTCACGCAAAGCCAAAAGTGGGCGGACTTAGCTTCCTACGCACGAGGACACGCCTCACCTCTCGGCCGCGCTGGGGCGCAAGCTGATGCTTATTTGCTCCATAGCAAAGTTCAAAAAGAAGAACAACAAGGCGACGATGTAGAGCGTTTCCATCGGGTTTCGGAACCCCTGGAAGATGATGATCCCCCGCTGAACCAGCTCAACCATGCTGATCACAGATCCGAGTGACGTGTCCTTTACCAGCGTCGTGAACTGCGCGATGAGGGAGGGAAGTGTGTCGCGGAACACCTGTGGAAGCACGACATATCGCATCGCCCCCCAGTGGCCGAGCCCAAGCGAACGCGCGCCTTCCATCTGGCAGGGGTCGAGCGCCAGGATGCCGGCCCGTAATGTCTCTGCGTTAACGGCGGCCGTATAGACCATCAATGCGGCCGTGAGGGCAATTGTCTCTCGGCTCAAGAAGGCAGGCAGGTCCCGCGGAAGGCTAAGAAAGACGTAGAAGATCAGCAAGAGAAGCGGTAGCGCACGAATCCCTTCCACGAATGCGGTGCAGGCCAGGCGGATAGGGCGCTGGGACGATAGTCGTCCGAGCGCCAGCGCCGCGGCCATCGGAAGGCTTGCAACGATCGCCACAATGGACACCACGAGAACGGTAACCACTCCCTCACCAAGGAATCGCCAGATGGCCAGCTCCGTGAAGGGCGTGAAATTGCGCGGCTCCATACGGAAGACCAACGGCAGGAAAACCAAAACCGCTGCAACGCCGATCATGCTCTGCTGTCTGTTGCTAAGCCCCGCCCGGCTCCTTCTCCTGAGAGACCCGACGCTCAGCGCCTCAGCGGCCACCCTGGGACCTCGCTCCCACGACTGACATGCGCGCCTCGACGTAATTGACGAGACCTCCCAGCGGAAGCGTGACAGCCAGGTACACGAGCCCGGTGAGCAACAGCACGTTTGGGTTGAACGTGCGAGATTCGATGATTCGTGACTGGTACAGAAGCTCAGGCACGGCGATCGTGCTCGCCAGCGCTGTGTTCTTCGTGAGCGCGATAAACACAGAGCCGAGCGGCGGAACGATCGCTGTCAATGCCTGTGGCAGAAGCACGAGCCGCATCGTCTGAAGCCAGCTCATCCCCAGGGATCGGCCGGCCTCCGTCTGCCCGCGACTGAGGGCCTGAACGCCAGCGCGCACCACCTCTGCCACGTACGCCGCTGTATAGACCACGAGGCCGGCCACGGCGGTTTCGAAATAGGACAGACGGATTCCCAGGGGGCTGGCCGGCAGCCCATTCAGGGCGAAGAACAGCACGATGAGGAGGGGGATGTTTCGAAAGAACGCGATGTAGCCCTCGGCAAGGATCGCGACGGGCGCTACTGGCGCCGCGCGCATGACGCCGATGGCGATCCCAAGGACCAGGCTGAGGACGATCGACAGGCCTGCTAGCTCTAAGGTGACCAGGAGGCCGCTTGCAAGAAGGCCGAGGTCCATTCCGCTTCTAGGCGCCTGAAGGGCGCATCCGATAGACCTCGCGCCAATCGACCGGCGGTTCCGCCGGGACGGCCACGCCCTTCAGGTTTCTCTCATAGATCCGCTTCCACTCGCCAGACGCCTTGATGCGCTTGAGCGCATCGTTGATGGCCTGGAGGAGTTCGGGGTTGTTCTTGGCAATTCCGCCGGCGTAGGGTTCGATCGTGAATTGGCCGCCGACGACCTTGTAGCGATCCGGCGCCTCATTCGCGAATCCGAGGAGGATGATGTCGTCGGTCGTCACTGCCTCAACGCGCCCGCTGTCCATGGCCTGGACGCACTCGGAATACGTCCCGAAGAGGACGACCTCGGCGCGGGGAGCCTTCTCGCGGATGTTCGCCTCGGAGGTCGAGCCAGTGACGGAGCAAACTGTCCGGCCCGCGAGGTCGCCGATGCCGTTAACTGTTGAGCCATTTCGGACCAGGAGCGACTGGCCGGCGACGTAATAGGCGTCGGTGAAGTCGATCTGGCCTGCCCGCTCCTCGTTGGCGGTCATAGTGGAGAGGATCAGGTCCACCTGACCGGCATTCAGGAACGGGATCCGGTCCGCCGATTTCGCCTGGGTGAACTCAGCTCGGTCCTCGGAACCCAGAACTTCACGGGCGATGGCCCTGCCCAGATCGACGTCGAATCCCTCGAGCTGGTTGGTCCTCGGGTTGAGGTAGCCGAACGTCGGGACGTCGTACTTCACGCCAATGACGATCTTGCCGCGGTCCTGCACTTTGCGGAGCAAGGTTCCTTCAGGTGCTCGTGCCACGCCGCCGGGCTGTGCCGCCGGTGGCGCGCAACCGGCGACGAGGACTGCGAACAGTAAACACGTTGACCGGAACCAACGATGCATTGCGGAAAGCCCCTCGAGGTGCTCGGCCCCCGCTGATGCGAGGCCATGAAGAGAAGCTTGGTTCAGAAAGCTGGGCGTGCAGAAGACTTTACCTGCTATTGCCGCAGGATTTTGCCAAGAAACGCCCGAGTGCGCTCTTCCCGGGCATCAGCGAAAAACTGTTCGGGAGGCGCCTTCTCGACAATGGCGCCCTGGTCCATGAAAGCGATCTCTGTGGCGACCTGGCGGGCGAAGCCCATCTCGTGCGTGACGCACAACATCGTCATCTGCTCGTCGCGAGCCAGATCGATCATCACGTCGAGAACCTCGCTGATCATCTCCGGGTCAAGGGCGGACGTTGGCTCGTCGAAGAGCATGACCCGGGGGCGCATCGCCAGCGCTCGTGCGATGGCTACGCGCTGCTGCTGGCCCCCTGAGAGCTGCGAGGGATAGTGTTGCGCCTTTTCGGGGATCCGTACCCGATCGAGAAGTTCAAACGCGGTTGATTCGGCCTCCGCTCGAGTAACCCGACGGACCTTCATCGGCGCCAGTGTGATGTTTTGCAACACCGTGAGATGCGGGAACAGGTTGAAATGCTGAAACACCATGCCAATCATCTGACGAAGCTGGTTGACGTCGGTCTTAGGGGCACCCACCGATACACCGTCGACAATGATCTCGCCCTGCTGAAAGGTTTCGAGTCGATTGATGCAGCGGATCAGCGTTGACTTTCCCGCGCCGCTGGGGCCTGCGACGACAGTGACGGCGCCTCGTGGGATGTCGAGGCTCACGCCCGCCAGGACATGCAGCGGGCCATACCATTTATGCACGTCGGCCAGGTGAATCATCGGCGTTTCCGGCTTCCCTCCATATGGCTATTCTCAAATTCACTGGCACCCGCATTGGACAATCGTTCGACCCGTCCTTCGTTATGACCCCGGCGGAGTTGGTGGTAGCTTACACGCGGTGGTCGCTGAACGTCGGCGGGAACAAACAAGGGCTCTGGCTCTTGGGGCTGTTACCATCTGGCATCCAAATAGGGCGTCAATCTATGGTGGCTTTGGGGCCAACCCTGGCTTTCCCTGACCTAGCTTGAGGCCCGGCATCGCCGCGATCGTTCTGCGGGCATCCGTGCCCGTCCAGGCGGTAGGCACCAGGTGACTTTCGTGCCCTAACCGTGCAGGGAGACATTCCGTGCTGATTGGTCCGCTGCCCGATCCGCTCTTGTCAGTCTTGGCCATGCTGCCGATCGTCACTCTGTTGAGCGGGCTCACCATTCTCCGGTGGTCAGCTGCGAGATCGTCCATCGTGGCTTTCGGGCTCGCGCTCGTGCTGGGGGTGGTCGTTTTTGGCCTCGGTCCCCTTGGAGCGGTACTGGCCATGGTAAAGGGCACACTGCTGAGCTTGTTTGTGCTGTTGATCGTGTGGGCCGCGCTGTTCTTGTACTCGATCCTCAACCGGCTGGGCGCTATCGAGACGATAGGCTCCGCCATGATCGGATCATCTCAGCGGCCAGCGGCGAGAGCCCTCCTGATGGGCTGGGGCTTCTCCGGCTTCATCCAGGGCTTCGCTGGGTTTGGGGCGCCAGTCGCCTCCGTCGTGCCATTACTCCAGGTGGCAGGCTTTGATGGGGTGGCTGCCGCCGCCGCCACCATGGTGGGTCACTCGTGGGCGATCACCTTTGGCTCGATGGGCTCGTCGTACTTTGCGATCCAACTCGTGACCGGCATCCCCGGCGAGGAGTTGGCACCGTGGCTAGGATTCCTCTTCGTCCTCCCCATCATTTTCACCGGGTTCGCGGTGCTCCATGTCCTGCTTGGCTGGAAGGGGGTTCGTTCGGGCGCTCCTCTCGTGATGGGGGTCGGCGGGGCCATGGCAGCTACCCTTTGGATCACCGCCGTCCTTGGGGCAGGGGCCGTTGCATCAGTTCTTGCGGGGATGGTTGGATGTGGGCTGCTCCTGGCGATCGCTCGGGTTGGCCGACCACGTCTGGCCGATGGCGCCTCCCAGGGCTCGTTACGCGTGGTCGCTGAGGGGAAGTCGAGCATCCACCTGGCACTACTGCCGTACTACATGCTAGTTGCGATCACCCTGGCCACCCAGGTTGGGCTATCCGAGGCTACGACTCTTCCAGCACCCGTCGGTTATCATCGCGATTTCCATTCTGCTGACCAGCCTGGCCTATTGGCGAGTTGGTCGATGGCCGGCGGATACTCTCCGAGTCGCCGCGGCCACGACCTTTCACAGGTCCAAGACCAGTAGCGCGACGGTGCTGTTCATGGTCATGATGGCGCTCCTGATGACAGATGCCGGCATGATCAGTAGCCTCGCGAAGGGTCTGCGCACTGTTGTGGGTCCAGCCTTCCCCGTCCTGTCGCCCTTCCTGGGTGTCGTCGGCGCTTTCATGACCGGCAGCAACACCAACTCGAACGTAGCGATGGGCGTGCTGCAAGTGGAGACCGCTGCCGCTCTGGGGCTGGTTCCCGCCCTCCTCGCCGCGGCGCAATCAGTAGGTGGATCCATCGGTGCTGGGGTCTCGCCGGATAAGGCAGTGATTGGGGCAAGCGCAGCCGGGATCATGGGGCGAGAAGCAGCCATCATGCGACGTGCCCTACCGTACGCGCTGATAGTCACTCTGCTGCTAGGGCTGGAAGTCTTGGCCATTGGTCTCGTCGTACAGATCGCGTAAGGAAGTCGAGGAGCACGGACGCAAGCACCCGCCCTGGCTTCGCGCAATCCAAGGGTGGCCTGGAGATCGCAATGAACTACTCGCGCTTAGAGCTCTATCTTCAAGGGCTTCTCGTTAAGAGCGGTCAGCGATTCGAGCCCGCAAGGCTATACTTCGAGCAGTAGGCGATCCAATCGGAGGCGAGCATTGGCGACCTCAGTGCGCTTCACGTCGAAGGATCTCGAGGCTTTTCCCGACAACACCAAGCGCTATGAGATCATCGATGGGGAGCTGTACGTGTCGAAGAACCCCGCTCTCCCCCACCAGCACGTCTGCATGGTGCTGGCGGCCGAATTGCATATTTGGAGCGTGCGCACCGGCGCCGGCTTCGTATATCCGACGCCTGGTCTCGTATTCGCTGAAGACGACGACGTGATCCCCGATATTGTTTGGGTCAGCAAGGAGCGGCTCCCGCTGATCGTGGACGATCATGGGCACTTCAAGGCGGCTCCGGAGCTGATCGTCGAAGTGTTGTCACCGGGGGCTGCGAACCAGAGCCGTGACCGCGACGCGAAGCTCAAGCTCTACTCCCGCCAGGGCGTCCGGGAATATTGGATCGCGGACGCGGTGCTCCATGCCGTGTCGGTGTACCGACGCGAAGAGGCGGCCCTTCATCTCGCACGGACGCTTGGCGACGGCGAGATGCTCACGTCGCCGCTCTTGCCCGGATTCGCGTGCCGGGTCGAAACGCTCTGGATGCCTACCCTCGGTAGCTGAGGTCTCCTTTTGCAAGCGGTGTGTCTCAGCGATTGACCTGCTCGTACCCAACGTCCACACCACTCGGCTTGCCATGGGCGGCCGCAAGGGCGAGCTTGTCGGCTCGCTCGTTTTCTCGATTGCCAGCATGACCACGAACCCAGTTGAACTTGACGTGGTGGTGTTCGCACAATCTCAACAGTTGCTCCCAGAGGTCCTGATTCAGCGCTCTTGCACCCGATGCGAGCGTCCAGTTGCTCTTCTCCCACTTCTTAGCCCAACCCTTTGTCATTCCGTTGACGACGTACTGCGAGTCACTGAACAGCGTGACGTCGCAAGGTTCTTTCAGGGAACGCAACCCTTCAATCACGGCCAGCAGCTCCATCCGATTGTTGGTGGTTCTACGGAAACCGTTCGAAAGCTCTTTGCGCCGGCCGTTGAAGAGGAGGACAACGCCGTAGCCCCCGGGTCCCGGATTGCCGATGCAGGCGCCGTCAGTGTAGATTGCAACTTGCTTCGTGTCGGTCAACGGCTCAGCTTGGGCGCCGACGCACCGATGGAGCGCCCACGAGGCTTATCCAATTTGCTTCGACATCATGCGGTGTAAGATGCCCGCCTCCTCGAATTCCTCACCGTAGGCGGTGAAGCCACCGTGCTCGTAGAAGGGGAGAGCATGGAGTTGTCCCGCCAGTACAGCAGTGGCGACCCCGCATTGCCGAGCCTGTTGGACGAGCGCCTCGAGTACGGCTGTGCCGACGCCTCGACCCCTGTGAACCCGAAGCACGGCCATCCTCCCGATCCGAGCGGTTCCGTCCTCCTTGAGTACCAGGCGGCCGGTGCCCACCGGCTCTCCCTCGACCGTTGCGAGCACGTGGATGGCCGCTGAATCCAGCTCGTCCATCTCCAGCTCTGGCGGCACGCCCTGCTCGTCGACGAAGACCTCGGCGCGGATCGCCGCACAGTGGGCGAACTCCTGTTCACGGTCAGAGACGATGCGAGTTTCGATCGGCGTCCGATTCACTGTCGGTTCTAGTCGATGGGTGGGGTGAGGAGCCCGTCAAGCGTCGGTAATGTCGCTCGCCGGCGCTCCATCTGGGCTCGCAGACCTTTCAACCTCTGTTCGGCAGCTTCGCGCGCGGCGGCCACGCGAGCCGGAGCGGTACCTCCCGCCACGTTGCGAGCGGCGACGACGGCCTCGGCTGTGATGCCCACAGCGGATGCATCAAATAGAGTCGAGGCCGCGTGGAGGTCGTCCAGCGAGAGGTCCGCAAGGTCACAGCCGCGCCCCTCGCAGAGGCGGACGAGCTTTCCCACCGCCTCGTGCGCCTCGCGGAAGGGTATGCCCCGCTTCGCGAGGTAGTCGGCATAGTCGGTGGCCGTGGAGAAGCTTGCCGCAGCCGCCGTTGCCATGCGATCCAGCTTGGGACGGATGCTTGACACCATCTCAGCGGTGATGCTCAGGCATGCCTGGGCAGTGTCGACGGCGTCGAAGAACGCCTCCTTATCCTCCTGCAAGTCCTTGTTGTAGGCGAGTGGTAGGCCCTTGAGAATGGTGAGCATCGCCACCAGATGGCCGTACATCCGGCCGGTCTTGCCACGTACGAGCTCCGCCATGTCGGGATTGCGCTTCTGCGGCATGATGCTGGAGCCGGTGGCGTACGCTTCGGCGATCTCAATGAAACCGAACTCCGCGGACGACCACAGCACCAGCTCCTCAGCCAGCCGCGAGAGGTGCATGGCGACGAGCGCAAGCGCGGCGAGCTGCTCGACGGCGAAGTCCCGGTCGGCGACCGCGTCGATGCTATTTGCCGAGATGGCGCTGAAACCGAGAAGCCGCGCGGTCAGGTCCCGGTCGATGGGGTAGGGAACGCCGGCGAGCGCGCCGCTGCCTAAGGGCAGCACGTCCGTCCGGCGGAAGCAGTCAAGGAGCCGTTCTGCGTCGCGCCAGAACATCTCGACGTACGCGAGCAGATAATGCGCGAACAGGACCGGTTGTGCCCGCTGCAAATGCGTGTAGCCGGGCATGAGCGCTTCTGGATGCTGGATTGCGACTTCTACCAGGCTGCCCTGAATCGTTGCTAGTGCATCAAGTTCCACCAACAGCGCATCGCGTGCGAACATGCGCAGATCGAGCGCAACCTGGTCATTGCGACTGCGTGCCGTGTGCAGACGAGCCGCCGGGTCACCGATCAGCTCACGGAGTCGGGCCTCGACCCGCGTGTGGATGTCCTCCCACGACGGTGACAGATCGAGCTTGCCGTCTCGCAATTCCGCGGCCACCCCTGCCAGTCCTCGGAGGATCGACCGTGCGTCGTCGATCGAGATGATCCGCTGCTGCGCCAGCATGCGGCAATGCGCCGCGCTGCCCATGACGTCGTAAGGCCAGAGGCGGTGGTCGAACGGAATCGATGCGCCGAACGCTTCGGCGCTCTCGCTGGCGGCCTCAGAGAATCGTCCGCCCCAGAGCTTCACGAGGGGATGGGGGATCGGGGACCACCTGCGACCTCACCCGCCGACAAACGGAGAATGTCGTCCGAGGAGCGTCCGAGCCACTGGATGTGGGCCTGAGTGCGGAGGGGCAGGCCGAAGATGCTGATGAATCCGGCCGCGGCCTGGTGGTCGAACGTGTCGGCTGACGTATAGGTAGCGAGGCCAGGATCATAGAGTGAGTGTTGGGCGCGCCGCCCCGCGACCTGCAACGTTCCCTTGTAGAGTTTTACCCGCACCACGCCGGTGACGAATCGCTGCGAGCTGGCCACGTACGCGGCAAGATCCTGGTGCAAAGCGGAGAACCATTGGCCGTTGTAAACCAGGTCGGCTATCTCCACGGCCACCTTTGCCTTGAATCGCAACTGGTCTTTGGAAAGAGTCATGTTTTCAACTTCGGAATGGGCCGCGTGCAAGATCACGGCGCCCGGGGCCTCGTACACTTCACGGCTCTTGATGCCTATCAGCCGATTCTCGATGTGGTCGATGCGACCCACTCCATGGGCCCCGCCGAGGCGGTTCAGTCGGTTGATGATCTCGCCGCCATCGAGTGTCTCACCGTTCAAGGCTGTAGGTACGCCCTGATCGAACTCGATCTCGACGTATTCTGGTTGGTTGGGCGCCGCGATTGGCGATGTCGTCCATGCATAAGCGTCCTCCGGCGGTTCCTCCCACGGATCCTCGAGGATGCCTGCCTCGACGCTTCGGCCCCAGAGGTTTTCGTCAATGCTGTAGGGGCTGTTGGCGGTTACGGGCACTGGGATATCGTGCTCCCTCGCGTATTCGATCTCCTCGTCCCGGTGCATGCGGTAATCGCGTACTGGTGCAATGATGCGGAGCGAGGGATCAAGCGCCGCGACCGCCACGTCGAAGCGGACCTGATCGTTTCCCTTGCCAGTGCAGCCGTGCGCTACCGCGTTGGCGCCGACGCGGTGGGCGACGTCGACGAGCAGTTTGGCAATCAGTGGACGCGCAAGGGCCGTACCGAGCGGGTACACCCCCTCATATATGGCGCCTGCCTGCAGAGCTGGCCAGCAGAAGAAGCGGACGAATACGTCCCGTGCGTCCTCGACATAGGCCTCGCTGGCTCCGGTGCGCAGGGCCTTTTCGCGAATCGTCGGTAGATCGCGCTCGCTGCCAAGATTAGCGGTGAGGGTAATGACGTCAAGCTCATACTTCTCGCGGAGCCAGGGAATCAGGACTGAAGTGTCGAGCCCGCCCGAGTATGCGAGGACAACTTTTTCCATCGTTGCCGAATTATATCAGCCGTCCCTTTGCGTTCCCGGTTGCAATAATGTACGCTTGATTCAAAATTGAAACCCGCCTGCCATGGCTGAGGTCGTTGGCTGGAGGAGGTGGGGGTGCTTGTGGAAACCGGTGTGCGCAATGGCGAACTCCATGACGCCGAGTTCTTGCGCAATATGGTTGAGTTCCTCGGCTGGAAACGCGCCGCCCGGGTCGTTGGGTGGTCTGTGCTCCTCAACTGCCTGTCGGAGCCTGAACAGTCTGTCGCGAGCAAAAAACCCGGCCGCGTGACCCATTGGCGCATACTTAGAGACATTCGGCGGTTCCGAGAGTACCTTTCCCAACGGGAGGGAGGCGAACCGCTGAATGACGCCGAGTTTGTGCTTCATCGCATCGGGGCGTTGCAAGGAGTCCGACTCGGCGACCTCGATCGGGAGGAACACTCATGATGGGTGCTGGGTTCCATGGCGGCATGTTCTGGCGCCGCGAGCAAAAAGGGCCAACACGCGTAAGCCGTGAGTTGCTGTTGCGTGTCGTGTCCCAATTCGGCCCCTATCGGAAGCAGGGGGCGCTCGCCCTGGTGGTCATCGCCTTCAGTGCAGGCGTCGGGCTGGTGTCCCCGCTACTGATCCGTGCCATCATCGACCAGGCGATTCCCAGCCGCGACTTCAGCCTTCTGGCAGTCCTGTCGTTGGGGATGGTCATCACCCCGGCCTTCGGCGGCCTGCTGGGGGTCCTGCAGTCCTACCTCAACGCCCAGATCAGCCAGCGTGTGATGTTCGACCTGCGTAACAAGCTGTATGAGCACGTGCAGGGCCTGTCTCTGAGGTTCTTTACGACGGTCAAGACTGGCGAGATCATGAGCCGTCTCAACAACGACGTCTCAGGCATCAACCGCGTGGTAAACGAGACGATGGCCCAATCGGTGATGCAGGTATTGACGCTGCTCTCCAC
Source organism: Chloroflexota bacterium (assembly GCA_016844585.1). GTDB lineage: Bacteria > Chloroflexota > UBA6077 > UBA6077 > SHYK01 > JAERMM01. The sequence continues at coordinate 5,623 of JAERMM010000053.1, read as the reverse complement.
CATCGCGCTGATGGTCAGCATGGAATGGCGCCTGGCGTTGTCGTCCCTGGTTATGGTCCCGCTCGCGCTGGCCGCGGCGCGGCCGGTGGGGAATCGGCGCTTCGACATGCAGCACGTCTCACAACGGTTCCAGGCTGACATGACGGCCATCATGCAAGAGACGCTCAACATCAGTGGCTTCGTGCTGATGAAGTCCTTCGGACGCGAGGCGTACGAGCGCACTCGATTCTCGGCGAAGAACCGCGAGTTGATGAATATTCAGATCTCTGTCAGCATGCTGGGCCGTTGGTTTCGCATGCTGCTCCAGGTACTCGAAGCGGCTGGTCCGGCTGTGGTCTTCCTCTTCGGCGGGTATCTGGTTCTCAACGGCGAGATGTCCCTTGGGACCATCATCGCTTTCGTCGCCCTCCTCGCTCGCCTGTACGGGCCGCTCTCCCAGCTCGCAAACACACAGCTCGAGGTGATGGGCGCGCTCGCACTGTTCGAGCGGATATTCGAGTACCTGGACATGAAGCCAGATATTACGGACAAGCCGGGCGCTGCGCCGCTCCCCTCCCCCGTTCGTGGTCGGGTTGCGTTTCGCGATGTGACCTTCGAATACACGCCCGGGCGCCCGGCGCTCAGTCATGTGAGCTTCGAGGCGGAGCCGGGCCAGCTTGTGGCGTTGGTCGGCCCGAGCGGCGCCGGGAAGACGACCACCACCTACCTCATCCCTCGCTTTTACGATGTAACCGATGGTCGCATCGAGATCGACGGTCAGGATGTTCGGAACGTCACGGTGGCGTCGTTGCGAGACGGAATGGGTATTGTGACCCAGGAGACCTACCTGTTCAACACCACGATCGAGGACAACCTCCGGTACGCTCGGCCGGATGCAATGCACGAGGAGATCGAGGCGGCCTGCCGCGCCGCTCGGCTCGAGGACCTTATCGCGCAGATGCCGGATGGTCTGCACACCGTCGTTGGCGAGCGCGGCTATCGGCTATCTGGCGGTGAGAAGCAACGCCTGGCGATCGCTCGGGTGCTGCTCAAGGATCCGCGGATTCTCATTCTCGACGAAGCCACGTCGTCGCTCGACTCCCAGACGGAGGCGCTCATACAGGCCGCGTTAGGGCCGCTAATGGAAGGGCGTACCACGCTGGCTATTGCTCACCGCCTATCGACCGTCCTGGCGGCCGATAAGCTTGTCGTCCTCGACCAGGGCCGGCTCGTCGAGATGGGGACTCACCGTGAGCTTCTGGCGCGAGGCGGACTGTACGCCGAGTTGTTCGAGATCCAGTTCAAACCGCAGCTCACGGAAGCCCTGAAGGCGCCCGCGAACGGTCAACCGACGAACGGCCCCGCGGTCCCATTGGTGGCTTCACGTGGGGCTGTCGGCTGAGCCTAGTATCGTCAAGGGCTAGCCAGAGGAACAGGGGAGGCGCCATGGACGGCGTGCGAAAGGGCATTGTCGGTCTGCTGGTAGGTGTCGCGGGTGGCGCCGTGGCAGCGATGCTGCTGGCCCCAAAGCGTCGGCAGAGCGCTGCCGTCAGCGAATCGAGCAAGGCCGCCTCAGATGTCATGCTCGATCTGGGCGAGCGTACGATCGAGGGGGTGCAGTCGCTGTGGCGCGGGATCACGGCTGCTCAGTCGACCGCTGGACTGATGCCCGACGAGCGCATCAGCTTACGTATCCGCTCCGAGATGGACCGCCGTGGCATCTGGAACCCACATCTGGATGTGACGACCGTCGACGGCACAGTCTATTTGCGTGGGCGGGAGTCCGACAGCGCTAGAGTGGATACCATCGTCTCGCTGGTGCGTCAAGCTCCCGGTGTGTCCGAGGTGGTTGACGAAATACGGAGAGAGTGACAGGGCGTGACCCAGCCATGACGACTACAGCTCTTTGATCGCTTTCTCGGCGCGCTTGAAACCCTGGTCGACGTAATCCTTCGCGGCCCGCAGCATGTCCAGCATCACCGGCTTAATCTCGGGGACCACACGGTCCAGCATGAACTCGCGCGTCGCTGCCGCCGTCCGCGACCGGAAGTCCGGGTCGCTAACCTGCTCGAATGCCGCCGATGCCATGTCCCCTGGTGTTTGGACCCGCGGCGGCTCGGTTCGCAGTGCGCGGCGGATCAAAAAGGCAATCACGCCCGCGGTAATGGCCGTTCCGATAATCGCGCCTGCGGGGAGTCCGCTCGCCTCTTCCTCGGTTCGCATCTCTTCCTGCACCATAGCTTCTCCTAAACAGCGCTCCATCCATTGTTGCGCTCAGATTCCACTCTACATCGTGCGACCGACAGGCCGCTAGTACCCTCTCATAGGTTCGCCACCGTCACGGCGGCCGTCGTCTGCAGCACGGCACCGGACCGAGCCAAAAGGGTGAGACGCAGCGTGTAGCTCCCATTCGGAATGGTGGTCGTATCCCACTCGTCGAGTTGATCATTGACCACCGGAAGGAGTCCGCGCGCGTCCCGAAGCGTCCCCGAATCCCGCGATATGTACTCAACTCGGTAAGCTCCGAAATCCGGCCCGGTCACGGTGCCCTGGATGGGAACGATTCCCCCGACGATCTGACCTTGACCGGGGCTAGTGAGCAGCACCGTCCCCGATGCAAGCACCGGCGTGGCCGTAGGCTCGGGAGTCAGGGTGGGCGATGGTGAGGGCGTGGTGGTCCTAGTCGGTGATGGGGTGACAGTTGACGTCGAAGTCGGGCTAGGTCCGGGGGATGAGGTGGGGCTGGGCCCCGGAGTCGGCGTCAAGGTAGGGAGCACGGTCGCAATGAGTGTCGGCGGCAATACCTCCCACGGTCGCGAAACGCCCGAACGATCCGAGTACTCTGTGGGCGCGAATGGCCCCTCCCCGGATTGTGGTGAGCGAAACGTGCGAAACGCGATGTCGCCATATGGCGTGTCGTGGTCGGCGAGTCGGTTGGTGACGCGGTCGAGCGCTACGGAGCGACGAGCGATCTTCGCGAGCGTACTGGGAGCTCGCTCCTCCAGGTACCAGTCACCAACACTACGCACACATCCGCCCTCTTCATTGCGCTCCGCGCAAACGGTGTTGCGCACCATGCCGTGTGGCTGCTCGAAAGGCTCGATCGGCCAACCCGCCAGCGCGCGCTCCATAAAGTCATGCCAGATCAAGCCAGCGCCTGACGATCCGAGAACGAACCGCATCGGCTTGTTGTCGGCTCGGCCGACCCAGACGCCGGTGACGAGGCTTGGCGTGTATCCCATGGTCCAGGAGTCGATGTAATTGTCGGTCGAGCCCGTTTTGGCCGCGGCAGGTCGGTCATTGGCGAGCTTCAGGGGGCTGTTGGGCCCGAACGTTGCAAGGCGCGCGTTGTTGTCCGACAGGATGTCGGTGATCAAGTAGGCGAGCCGTGGGTCCACGATCTGCTGGGAGACGGGTCTGTGCTCGAACAACGTGCGGCCGTCTGCATCGAGGACCTTCAAGATGGGTGTCACCGGCACTTGCGCGCCACCGTTGGCCAGCACGGAGTACGCCGCGGACAGCTCGACGAGACGAACCTCGCCGCCGCCGAGCGTGAAGGCGAGCCCGTAATGAGCAGGGTCCCCCAGGCTTATCATGCCCATTCTCTTCGCCAGACTGATGGTGTCGTCCAGGCCTGCAAACCTGAGGACCTTGACGGCCGGGATATTGAGCGAATTGCCCAGGGCGCTGCGAAGGGTGACCGCCCCGCGGAACCGGTTGTCGAAGTTCTGCGGCCGCCAGGTGCCTCCAATGCCATCTGGAAATGAAATCGGGGCGTCCTCAACGACAGTAGATGGTGAGAATCCTTTCTGGAAGGCTGTCAGGTAGACGATCGGTTTTATCGACGATCCCGGCTGACGCATTGCGACGGCTGCGTTGACCTGCCCGTCGATGGAAGCGTCGTTGTAGTCAGGACTGCCGACCATAGCGAGGATCTCGCCGGTGGTTGGCTCGATTGCGACGAGCGAGGCGTTGGTCGCGTTCTGCGCCCGCAGCGCGCCGATCCGAGCACGTACCGTTTCTTCAGCGATGTCCTGGAGGTTCGGGTCGAGAGTCGTGTAAACCGTGAGGCCCGCGTTCAACAGACCTCTCGATCCGTACCGCTCTTCCAGTACCGACCTGACGTAGAACACCCAGTGGGGGTAGCTGATGTTGAGCCCGGACTGCTCGGGGGGTGTGAACTGCAGGGGCTCGGCCTTCCAATTGTCCGCCTCGGCCTGACTGATGTAGCCGTGATGTGCCATGAGGTCGAGAACGTCCTCTTGGCGGCGCTTGGCGCCCGCGAAATTGACAAATGGGTCATACCTTGATGGCGCCTGTGGCAGGCCCGCCAGCAGCGCCGCCTCCGGCAGCGTCAACTCGTTGAGGGTCTTGTTGAAGTAGGTGCGTGCGGCGGTCCCTATGCCGTACGAGAGATTTCCAAAATAAATCTCGTTCAGGTACCACTCGAGGATCTGGTCCTTGCTGTAGCTCCGTGACAGCTCCATGGCGAGGAAGGCTTCTTTGGCCTTGCGATCGAGCGTGTCGCTGGTGCGCTCGCTCGGATCGAGAAGCACATTGCGGATCAATTGTTGAGTGATGGTGCTGCCGCCCGCGACGACCGTGCCGGCGCGGAGGTTGTCGACCATCGCTCGAGCGATGCCGCGTGGCTCTATGCCGGGATTGTCGTAAAAGGAAGCGTCCTCGACAGAGAGCACCGCGTCGATGAGGATCCGTGGCATGTCGCCGAGGCGCACGATGGTGCGTTTGCCCTCGTCCTGATTGAACAATTCATAGAGGAGGTTGCCATGCCGATCGAGGATGCGGGTGGTCTTGAAGACATCCCGAGTTCCAATGCCACTGACGGTGGGGAGGTCTTCGGTGAAGGAGCGGTACCAGGCCGCCGCGGCAGCCGTGCCGAGCGTTGCGAACGTCGAGAGGACGGCGGCCAGGAGAAGCAGGGAAATCAGCACAGCGCTGATTGCGAGAGCTGGCGCCTGCCGCCCGGTCGATGCTTGCCGCCGAGGCCCGAGAACCCTGGCGGTACGGTTCAGACGGTGCGCCTGGGGAATGCGGTTCATCAACGCGATTATACGAGCGGTTAGGAAAGCCGGCTGGTCCTGTTCGCCGTTGACGAGTAGGGGCTAGATGGAAACAGCAGCCGGGATGCGATCTGGGTCCAGGTCAGCGAGGCGCGGCGCCACATGCTCGGCGAATAGACGTATCGAATGCTCCCACTGTTGGTTGCTTGTGTGGCCCTGCCCGGCAATGATCAGCAGTACGCCGAATCCATCGCTCTCGTCGTAGAAATCCTTGATGCGGCCATAAACGGTCTCCGGGTCGCCCACGAAGTAGTAGCCCGCGTCCACCAGGTAATCGAAGCTCAGGTCCTCGATGCGGTCGCCCGGGCGGGTCCAGCGGGAGAGCATGTCGGAATGAGCGGCCTGCTTCTGCTCGTCGAGCTTCGGCCCCATAGTTGCACGCAGCTCATCCCGCGCCTTCGTGTCGGTATCGGAGACGTGCAGGTGATGGGCCACGCGGAACAGGCTCCTCGACCCGGGCAGTCCTGCTGTCTGTGCTGCGCGCACGTAAACATCGCCCATCGCCTTGATCTCCGGTGCTGGGTCGCCGCCGCGGCCCAATAGCGGCATGAAGCGGTTCTGCG
>JAERMM010000262.1 GCA_016844585.1 Chloroflexota bacterium | reverse complement strand
TGTCATGAGCTTTGGCCCGGGCGGGCCAGGAGCGACGGAGGGTTACGATCTGGACTCGCTGCCTCCGGAACAGGTACGCGCACTGGCGGCGGAGATCCATATGGATCTGGGCAGCCGCCTGGTGATGTTGGCAGAAGCGCCGATGGAGTTCACCGGCCGAATGGTCGGCGTGCGCGACGGGAAACTCGTGCTGAGCGCGGACGAGGTCGCTTGAGGCGAACGGGGCCTGGAATGTTTACGAGAGGAGGCAAAATGGCCGCAACGAGAATGGCAGGCGCGCGCTGGGCGCTTCGCGGCATCCTGCTGGTGAGCCTCGCAGCGACCAGCTGCGCAAGCGGCGCGCCGGCCACCACGGCCGTACCAGCCGCAGCGCCGACTAGCGAAGCACGAACGATGGTGGCCCTGGTCGGACAGGAGCCGCCGACCATGGCCTCGCGGGCCCTCACGACCGCGGGGACCTCCCTTCGGTTCCAGCAGCGTCTCCCCAACGCACTGCTGGCGGTCATCGACGATCAGGGGTTCGCAAAGCCCGAGCTACTGGAGAGCCTGCCAGCGCTCAACACTGCTACCTGGCAGATTTTCCCAGACGGGACCATGCAGACCACCTATACCCTGCGGCCCAACCTCACCTGGCACGACGGCCAGCCACTAACCCCGAACGACTTTATCTTCTCCTTGCGCGTCTACTCGAGTCCGGACCTTGGCCAGGCCAACCAGGCGCCGATAGCACAGATTGCCGATGTGGCCGCCATCGACGCTCAGCGCTTCACGATCACCTGGAAGCGCCTGTACCCGGATGCCGACAATCTCTCCGATATCTACCGAGAGTTTCCTCCCCTGCCCCAGCATCTTCTCGGACCCGCCTTCGACGGAATACCAATCGCCGGAGCAGAATCGTTCGTCAGCCATTCCTACTGGACCCAGGACTACGTGGGGGTGGGGCCATACCGCATCGAGCGATGGCAGCCAGGCACGCGCATCGACCTCGTTCGATTCGAGGGGTATGCGCTGGGCGCGCCGAAGATCGGGCGCATCGAGATGCGCTTCGGCCAGGATGCCAACGTCGCGGTGGCCGGCCTCCTTTCCGGCGCGGTACACGTCGCTCCCTCGCTCGACAGCGGCGAGGTCATCAGGGAGGAGTGGGCCCGAACCAAGGCGGGCTGGTTCATGGACACGCTCTCCTCATTCGTCTACATGTCGTTTCAGCTACGGCCTGAGTATGCGAACCCGAGCGCGCCGCTTGACCCCCGCGTGCGCAAGGCGATAGCGCACGTGGTGGACAAACAGACGCTGGTCGATACCATCAACGATGGGCAGGCGATCGTGACCGAGACGCCGGTCTGGACGGGCTCGCTGTGGGGGCCGGCAGTGGACAGCTCCATCCCCGTCTACCTGCACGACCTGCGAGCGGCCGAAGGCCTGATGAATCAGGCCGGCTTTAGCAAGGGCGCGGATCGCTTCTACCAGGGCCCCGACGGACGGCTCGCCCCCCTCGAAGTGGTCTCCACCGCCGCACCGGACAAGGTCCAGCTCTCGGACGTTCTCGGCGACTGGTTCAAGACGGCCGGCCTCGATACCACGCGTCGAACGATCCCAAGCGCCCAGTCGCGGGACAATGAAGTTCGATCGGTCTATCCTGGTGTGCTGGTCGTCAGTGGCAACGCATCCGGCGACGTGTCCCTTACCAACCTCGGAAGCGCCACGATTTCTGGGCCAAACAACCGATGGGTGGGCAGCAATCGGGGCGGCTGGAGCTCGGCAGGTTACGACCGACTCCTCACCGCGTTCAACACGACGCTGGATCGCGGCGAGCGCGTCGGACAGGTGCGGCAAATGCTCCGCATCATCAACGAAGAGATGCCGCTCGTCCCGCTCAACTTCGGCCTCGGAAAGGAGGCGTTCGTCGCCGAAGTGAAAGGCCCGAGCACCAAAATTGCGCCGGAGGCGAACACCGCTTGGAACATTCACGCGTGGGAATTCCACTAGACCTTCACAGGTCGCGAGCCGAAGCCCACGAAGCTGGCGCCGAGGCTCTCGTAGAGTAGGAGAGATAATGGGAGCATTGAGATGGGACGGCGCTCACTTGTCGCTCAACGGCATCCTCGTGGCCACCCTGACGCTGACCGGGTGCGGCCTCCCTGGACCGGCCGCCAAGGGGCCAGAGAAGGCGCCGACCACAGCGCCGAGTAGCGAAGCGCGGACGCTGGTGGCCCTGGTTGGACAGGAGCCGTCCAGCATCGCCGCGCGCCCCCTCACGACAGGGGGGACCTCCCTTAGCTTCCAGCAGCGTCTCCCCAACGCCCTACTGACGGTCATCGACGCACAAGGGTCGCCAAGGCCCGAGCTATTGGAGAACCTGCCTGCGCTCAACACCTCTAGCTGGCAAGTATTTCCAGACGGGACCATGCAGACCACCTACACCCTGCGGCCCAACCTCAGCTGGCACGACGGCCAGCCGCTCACCGCTGACGACTTCGTCTTCTCCTGGCGCGTCTACTCCAGTCCGGATCTCGGCCAGGCCAACCAGGTACCGATGACCCATATCGCCGATGTGGCAGCCATCGACCGTCAGCGCTTCACGATCAACTGGAAGCGGTCCTATCCGGACGCCGCCAGCCTCTCCTATCCCAACCGAGAGGTTCCCGCCCTGCCCCAGCACATCCTCGGGCCTGCCTTCGACGGGATAGCAACCAGCGGAAGAGAGTCGTTCGTCAGCAATGCCTACTGGACCCACGAGTACGTGGGGCTGGGGCCTTACCGCATCGAGCGATGGCAGTCAGGCTCGTTCATCGACCTCGTGCGCTTCGAGGGCTATGCGCTGGGCGCTCCGAAGATCGGGCGCGTCGAGATGCGCTTCGGCCAGGATGCCAACATTGCGGTAGTCAGCCTGCTCTCCGGAGCGGTCCACATCGTCCCCTCGCTCGACAGCAGCGAGGTCGTAAGAGAGGAGTGGTCCCGGACCAACGGCGGCCGGTTCCTCGACACGCTCTCCTCTTTTATCTTCGTCTCGTTTCAGTTGCGACCTGAGTATGCGACCCTGAGCGCGTCCCTCGACCCCCTGGTGCGGAGGGCAATCGCACATATGGTGGACAAACAGACGCTCGTCGATACCATCTACGGCGGGCAGGCGGTCGTGACCGAAACCCCGGTTTGGAGCGGCTCACAGTGGGGGCCCGCGGTGGACAATTCCATCCCCGCCTATCGGCACGACCTGCGGGCGTCCGAAGGGCTGATGAATCAGGCGGGGCTCAGTAAGGGGGCGGACGGCTTCTACCGAGGGGCCGACGGTCGGCTCTCCCCCCTCGAAGTCGTCTCTACGGCGACGCCGGACAAGGTCCAGCTCTCGGAGGTGCTCGCCGACTGGTTTAAGGCGGCCGGGCTCGACACCTCGCGCCGGACAATCCCCAGCGCCCAGTCGCAGGACAATGAAGTGCGATCGACCTATCCCGGTGTGCTGGCGGTCAGCGGCTCCGGCGGCGACTCCGCCCTCACCAACCTCGGGAGCGCCGCGATTCCGGGGCCAAACAACCGATGGGTGGGCAGCAATCGGGGCGGTTGGAGCTCGGCAGAGTATGACCGGCTCCTCAGCGCGTTCAACACGACGCTGGACCGCGGCGAGCGCGTCGGGCAGGTGCGGAACATGCTGCGGATCGCCAGCGAAGAGCTGCCGGTGATCTCGCTCGCCTTCAACGTCGGCAAGAACGCGGTTGTCACCGAGCTGCAAGGCCCGGGCAGGGCGGCGCCGGAAGCGAACGCCGCCTGGAATATTCACGAGTGGGAATTCCAGTAGGCCCTGCGCGCGGAATCGACTTCGGCTTGGGATGGCTGCATGAGAGGGCTGCGACGCTTGCTCGGCGTTCAGACCCGCTCGAGTTGATCGCTACCGCCGATGTATACGACGGTGTTGCGCCGCGGATCACGAAGGATATGCTTCGGGTCGCGGCCGCTCTCGATGTCGGCGATCGCTTGCAGGTAGATGCTTCGCATTGCCACGATGGAGCGGTCGCTCGAGGCGAGATGCTCTTGGGTACGATCCACCTCGGCGCCCTGCGACTCGTTCACCATGCTGTCTTGACACAGAAAGCCCTTGATCGCAGTGCCGGGCGCGTCAC
>JAERMM010000052.1 GCA_016844585.1 Chloroflexota bacterium | reverse complement strand
GTGGGTGGACCTGACCGAGCAAACCTATCGTGGGGCCCTCGTCGGTTACGCGAAGGGAAGCGCCGCGGCTCGGGTGCAGCCACGGAGCCGTGGCGGGCGCGATGATAGGCGATGGCCCGTGAATCGCACGAAGGGCTGCCTCGACAACCCCTCGCAGATCGAAAAAGTCGAAGCTCTCTGTGCTTGATGCCCATCCCTCCGGAGCTCGGCGCCCGGCGAGGGCAACCGTCAACCTCCGCCTTTCGATTGGGAGAGGGTCCAGTGGTGGCAAATACACGCGCGCGATCTCAAAGATCCCGACCCGCCGCTGATAGCGAAGATTCGCGCCGACTGAGGAGAGAATGCTTGGGAGCAGGGTAGTGCGCAGGCGGCTCTGTTCGCTGCTCATGGGATTGAAGAGAGGGATCATGTTCGAGTCCGCGATCTGGCTGTCTGCGGCCCCGAGAGGATGCCGGGAGTCCTCCTGTCGTTGTGGGCCCGGGTCAAAGCCAACGTCGAGCTTTGCAACTGCCTGAGGGTCAACGAGAGAGTAGGTCTTGACCTCCTGCAGCCCGTGCGCGGCGAGCGCGGAGCGTAGGACCTCTTCCCAGCGCAGGGTTGGATCTTCGGCTGTCTTCGGCAGGCTTCCCGAGGGGAGCGTCACCGGAATGGCGTCGTAACCGATGATTCGAGCGATCTCTTCGGCAATGTCTGCCCGCCCCTCGACGTCGTGTCGCCAGGACGGCACGGCGGCCTCGATGAGCCCATCCCGATGCTCCAGCGTGAACCCGAGCCGGCCCAGCACGTCTTCGATCATGTCCTGCGAATAATCTTGTCCGATCAGCCCCGTGATGTCACTGGCAGCGAAGCGGATGATCGAGGGGGCCGGCCCGTCCGCGTGCACGTCGATCAAGCCATCCGCGGTTGTGCCGCCTGACAACTCCATCAGCAGCGACATCGCGCGTTGCGCTGCGAAAGGTGGCAGGTTCACGTCCAGCCCCTTATCGAATCGCTTTGATGCTTCTGTGGTGAGCCTCAGCGCCTGAGATGTGCGCCGAACCGAGAGCCGATCGAACGTCGCAGACTCGATCACCACTTGCTCGGTAGCGTCCGAGATCTCGCTGTCCTGGCTTCCCATAATTCCGGCGAGCGCAATGGGTCGGCTCGCGTCGGCAATGACAAGCGAGTCCACAGGTAACTGGCGGACAACGCCGTCGATCGTGACCATCGTCTCGCCCGGTCTGGCTCGGCGCACCCGGATCGTCGCTTCGCCGAGAAGCCTTGCATCGAACGCGTGCAACGGTTGGCCCAGCTCGAGCATGACGTAGTTTGTCACGTCAACCACATTGGAAACCGAGCGCATGCCCGCGAGATGCAGGCGCCGCTGCAGCCAGGAGGGTGAGGCGCCCACGCGGACGCCGTCCAAGAACGACGCGGTGTATCGCGGGCAAAGATCGGGGTCGTCGACGAAGACCCTGATTTGGTTCCGCGCAGTTTTCGTCCCGACAATGGGTGGAGCTTCGGGTAAGCGAAGACGCGCCCCCGTGAGCGCCGCCACTTCGCGGGCGATCCCAACGATTCCAAGGCAGTCCGGGCGGTTCGGCGTCAGCTCGATGTCGAGAACGTCGTCGCCGAGGTAGTCCCGCGCGTCCACGCCGATGGGCGCCTCCGCCTCCAGGACGTAGATTGAGTCCTTGTCCGTCGAGATGTCAAGCTCATCGCCGGAGCAGAGCATGCCCTCGGACATGATTCCGCGAAAGCGGCGGCCCTCCACGCGTCGGTCGGGCCCAAGCTCTCCACCGGACCGAATAACCGGGACGACGTCGCCGCTTTTCAGGTTCGGCGCCGCCGTAACGAGCGTCAGCTCGCCGTCGCCAACGTCGATTCTTGCGACGAACAGGTTGTCGGCGTTCTGATGGCGACCGACGTCGAGAACACGGCCAATGACGATTCGATCCCAGCCGGCCCCAACGCGGACGACGTGCCCCACCTCAGTCCCCGAGTTGGTCAGGAGGCGAGCGATTTCATCCGTCGAAAGATCGCATTCGACGTACTCACGAAGCCAGCGGAGCGGAACCCGCATAGGTTAAAGGACCTCAGTTGAATTGCTTGAGGAAGCGCAGATCGTTGCCATAGAAAAGACGGATGTCGTCGATTGCATGTTTCACCATCGTGATGCGCTCCGGGCCCATACCGAAGGCGAACCCGTTCACAGCGTCAGGATCGTATCCAACGTTTCGCAGTACCTGAGGGTGCACCATGCCGGCGCCGAGCAGCTCGATCCAGCCGCTCATCTTGCACACTCGGCAGCCACTCCCACGACAGATGGGGCACTGTACGCTCATCTCCATACCGGGCTCGACGAATGGGAAGTAGTCGCACCGAAAGCGGCACTGAACCTCGGGCCAGAACATGCGTTGTGCGAAGGCGACGAGCACGCCCTTGAGATCGGCCATCGTCAGACCCGCGTCCACCGCGAGGCCTTCGACCTGATAGAACATCCACTCGTGAGACGCATCCTGTGCCTCGTAGCGGTAGCAGCGGCCTGGAACAACGATTCGGATCGGCGGCTTCGACCGTTGCATCACGCGGGCCTGATTCGGCGACGTGTGCGTTCGAAGCAGCACGCTCGGTGGTTGCACGTAGAACGTGTCCCACATGTCGCGCGCCGGGTGCTCGGCTGGGATGTTGAGAGCCTCGAAGTTGTACCAGTCGAGCTCGACCTCGGGGCCTTCGGTGACTTGGAAGCCCATATCCCGAAAGATCTCGAGTATCCGCCGCAGGGTCAGTGTGATCGGGTGCAGGCCGCCGTCGTGCAAGCGCCTGCCGGGCATGGTCACGTCGACGCGGTCCGCCTCGATGCGCCGTGCGAGCGACGACTCGTCGAGCCGCCCGCGACGGTCGAGATAGGCTGCTTCGAGCGTCGCCTTGGCCTCGTTCGCTGCCTGCCCGGCAGAAGGGCGATCCTCGCGGTCGAGCTGGCCGATCGAGCGCATGAGATCGGCGATGGCGCCACTCCGGCCCAGGTATTTTGCGTGCCAGGTTTCGGCTGCCTGCTCGTCGGAGCAGTGGTTCAGATCTTTGAGCCCGTTGTCAACAAGCACTTTGAGCTTGCTGTCAATCCCAGTCACCCGAGCCCCTCCGCGTGTTCCATCAAAAACGCCTCCGTCTTGCAGACAGAGGCGTCATTTGTCGGCTGCGTAACCCCGACGGGTCGTGGCCCCATCGGGCAGCAGTCGAGCGCTCAGGCCACGGGCCGAGCCGCCGCGACTACCGCGGCAAACTCCGCGCGGTTGTTGACGGCAAGCTCGGCCAGCATCTTTCGGTTGATCTCGATCCCGTTCGCTGCCAGTCCGGCCATCAGACGACTGTACGTGATTCCAAGCTCGCGGGCGGCGGCATTGATACGCGTGATCCACAGCCGGTGGAAGTCGCGCTTGCGATTACGTCGGTCGCGATACTGGTAAGCGAGCGCATGAAGCAGCGACTCGTTTGCCGTCTTGAATAGGCGATGGCGAGAACCGGAATGCCCGGCTGTCTGCTCCAAGACCTTCTTGTGGCGGTGGCGCGCGGTAACGCCGCGCTTCACTCGGGCCATGAATGACTATCTCCTGGACGTACGCCTATTTGGCGTACGGGATCAGCTTTCGAATCCGTTTCATATCGGCTGAGGCAACTGGAATCATCTCGTCGTACTCGCGCTTGGCCCGCTTGGATCGGTTACGACGCAGGTGACTCTTGCCGCCCCGCGTTCGCAGCAGCTTACCGTTTCCGGTGATCTGCATTCTGCGTGCAGCGGCCTTATAGGTCTTTAACTTGGGCATATTGATCCTCTCTGCGCCGCGAATTCTATCAGTAAGAGGGCAACAGGCACAATTCCGCATTCTGGCCCCCGCTAGTTTGGGGCTCCACGTGCTGCCCTACGGCAGCGAGGGCAGGTCCCGCAGCATCTGCTCGATACGACAGCGGACGCCCGGCTGCGACAGTGGAGTTGGGTCGTAGCACGAGCCGCCACCCAGAGGCATCGGACCGTACGAGGTCAGACCGCGGCGGCTGTCGTAGTAAGCTCGGTTCACGCGCGGGCTTTCGCCACTCCAGAATCCCACGCCCTGCACCTGCGGGTACTGCAGAACGAATCGGATCTGTCGCAGCTCCTGCTCGAGTCGCCGGTTCGTCTCGTTCGCTGCGTAAAGCCCTGGAAGGTCAACCGACGATCCCATCTCCTCTACGATGACCGGAAGCCGACGCCCGTTGGGGCAGGGGGCGGCCGTGGCATAGTCCAGGTCCCATTCCACGGGCATGTCTCCTTGACGCTCGCGGCTGACCCAGTCGTAGGCGTGCAGCGTGTAAGCGTCGATCGGCGCGTCGCAGTACAACCAGCGCGCCACTGAGGACTGCACGTTCCATGGGTCGAGGTGGTTGGTCCCCATCGTACCCGGGAGAATCGGTGTGATGGGGTCAAGGCGCCGAATCTCCTCGACGGCGCCAACGATGAACGGCCGGATGGCGTCGGGCTCGTTGGGGGTATGCAGCTCGTTGCCCAGCTCCCAGGCGTAGATCACGTCGAGCGCTCCTCGGTCACGCACGGTCGCGATCAGGTCCCGAGTGAATGCCAGATACGCCCCCCGCCAATTCGTCGTGAAGAAGGGCAGGAGCAACTGATAGTAGCCGTCCGCCCACCCTGAGCTTGACGGGTCCTCGCCGGGCACGGGTTGGTGATTGTTCACCAGAGCGACGATGAGCTTGACGTTGCCGGAGCGGAAGATGGGCGCCATATCGGCGATCTGGTTGCCCACACGCCGGCCGCTCCACCTCTTGTTGGTGTTCGCGTCTGTAGCGAAGACACGGATCACGCCCGCGCCCATCCACTGCGCGTACGCCACGTTCTCACGGAAATCGCGCTCATTCTCGTGGAAGAGTGCTCCATGCATATTGAGCATCAGAAAGCGACCGTTGAGCATGTAGGGGGCGTTGGAAGCGGGAGGGGAATCTGCGGTAGCGGGCCGCATGGCCGGTCCGAGCGTTATCGTGCCTGCCATGAGCGTCGCGGCAATCGTCGCCCTGAACCCCGTCCGCCCGCGGTTCACAGAACGAGCATGGCGTCGCCGAAGCTGAAAAACCGATACCGCATGCGGATTGCCTCCGCGTAGGAATCCAGGATCTGGAGGCGGCCGGCGAATGCGGAGACCAGGAGCAAAAGTGAACTTCTGGGGAGGTGGAAGTTGGTGAGCATCGTGTCGGCGACTCGATATCGGTAACCCGGAGTGATGAAGAGGTCGGCGAAACCGTTAAAGGGCCGAATCTCACCGGTCGCCGCCGCAGCGTGCTCGAGCGCCCGAACCGTTGTCGTACCCACGGCTATCACGCGCCCGCCCGAGGCACGTGTCGTGGCTACGGCCTCGACCACGTCGTCCGCAACCTCGATCCACTCGGTGTGGATGTGATGATCGCGAATGCTTTCGGTTGTCACGGGCTTGAAGGTATCGAGTCCAACGTGGAGGACGACGCTAGTCCAACCTACCCCTAGGGATCGCAACCGAGCAATCAGCTCGGATGTGAAGTGGAGTCCCGCCGTTGGAGCGGCGGCAGAGCCTTCGACGTCAGCGTACACCGTCTGATAACGGTCTGGGTCGCCGGTATAGGCGCGAATATACGGTGGCAATGGGACATGGCCGTGCTCACGCAGCAGCGCGCCGACGTCCGTGTCCGGTGGGAAAGCGACCAGACGCCCGCCTGCCACGGGGTCGCCAATAACGACCTCCGTTTGATCCGCAACCCGAATGCGTTGACCTGTGCGTACGTGCCCTCCGACGACCGCCTGCCAGGTGGCGCCAGCGACAAGCCTCAGGAGGAGGATCTCCACGCGTCCACCGGAGGGTATTTTGGCGCCTAGCAGCCGACACGGCATGACCCGGCTGCTGTTCACCACCAGCAGATCGCCGGGTCGGAGGAACGTGGGAAGGTCGTGAATGTGGCGGTGGATGATTTCGCCACTGCCTCTGTCGAGCACCATCAACCGCGCCGAGTCTCTCGGCTCCGCGGGAGTTTGTGCAATCAATTCGGCGGGTAGCTCGTAGTCGTACGACGACAGGCGAAGGTCATCGTCGGTTGACTCGTTCAGCAGGGCCGACATCGGCGTCGTGGTCAGAACAGGTGCTCCTGTGGGCCTCCGGACGCCGTTGGGGGCGGAGTCCGCCCAAGATGTTGGTACGCGCGTGGGGTCGCCACCCGTCCACGTGGGGTTCGTGCGAGGAAGCCGAGCTGAATAAGGAAGGGCTCATAGACGTCCATGATGGTGTCTGCGTCCTCGCTGGTGGCCGCCGCGATGGTGTCTATGCCCACGGGCCCCCCGTTGAATTTGTCGATGACGGCGAGAAGGACGTTGCGGTCCACCTCATCTAGCCCAAGCTCGTCAACTTCGAGACGCGCGAGCGCTTCGCCGGCGACTTGCTCCGTTACGAAGCCATTGGCCCGTACCTGAGCGTAGTCACGAACCCGCTTCAGCAATCGATTGGCAACACGGGGCGTGCCGCGAGAGCGGCGAGCGATCTGGTGGCTGGCCGCGTCCTCGATCTCGACGCCAAGGATTCCGGCCGAACGCGCAACAATATGGACGAGAGCGGCTTCGTCGTAGTAGTCGAGGCGGTAGGTGGCGCCAAAGCGGTCACGCAGCGGTGAGCTAAGCATTGCCATGCGTGTCGTGGCGCCGATAACCGTGAATCGTTGCAGACTGAGCCGCAGGCTCTGAGCCGCGGGGCCTTTGCCGACGATGATGTCCCAGACGAAGTCTTCCATCGCCGGATAGAGCGACTCCTCTACGATGCGCTGCAATCGGTGGATCTCGTCGATAAAGAGGATGTCGCCTGGGCCGAGCCGGGTGAGGATGGATGCCAGCTCGCCGGGATGCTCGACCGCGGGGCCCGACGTCGTGCGAATATTGACGCCCATCTCCGCCGCTATGATATTGGCCAGGGTCGTCTTGCCGAGGCCAGGCGGGCCGTACAGCAGGACGTGGTCGATGGGCTCGCCCCGCCCCATGGCGGCGTCAATGAATATTCCGAGGTTCTCTTTGATCTTGTTCTGGCCGACGAAGTCGTCCAGCCGGCGCGGCCGCAACGTCGCTTCGACGACCTCGTCTTCTTGCCGCGCCGTTGCCGTCAACAATCTGTCAGCCACCGGATGCTCCACCCAGCCGAAGTATACAATCCGCCTTCGCGCGTCCCTCTGATGCCCGCTGCGCCTGAATCGGCCTTATGACTGCTCGGTTCAGTGTCGTTGCAAGCTGCCCGGAGACGAGCGCGCGCGCAGGCGTCCTAACGACGCCACACGGGGAGATCGCGACGCCGGCGTTCATGCCCGTCGGCACACAGGCAACCGTGAAGGGCTTGACTCCCCGCGATCTGGTGGCCATCGGCACGACCTGCCTCCTGGCAAACGCGTACCACCTGTTGCTGCGGCCAGGCGAGCACGTGGTCGCGCAGGCTGGCGGGCTTCACTCGTTCATGGGGTGGGACCGATCGACCTTCAAGTCGCATCTGGATGGCGAGACACGCACGCTTACCCCCGAGCGAGCCATGGAGGTCCAGGCCGCGCTCGGCTCCGACATCGCCATGGTGCTGGATGTATGCCCTCCGTACCCCTGTGGTCCGGCCGAGCTATCCGATGCAACCCATCTCACAACCAGGTGGGCGAGCCGAGCACTTTCGGCGCCCCACGCAGCAGGCCAGGGTGTGTTCGGAATCGTGCAGGGAGGTGTGGATCTTGCGCTGCGCGATGCTTCGGCACGGTCGCTTGCCGAGCTTCCGTTCGACGGATTTGGAATCGGTGGGCTGAGCGTTGGTGAGCCGCGTGCCCAGACCTGGCCGGCGCTCGACGCGAGCGTGAAGCCACTGCCTGAGGGGCGTCCCCGTTACCTTATGGGGGTTGGCGCCCCGTCGGATCTGCTGGAGGCCATCGTGCGTGGTGTGGACCTCTTCGATTGCGTGCTTCCGACGCGGCTCGGGCGCCACGGTGCAGTACTGACGCCTCATGGTCGCCTCGACCTTCACCGTGGATCGGCCGCCGCGGACGGGAGCCCGCTGGATCCGGGTTGTGACTGCCCGGCCTGCACCCAGTTTCCAGTCACCTACCTCCGACACCTGGTGCGGAGTGGAGAGGACCTCGGGCTGCGTCTGGCCAGCCTGCACAACCTGCGGTTTCTCACCAGGCTGGTCGAGCGCGCGCGAGGGGCAATTGTCAATGGAACCTTCAGATCCTTTGTAGAGGAGCATCGGGCCCTGTCACGGTAGAGGCGCAGTCGTGCAGTCGGTTCTGGTAGGATGCCGGCGTGTCACAGCATCATGCCCTCGGTCGAGCACGATGAGCTTCGGCGCCTCCGCGGCCGAATCGGTTCTGCGCCCGCGGGTCCTCCGGACGAATGAGTCCATGCGCCGAACAACCTCTTTAGTCGTGGCCTGCGCCTTTGCGCTGTGGGTCATCCTGGTTGTTGAGGCGAGCTTCTGGGCGTCGGGCGTTCTGCGGGACTCATCCGCCGCGGTCCCAACCGTCCTCGAGGGGGCTTCGGGTGTGGTGCTGTATCGAGAGGCCGGCGATTCCAAGGAGGCGAGCGCTGAGCCGGGGATGCAAGTGTTCGACGGCGATGAGATCGTCACCCGCTTCGGCTCGCGGGCGACGTTGCGCGCATTTGACGGCTCAATCCTCGACGTGCTCCCCGACACGCGCGTGTCTGTCACGGCGGCGCGGATCGGTCGCTTCAACCCGAGCGCGACCCGTGCCTGGTTTGCCGTTGAGGGCGGCGCCATTCGCCTGTCTATCCCTCAGATGCTCGACAAGCAGCATACCCTCAACCTGGTGACGCCCCACGGCGCCGCCGCGTTCGTACCGGGGGAGTACACGGTGCGAGTGGCGCCAGATGCGACACGCATCTCTGTTTGGGATGGGCGAATCGCCGCCGCGATCGGGGATGCGTTCGTCGAGGTCGGCCCGGAGCAGAAGATCGTGATTGGCCCGGACCGTCTGACCTATCGCGTTGTGGATGTGCTGGAGAACGTCCTGCTCAACGGGGACTTCGCATCGCGGTTCCTCGGGTGGCAGCCGTGGGATGACCGCGAGCAGGGGCGTCCAGACGTGCCTGGCCACGTGGACATCGTGGAACCAGTGGAGGCCAACGCTCCATCCCGCGCCCTGCGCATCTCCCGGGAGAGCGCCATCGACGCGCACAATGAAACTGGCCTGCGGCAGTCGATCGGCGCTGACGTTCGGGGGGCGAAAGAGATCGTCGTCGAGGCGCTCGTGAAGCTGGACTTCGCGTCGCTTTCGGGAGGCGGCTACCTTGGGTCTGAGTATCCGCTGATGATGCGTGTACGCTTGCGCGATGCCCGGGGCGGCGACCAAGTGTGGACTCAGGGCCTCTTCTACGAGAACCCGGAGAATCGACCCACTCCGATCGGCGACAAGGTTGAGCGCGGCGTCTGGACGACGGTTCGCTACGATTTGACGGCTCGGCTCAACCAGCCATCAAGCATCGAACTGATTGAGATCTCTGGCGCTGGACACACGTTTGATGCCAGCATAGGTGACATAAAGCTGCTGGTCGATTAGCCTTTCTTAACGTGTCTGGATGAGATCGCGCTCGACGCTGAAGATGTCGCGGACGCTCTGAATGCGGGCCATCACGCGGCTGAGCTTTTCGAGATCTGGCACGTCCATCGACGCCGTCACAAGCGCTGTTTGGTCCTTGAGAACGTCGACGTGCATGCCACTCAGGCTCAGCTTTTCATCAGCCACGACGGCGGCGATGTCCCGCACCAGGCCCTCACGGTCGTATGCCAGGATCCGCATACTGACGGGGAACATGTCCTTTGCGTTGGCGCCCCACTCAACCTCAACCAACCGCTCGGGCTCGTCTTCGTTGCGGATGCTTGCGCAGTCCGGTCGGTGCACGGTGATGCCTCGTCCGCGCGTAATAAAGCCGACGATCTGGTCGCCCGGCACGGGATTGCAGCACCGTGCCATACGCGTGTAGAGGTCGCCGACGCCGTTGACGCGGATGCCGCCGATCCGCTCGGTGGTGGGAACGACGTTCTGGGGAATGATGGGCACCGGAGGTGGGGCCTGGACCGCGAGCCGGGATGCTAACTGTTGGGGGTGGATGTCGCCGTAGCCCATCGCGGCGAAGAAGTCGTCCAGGTGGCTGTACTTGAAAGCCGCCGCAATGTCGTCCAGTTTCACATCAACCAGGCCCAGCCGTTTCAGCTCACGTTCGATCAGGTCGCGGCCCCGGGCGATGTTCTCATCGCGAGCAGCCCGACGGAACCACTGGCGAATCTTTTCGCGAGCGCCGGCGGTTTTGACGAAGCCGGACTCAGGGAAGAGCCAGTCGCGGCTCGGTCCGCGCGAAGTCTTGCTGGTAATAATCTCGACGATGTCGCCATTCTGAAGAGCGCGGTCGAGTGAGACGAGGCGGCCGTTGACCTTCGCCCCGACGCATCGATTGCCGACCTCGGTGTGGATCCGGTAGGCGAAGTCTATCGGCGTCGATCCGCTTGGCAGCTCCTTCAGTTCGCCCTTCGGTGTGAAAATGTACACCTGCTGCTGAAAGACGTCCGTTCGCAGGTTGTCGACAAACTCCTGTGCGCCGCCGACAATGTCCTTCTGCCAGTCCATGAGCTGACGCAGCCAGGCAATCTTCTCGTCAAACTTCTGGTTTTGCTTGCGGCCCTCTTTGTAGCGCCAGTGGGCGGCCACACCATATTCCGCGATCTGGTTCATCTCACGGGTGCGGATCTGTATTTCGAGGGGCTGGTCCTTTGCGACGACCGTTGTGTGCAGTGACTGATAGCCGCTCTGTTTCGGACTGGCGATGTAGTCGTCGAACTGGCCGGGCAGCGGGTGCCACAGGCCGTGCACGATGCCCACCGCGTGGTAACACTCCTGCAGCTCGCCGACGATGACGCGGACCGCGAGGAGGTCATAGATCTGGCTGATCTTCGCGCCGCGCTCCTGCATTTTGTTGTAAATGCTGTAGAGGTGCTTGGGGCGACCGAAGACCTCGCCGTGGACGCCATTCTGCTCTAGCTCGGCCCTCAGGGTGTCCACCGCCCAGCGAATGTAGGTTTCGCGCTCCCGCCTGTTCTGGGCGACACTCTCGGCCACTCGATTGTAGGCCTCAGGCTCGAGGTACCGGAATGCCAGGTCCTCCAGTTGCCATTTGATCTCCCAGATGCCCAGCCGGTTCGCCAGTGGCGCGTAGATCTCCATCGTTTCCTGCGCGATGCGGCGTTGCTTCTCGGGGCGGAAAGGCTCGAGCGTCCGCATGTTGTGCAGCCGGTCCGCGAGCTTGACGAGGACGACACGCAGGTCGTCTGCCATGGCGAGGAACATCTTGCGGAGGTTCTCGGCCAGCTCCGCATCATGGAAGTTGGTAGGGCGCTCCTCGTCGGAGAGCCAGTGCAGCTGGTCGAGCTTGGTCACGCCATCTACGATGCGTGCGATCTCTGGACCGAAGTCCCTCTCGACCTCATCGAGCTTGACGACGGTGTCCTCGACCACATCGTGCAGCAGGGCAGCGGCGACTGTGGCGGCATCGAGGTGGAGCTCGGCTACTATGGCCGCCACAGCGATGGGGTGGCCGACGTAGGGCTCGCCACTCGCTCGCTGTTGGTTCTCATGGGCCTGCGTCGCCAGCGCAAGTGCGCGGCGCACCGTTTCCAGATCTGACTCAGGCAAGTACTGCGCAGCGGCGGCGAAAAGCTGGTCAGTACCCGGTACGATGGCTGCGTCGACCATCGGTTCTCACCTACTGTTAGCGATTATACCAGCCAACCTTCGGTTACTTTTGGGTTTCTGACCATGTCGCTGGCCGTAGGGGCGCGTTGTCGATGAGGCGTACGGGACCAAGTCGGGCCGCGAGGAGTGCTCGGGCCTCGCGCCCAATGCGTTCGAGCGGCTCCAGCGACGACGGATGGACGACCGCGGCGTAGTCGACGTCGAGCCCGGCCTTAACCAACAGGTCTTTCATCGTCGAAGATAGCGACGAACCGCTTGTCTCACCGCCCAAGAGTTGGCTCTGTGCAGCTGACAGCGCTCTGAACAGGGCAACGGCGCGCTGCCGGTCGTCGGCGCTCAGGTAGACGTTGCGGCTGCTCATGGCGAGTCCATCCGGCTCGCGAATGGTGGGACAGCTGATTACGTCGGTGTCCAGGCATAGATCGAGCGCCATACGGCGGACGATTTGCAGTTGCTGGTAGTCCTTCTCCCCGAAATAGGCGCGCTCGGCTTGGACGATGCGGAACAGCTTTGCCACGACCGTAGCGACGCCGCGAAAGTGTCCGGGACGAATGGCTCCCTCCCACCGATCCTGAAGGCCGGTGACCTCAACGTAGCTTGCGAAATCGGGTGGGTACACCTCGGCGGGCGTGGGCGCAAAGACCACGCTGACGGCCGCCTTCTCGCAGAGGGCGAGGTCGCGCGGCGTGTCGCGCGGGTAGCGCTCGTAGTCCTCGCCCGGCAGGAACTGCGTGGGGTTGACGAAGATGCTCACTACGACCGAAGCGCATTCGGCGTGGGCGCGATGGATGAGAGAGACGTGCCCGTCATGGAGATAGCCCATGGTTGGGACGAACCCGATGGGGCGGCGCAGAGCCGATCGCGCGGCCCGCATATGATCGAGGGTCTCGATGACCTGCAATTGGGACCTTTCGATAGTCGCCCGCCGTGCCTAATTCTGAGAAAAGACCTAGGTGACAACGTTGACAACGGTGACAACGTTCGCAAGTGTCTCGAGGAGAGCGGCGGCCTGGGATGGCGTGATTTTACCCTGGTCGATGGCGACGCGGACGAGCTGCCGAGAGACCGCATCGTAGATCTCCAGGGCTGCCGGTTGCCCTGCCAGTGCAGCGCGGTGGCGGATCACGGTGCCGACGTCACCCCTCACCACCGGGCCGGTGAGCGCATGCCAGGCGCCCAGCGCTTCGACGTTGCGAACGGTCCCTGCCAATAGCGGCGCAAGGGCTCGCGAGGCCTGATCCCGGTCGAGGCCGATTCCGGCCCAGAGTTCAGATGCGAGCGTCATCAGTCCGATGGTGAAGTTTGAAACGATGACCGAGCCAAGATGGTAGATGGCGCGGTCCTCAGCGTGAAGCCGTAGCGGGGTGGTTTCGAGGGCATCGGCCATACGGCTCAGCACGGGCCAGGTGTCGTCGTCGGCTTCGATTCCGACTGTGGAGCCAGGCAAATTTCGAAGGCCGGTATCGAGATCGGCGAACGTCTGAAGCGGATGGAACCCGGCCGCTCGCCCTCCGCGGCTGGAAGCGTTGACAAGAGCGGCCGCCGGCACAGCGCCGCTGCAATGAACAGCTATCTGGCCGATTCGCCAACCGATGCTGGCATCTACCGAGGGGATGGCGTCATCTGGCACGGTCAGAATCACGATGTCTCCCTCGGCGGCCGTCTCATCCAACGACCGCGTTGGGCGGAATCCACCCAAAACCGCCCTTGCGCGGGACTGCGACTCGTCGGTCCGGTTCCAGTACGCGACCACAGGATAGCCGGCCCGCTGCAACGCACAGCCGAGAACCGATCCGAGCCGGCCGACCCCGATGATCGCGATTCGCTGAGGACTGTCGGGGCGCATGGCTTCCAATCTGTGCCTCTCGTCGTTTGCTGGGCTTATGCTACTGGTCGAGTGTCAGTTTGAAAGGCAAGGCCACCCATGCCACCGCAGACCGATATCCGACGTTTGCAGGCGCTGATGGACCGAGTAGCCAGTTGCCGCCTGTGCCAGGAGGCAGGATTCCTGACGGAGGCACGACCGATCACTGCTGCGGCCCGCGCGGCCCGAGTAATCATAGTTGGACAGGCCCCCGGCCCCGTCACGCATCGTGAAGGCATCCACTTCGCAGGCCCCGCGGGCCGGACGCTTGCCACCTGGTTCGAGCAGGCCGGCTTCCCGCCTGGGGTCGAACACAAATGGCCGCACCTGTCGTCGGCATGGATCACGTCGCTAACGCGGTGTTTTCCCGGGCCGAGTGTGTCGGGCAACGGCGATCGGGCTCCGTCTCCAAAAGAGATGGCCTTGTGCAGGCCGTACCTCGTCGAAGAGATCGATGCAGTCGATCCTGGCCTGCTGGTGCTGGTCGGCGCGATGGCGATCCGCGCGTTTCTTGGACCGATGAAACTTGATGACGCTGTCGGGCGGCGCTTCGAGTCGAATGGGCGTGCGGTTATCCCGTTTCCTCATTCGTCCGGAGTGAGCCGATGGGCGAATGCACCGGAGAACCGTGCCCGGATAGCCCTCGCAGTGGCGTTGCTGGGCGAAGAGCGTGAGCGTCTGGGGATCCCTGACGCCCCAAACGCATCCTCCTGAGAAAACGGAGTAACGGGAACCGCAGATTCACGGATTTACGCCGATTGATGGAGATCGGCCGAATCTGCATCTATCTGCGTGAATCTGCGGTTTCGTCCCCGCCATCCACCATGCTGCTGCTGCCAAGGCCTATCGTCGACGGCTGTCGCCCTGCGAGCCGGCGAAGCGTGTCCACGTTCTCCCTGTCCGGTCCGCGACCCGCGACGCCCGGCACCTCGAGGAAAAAGGGTAGCTCCTGCACCGCCGGGTGCGTCATGAACCAGCCGAACGCGTCCTCACCCAGGTAGCCCGCGCCGATATTCTGATGTCGGTCCAGCTTTGAGCCAAAAGGGCTCTTTGAGTCGTTGGCGTGGATGGCAGTCAGGCGGTCCAGTCCAATGTACTGGTCGAACTCTTCAATCACTGCGTCGAGGCCGTCTTTGGTCGAGATGTCGTGTCCAGCTTCAAACGTATGAGCTGTGTCGAGGCAGACGCGGATCCGCTGGTCAAACCCAAGACGCGAGATGATCGTGCCGATGTCTCGAAAGTCTGATCCGATGCTCGATCCCATACCCGCGGTGTTTTCGATCAGGAAGCACGAGTCCCTGGTTTGACTGAGCATCTGCTCGATGCCTTCGACGACAAAAGCCAACGCTTCATCGTGTGGAACCACCCCTTTGCCGCTGCCGACGTGTACTACCAGACCGAGCACGCCCAGCCGCTCGCACCAGTCCATCTGGTCGATGAGCGCCATGACAGATCGCTCTCGCTGCTCAGGATCGGGCGAGGCCAGGTTTACGAGGTAAAGCGAGTGGACGACGTTTGGCCCGATGCCGTAGGCGTTCGCGAGCCGGAGATACTCGGTGACATCCTCGTCGGAATAATGGGCCACCGCCCAGCGTTGCGGGGCGCCTACGAAGATCTGAGCGCACTCCGCTCCGATAGCGACGGCGCGGTGGACACTGTCGTGCAGGCTGCCAGACGTAGAGACGTGTGCGCCAATGCGCATTTCCATGGTACCCCCCGGGGGAATCGAACCCTCGCTTCCGGCTCCGGAGGCCGGCGCTCTATCCGCTGAGCTAGGGGGGCATAAGACGCAACCGGGATTATACGCCAGCCTTCGATTGAGACGGACGGCGGGTGAGACGGACGGCGGGTGGGAGGGACGGCGGGGGCGAGGGTCAGCGTATTTCGCTAGACTCAGATGCATCGGATAGAAGTCGGCGCACGTGCAGCACGCGTTGAACGACGGTGAGGTTCGTCATGACCGCGAGGAACCAGATGATTGGCGTCAGCAATACGGGCACGAACGGCACTGCGATGAGGCCGACGGCGAGGATGACGACCCGCTCGGGACGCTGCAGCCAGCCGACCTCGCAGTCGACGCCGAGGCCCTCGGCACGGGCGCGCGCATAGCTGACGAGCAGCGAACCGACGAGCGCCAGCGTGCATCCGAAAACCAGGGCAGGCTGTGCCGCTGAGGCCACGAGGAGAGCGGCGAACATTGCGGCTTCGGCGTAGCGGTCGACGACCGAGTCGAGAAAAGCGCCGAATCGTGAGGTCGTCCCCATGGCTCGTGCCACCGCGCCGTCGAGCATGTCGAAGGCACTGGCGATCAGAAACGCGATGCCGCCGACGAAGGCATGGCCCTCTACGACGATGAACGCCGCGACGAAATTGAGCAGCAGACCAAGCAGCGTGAGTGCGTTGGGACTGATGCCGGTGGCGCCGATGAACCGGCCGACGACCAACGCCTGTTTGCGGACGGTCAGCTTGAGTGAGCTAAGCATCGAAACCGGGGGGCAATAATCGAATGCATTGCGATTTGATTGTCGGGGCGGAACAAGTCTATCGGGCCAATAGATGGGCAGCGGCTGAGGCGACGCGTCGCATGCGTGGGAAGCGCGGACGCCGCAATGCAGCCAGCAGCGTTCGCCGGTGGATTGTCTCCCTGTAGTAGTCCAGAACCTCGTCAGCCACACGATCCCAGGCGAATTGCTTCGCTTTTTCGCGTCCACGGGCACCGAATTGCTGGTGCATATCCGGGTGGGCCAGCAGATGGATCAGCGCGCTACCCAGGGCGCCTGGGTCCTTAGCGGGTACCAGAAGGCCCTCTTTCCCGTGCGTAACGACCTCCTGGTAGCCGGGGATGTTTGTGGACACGATGGGTTTCCCGGCGGCCATCGCCTCGAGCAGTACGATACCGAAGCTTTCCTGTCCGGTTGACGGCGCACAAAACACGTCCGCCGCCTGGTAGTAGCGAGGCAGGTCCTCGTCCGCGACCTGGCCGGCGAAGACAATGTCATCCGATCCGCGGGTGTCAACGAACGCGCGGTAGTGCTTCAGGCCACCACCCCCGCCGACCACGACCAATCGCGCATCGGGGAACTCGCGTCGTACGTTGCTCCAGCTTCGCAGCAGATAGCTCAGCCCCTTGCGTTTCTCTAACCTTCCGACGAAAAGCACGGTCGGTCGTCCATCGCCGAGCCCAGGGAGTGGCGGTAGCGGTTGGCTGAAGCGCTCGTAATCGATGCCGTTCGGTATCACCCGATACGAGCCGGAAAAGCGCTCACTTACGAAGTCGCAGGCAGCGTTGGATACGGCAATGCGTCCGTGCAGCTTCGCAAAGAAGTACTGGAGGATCGGTTTTGCGTAAAAGTAGGCCAGATTCGAGTGCCGGTAAGCGTGGAACGTTCCTACGTTGGTAGCGCGTGACGCACGCAATACGGCTAGCGGGAGAGCAGGGAGAAGGGGCTCGTGCAGGTGCACGACGTCAAAAGCGCCGGACGCCAGAATCTGTTTCACCTCGCTCCCGAGCCTTGGGCCCATGCTGATGCGCGCCACGGAGCCATTCGCTGGGATGCGGACGGGCGTCCCCAGCCGATGAAACGGCACCGGGCTACGGACCTGATCATCCGAGCAGGGCGCCATGATGTGCACTTCGTTGCCACGCCGCTGCAGCTCGGCGCTCAGGTGGCTGATATGGTCGGTGACACCGCCAAAATAGGCGAAGTCGTAGGGGGAAACCAGCGCGATCTTCATGGCGCTCTCGATTCGCTGTCGGGCTGCCCTCGAGAAACTGTGTCGTTACTGTGATTGGCGTCATTGTACGAGATGCCGTTTTTGGGCCAGACCTCATTGAACATGGCCCATTGCGCCGGGTCTTCGCGGATGAACTCCTCCAGGAGCGCGATGATGCGCTGAGTGCCCTCTCGCACGTCTGCTCGCGTGTCTCCCGTGCGCGGCATCTCGATAGCTGGCTCGAAGCGACCCCGCCCGTGGAAGAGTCCCGTCCGATAGACGACGCATGGAACGACTGCCGCTCCGGTCCGCAGCGCGAAGGTGGCCGCTGCCTCGGTGATCCGCGTGGATTGTCCGAAAAATGCGTGCGGCTCTCCTGAGCCTGCGACATCGCGGTCACACATGATGCCCACAACTTCGTTTCGGCGAAGGCGTCCCAGCATTTCTCGAACGGCCGATCGGCCCGACACCACCAGGCCCAACCCGTGGGCGCCGCGTAGCTCTGCCACGAGATTGTGGAGCCTGGGTGGATGCAGCGGCTCCACGACCGCCGTCAGTTGCGGACCGTGAATCGCGATGTGCTGCGCGGCGAGTGATGTGGGTCCGATGTGTCCGCCAACCATGATCACTCCGCGCCCCTCCGACAATGGACGGTCGTAGTGCTCCCAACCTTCCATCTCGTATGCAGCCGCGATCTGGGCCCGTGTTGTTCGCGGGATGGACATGAGCTCAATGTACCCATAAGCACCCTGGATGAACGTGCGCCGCGCCAGTCGCCGTCGTTCCGAAGCGGTGGCGTTAGGCAACATCACGGCGAGGTTGCTCAGGACCGACTCGCGAGCCCGAAGCCCGCACATGTAGCCGACAAGCCCGGAAATGGTTCCCACGACGGCGAGGGCGCGGATAGGCAACCATCGCACGACAACGCGAACCAGGACGGAGAGGAGGTAGGTGGTCAAGGACGCCCCGGCGCTATCCCTCGGCCGGCCACATGGGGCGGAACATGAACCACTGGTCGGGATACTGACGGATTACGCGCTCGAGCCAATCGAATAGCGCCTGGGTGAGTGCCTGAAGATCGGTCGCGGCGTCCCCGGTCTTCGGAAGCGAAATAATAGGTGAAATCTCGGCTACGTACCGGTTCCCCGATCGTACGATGTACGCCCCAAGGATCTGCGCGTTTGAGCGCAACGCGAGCGCCGCGGCGCCGGCCGGCACTTCTGTTGCGCGGCCAAAGAAGCGCACGGTCACCCCCTGTTCGACGACCGGTCGGTCTATGAGGAAAGCGAGGATCTCTTTCTGGCGCAGGACGCGCAGGAACCGCATCGCGTGGGACCCCAGAGGGATGACGTGGAGCCCGACCGCGGTGCGCGCCGCTTGAACCAGATCGTCCCAGCGTGGCGGCTGCAGTGGCTCCGCGATCACGTGGACCGGGAACCCGCGGCCCGCCAGGATCGCGGCGGCGAGGTCTGAGTTGCCGATGTGCCCACCAACGAAGATCAGTCCAGTGCCTTCGCCGTGCGCCCGAACGAATGTGTCCCAGCCAGTGACCGTCAGGCGACGCTCTACCTGCGACGGCCGAATCCCGGACAGCCGCAACATGTCGAGCATGTATTTGGCGTAGTTGCTGAAGGCGCGACGGGCCATTCGGCGTGGCGCCGGTGCATCGGCGGGCTCTCCGAGCACCCGAGCCATGTTGCGAATGGCATTCTCTCGGCCTTGAGGCCAAACGTAGAACGCGATGGTCCCAACGATCGCGGCAATGCCGTACGACAGCCAGAGTGGGACCCAGC
>JAERMM010000003.1 GCA_016844585.1 Chloroflexota bacterium | reverse complement strand
TCGGCCGTGGAGCGACCGCCGAGCCACCCACAGCTACTCCGTCTGGACCGAGGAGACCCACGCCCTCCCATTCGGGGTTCTCTGCCGCCAGCCGCTGCATATGGGTTGGCAAGTCGGGGAGGAGTGTCGGGTCGGTGATGGCAGAAGTAACCGCGAGCGTTTGGACCGTGGACACCTGCCCATCGATAAACGCCTCAGTCAGGAGCGCCGCGGCTCGGGCAAGAGCAATACGGTCGTCCGCGGTGCGAGACTCTTCCGCTCTTGCGTCTCGCCACAGGACGACCGCTGCAAAGGCCATCAGCGGGACGGCCGCGAGGGCGACTGCCCGCACGATCCGCGAGCGGTACGACAAAGGGCCACCGTCCATTCAGTACGGCCGCCATCATACCTGCTGGCAGTCAACTGGTGAGGGCCCTTCTATAAGGCGCGCCACCTCCAGGGCGCTCTCAAAGCAAGGGGTGCCCACATCGTCTCGAAACTGAGTCCAACCGACCATTGCGCCGACCCGGAACAGAATCCCGACGTCCTCCTGTGCTGGCCCGATGGTTGTCGGTCCATTCCGCCTCAATACGTAACTTTCCTCGCCAACGCCGGATAACGGCTGCCGGTGAACCCCGTTTTGGCCTGGCTCCAGGAATAGAAATGGAGCCAATCCTCGGCTTCCGAGCTCGAGCGGTAGACGCTTACCCGAACAATGAGAGACGGCATATCGGCGGCCGGCGGGGCGCCGTCAACACGACGATAGGATCGCACGGAGTCAGCCCAGGTAGACCCATGGATGTCAACGTCCCGACCCGCCTCGTGCTCCAGGAACGTCGGGAGCTCGGAATCGGCGGGAAGCAGCAATCGAGGATCAGCCAACTCGGGATCAGCGGCTCTGGATTGGGCGAAGATCGTTCCCGGCGGCAGTGGCAACGCGATGAACAGAAGTGCTGTTGCGCAACCTTTCCACGTCGAACTGAGGAACGTGCCCGAACGAAGTCCCTGCCCTGTCCATGCGATCCTCCTCGGTTACCGGATGGTCTTGCGTCCTACATCCGGCTAACGGGTGGATAAGGTCACTTGTTACAGGCGGGCGCCGCTTTCAGCGTCATCCAGTCGACGCGAACATATTCCGGGGGCTCATCCACCTAACTTGACGATAAGTCATGACAGTTCTGTGACGAGTCGCTTTGAGGCTGTTACCGGAATGCCAAACTGGTGTTTGATATAGAGAGGGTCGAAGTCGAACATGGCTCGGCCAGAGCTGGCGCACGGTCCAGCATCTCACCGTTGGAGGTACGCACATGTCTCGTCTCGGAACCTTCTTGGCTCTCGTCGCGATTCTGGTGGCGTCGGCGCTGGCGACTTCGGTCGGGACGCCAGGAAGCAACGCTGCCCCACTGGCTCAGGCAACGAACACCCCGGTCCCTACCGCGACGACTGCGGCAACCGCCACGACGGCCGCTACCGCTACCACAGCGGCGACGGCGACGGCGGCTGCGACAGCAACGAGCACTGCCGTAGCGACCGTTACGACAACGCCCGGTGGTCTGCCGGATCTGATGCTCAGCGTCTTCGACTCACCCGACCCGATCACGGCCGGGGGCACAGTCACCTATTCGATTCAGGTGACCAACATCGGTGTTGCTCCGTCCGCCGCCACGACGCTGATTGACCCGATCCCTAGCGGAATGACCTTCAACACTTCCACGGGCTTTTGCTCGCTGAGCGGATCGACGGTTACCTGCCAGGTTCCGGCTCTCTCTCCCGGCGCTAGCGCCTCGTTCACTATCTTCACCACGGTGACGGCTACGAGCGGCCAGATCTTGAACCAGTTCTTCCTTGACCCGTCGAACCTGATCCAGGAGACAGACAAGAACAACAACGGCACCATCATCGTGAGTAGCATCTCGCCCTCCGGCTTGGTCCAGCCGCAGCCAATCATCGTGACGGCGACAGCGGTGCCGGTGATCATTCAACCGGGCCCGGACCTGCCAGGCGTACCGGATGTTGAGCTCGGCGGAACGCCACCGGCGCCGGCTCCGTCGCCAGCTCCCGCCCCGAGCACTCCAGGTGACCTGTGGCTTGTGGTCTTCGAGGAGATCGAGGCCTACTGGCACCCATCCATGGAGTTCGCATGGTATGCCGCGGGCGGCGAATGGTACCGCGTCATGTCACAGGAGGACAGCTGGATCCTCGGCTATTGGGAGAACGATCCCCCCGGGAACCTCGTGTGGATCATGGACGACGGGCGCGTCACCTTGCAGCGTGCATGACGCCTAAACCGTGACGCGCGGAAGGCCTCCTTTCCATCGGTTGGTGGGAGGAGGCCTTCCGCGTGTCATCCGGGCGCCATCCCTATAGCTGGCTGCGCCCACTTCGACACTGGTTATAATCCCCGCGGCAAGGGGCACTGAGACGGCCGCGCTGGCGCCAGCCCGCGGCCGTTTGTTGCGTCTTCAACCGCTTTCGCTGTCGTCCGTTTGGAGGGCGTATGGTCCCGCCACTGCGCATTGGGCTCCTCGGCCTCGGCGTGGTTGGCTCAGCCGTCGCGCGCGCCCTCATCGACAAGGCCGACCTTTTGACACACCGCGTCGGGCGCCCACTCGAACTTCGGCGCGTTCTCATCCGCGACGCGAGTAAGCCGCGGTCGATCGACCCCAGCCTCATCTCTGCCAACGCAGACGACATCCTCGACGACCCGGAAACGGACCTCATCGTCGAAGTAATGGGCGGGGAGCAGCCGGCCCACGACTACATCGTTCGCGCGCTGCGAGCCGGTAAGCACGTCGTAACGGCCAACAAGGAGGTCATGGCCAAACATGGCCCCGAGATTCTGGCTATCGCAGCCGAGCGGGGCGTGGACATCTCCTTTGAGGCCAGCGTCGGCGGCGGCATCCCCGTCATCGGGCCCTTCAAGCTAGACCTTCTCGCCAATGAGATCGACGAGATTCGCGCCATCATCAACGGCACCACGAACTACATCTTGACACGGATGGCGACCGACGGAACGGATTTCGGCACCGCATTGGCCGAGGCGCAGAAACTAGGATACGCGGAGGCCGATCCGCGAAACGATATCGAGGGCATCGACGCCGCTTACAAGCTCGCAATTCTGGGCAGCTTGGCTTTCCATACCGTGGTGCGCCCCAGCGACGTCTTCCACGAGGGAATCTCCGGACTTGCTCCCGCGGACTTCCGATACGCGCGTGAGCTTGGTTACGCGGTGAAGCTGCTTGCCATTGGCCGCGCGAACGACGGCGCTGTCGAGCTGCACGTCCACCCGGCGCTGATTCCGCAGACGGAGATGCTGGCCAAGGTAGACGGCGTGTTCAACGCCGTAACCGTGCGCGGCGACCTGGTGGGCAACATCCTCTTCTATGGAAGAGGGGCCGGCGCGGGCCCGACGTCGAGCGCCGTCATCGCGGACATCGTCGACCTGGCCCACCGTACTATGGAGGGCACTGCGAGGGTTCGACCACCGGCTTACGACGACCGCTACCGCTTCCGGCCGATGGATGAGGTCTGCACCCGCTACTATCTGCGCCTGCTCGCCGCGGACCAGCCAGGGGTTTTCGCGCAGATCACTCAGGCTCTGGGGGACGCACGCATCAGCCTGGCATCGGTAATCCAGAAGCAGAACGTGCTCATTGGAGACCCAGCCGTCGAGTATGCTGAGATCGTGCTGATGACACACGAGGCAGTCGAGGCCCCCATGCAACGCGCCATTCGCGCCGTCGCAAGCCTCCCCGCCGTTCACTCCATCGGCAGCCTCATCCGCGTCGAGCCGTAACATGGGGACCATCAACCCCCATCCGGGCGTGCTCGCCCATTACCGCGAATACCTGCCGATAACCGACGCCACGCCGATGCTCAGCCTCGGCGAGGGCGACACTCCCCTCGTCAGATCAACCTCGCTCGAGGGTGAAATCGGCGCCGGCGCACTCTACTTCAAGTTCGAGGGCGCCAACCCAACCGGGTCATTCAA
Source organism: Chloroflexota bacterium (assembly GCA_016844585.1). GTDB lineage: Bacteria > Chloroflexota > UBA6077 > UBA6077 > SHYK01 > JAERMM01. The sequence goes on along the minus strand of JAERMM010000003.1, from coordinate 30,292 downwards.
GGACCGTGGCATGGTGCTCACCATAGCCAAGGCCATCGAAGAAGGCAGCCGAGCCGTCATCTGCGCCTCGACGGGCAACACGTCGGCGTCTGCCGCTGCCTACGCCGCGCGCGCCGGCCTCACCGCGGTAGTCATCGTGCCCGATGGCTACGTCGCGCTGGGAAAGCTCGCCCAGGCCATGATCTACGGCGCCCGGGTGGTGATGGTGCGCGGCAACTTCGACGATGCGCTGGACATCGTGCGACGGCTCGCGGCGGCCCACCCGGTCACGGTCGTCAACTCGATCAATCATTACCGCCTCGAAGGGCAAAAGACCGGCGCGTTCGAGCTGTGCGACGTGCTGGGTGACGCCCCCGACTACCTCGCGATCCCGGTTGGCAACGCGGGAAACATCTCTGCCTACTGGATGGGGTTCTGCCAGTACCACGCCCTGGAGCGCATCAGCCGGACACCCCACGTCCTCGGATTCGAGGCGGCGGGCGCGGCGCCGATCGTGCGCAACGCCGTCGTTCCAAACCCCGAAACCGTCGCGACCGCCATTCGGATCGGAAACCCGGCGAGCTGGGAGCTGGCGGTCGAGGCGCGCGACCAGTCCGGTGGCGTGATCGACTGCGTGACGGACGATGAGATCCTCGACAGTTACCAGGCGCTGGCCCAGCGAGAGGGCCTCTTCGTCGAACCCGCCTCCGCGGCCTCCGTGGCCGGCGTTCGCAAGCTGGTGCGCGAGGGCAAACTCGACCTCACTGACAAGACTACCGTTTGTATCCTTACAGGCAACGGGCTGAAAGACCCCGATCGGGCGGTGATGCTCTCCGGCGACGCCGCCCGCGTCGACCCAGATCTGGTGGCAGTCGAGCGCGCCCTGGGTTGGAATTGACCTTTCTCCCGTTCACGGTCACCGTCCCCGCCTCCTCAGCGAACCTGGGCCCTGGTTTCGATGCCCTCGGGATGGCCATTGACCTAGTCAATACCGTACGCGTCGAGCCGGCCGATCAATGGGAGGTCGTGCTCACCGGCGAAGGCGCCGAACGGCTTCCGCAGGGGGACCGCAATCTGATGCATCGCTCCATCACCACCGCCGCGCAGCGCTGGGGGCTGCGGCTGCCACCCGCGCGACTGTCGTGCGTAAATGAGGTGCCGCTCTCGCGCGGTCTCGGCAGCAGCAGCACCGCCGTCGTGGCGGGTCTGCTGATCGCGGACCAGCTCGCAGGCGCCGAGCGCCACGAGGACGACATCCTGCAGCTCGCTTCAGAGATCGAGGGACACCCGGACAACGTGACGCCAGCGCTGCTCGGCGGCGTACAGGCGTGCGCCCTGGCCGATGGTCGTGTCGTGCATGCCCGCGTGCCGGTCGCCCGACCTCTCGGCCTGGCAATGTTCGTGCCGAACGTTCCCATGCCGACGCGGGAGGCCAGGCGGGTGATCCCGAGGCGCGTGGACCTGTACGACGCTGTCTATAACGTCAGTCGAGCATGCCTCCTCGTCGCCGGGCTTGCGTCCGGCGAGTACGGCGCTCTTCGGACCGGCACGCAAGACATGCTTCACCAGCCGCCCCGCATGCGTCTGTTCCCGGCTATGCCCGTGCTGTTTCACGCTGCGCTGGAGGCGGGCGCCCTCGGCGTGTTCCTGAGCGGGGCGGGCTCGACAATCATGGCGTTTGTCGAGGGGGACCCACAGCCTGTTGCCGATGCGATGGCGCAGGCCGCCGTTCGCGACGGCGTACCAGGCCGACGGCTCATCACCCGTGTCCGCGAAAAAGGCGCTGAGATCGAGGGGCCAGGAGCCAGGGGACGGGGGACAGCAAGATGAGGCCCGAGCTAGCGGAACTGCCACCACGCGAGGATCACTGCTCCCGGTACCCCGGGCCCCGTCCCCTGGCCCCTGGCCCCCGTCCCCTGTGACACTCGTCGTGCAAAAATACGGCGGCAGCTCGCTCGCGAATGCCGAGCGCATCCGGGTAGTGGCGGACCGCATTCGTCGCAAACACGCGGAGGGCAACGAGGTTGTCGTCGTGGTCAGCGCAATGGGCGACAGCACAGACGACCTGATCGCCCTGGCGCACTCGGTCAACCCCGAACCCGACCGCCGCGAGATGGACATGCTCCTCTCGACCGGCGAGACCGTCTCCGCGACGCTGGTCGCCATGGCGCTGGACGCGCAGCAGTGCCCTGTGGTGTCGCTCACCGGGCCGCAGCTTGGCATCCAGACCGATCGCTCCCATTCACGAGCGCTCATAGTCGACATAAACACGGACCGCGTTCACGCAGAGCTGAACCGCGGCCGCTGTGTCATCGTGACCGGATTCCAGGGCGTGACCGACGAAGGGGACGTTACTACGCTCGGCCGCGGCGGCTCAGATACCTCGGCCGTAGCGCTCGCCTGCGCGCTCGAGGCGCCTCGGTGCGAGATTTTTACGGACGTGGATGGTGTTTACACCGCCGACCCACGGCTGGTGCCGAACGCACGACTGCTTCCCGAGATCTCGTACGAAGAGATGCTCGAGTTGGCGCAGCGCGGAGCGCGCGTCGTGCACGCGCGCGCGGTCGAGTTGGGCGAGCTGTACTCGGTGCCGATCGAGGTACGATCCAGCTTCCACGAGCGGCCTGGCACATTGATTCATCGAGGAGGGGCCATGGAAACCCGCAAGCGAGTGCGCGGCATCGCCCACGACACCGACGTAGCCAAGATCACCGTGGCAGGCATCCCAGACCGACCGGGCATCGCGCGCTCCATATTCGCGCCACTGGCCGAGGCCGGCATCAATGTGGACGTCATCATCCAGGCGTCCAGCATCGAAGGACTCGCGGAGATCTCGTTCACCGTATCGCGCGCTGACTTTGGCTCGGCGTTGGAGATCACGAATCGGGTAGGGCAAGAGCTAAGCGGTCGAGTCGAGAGCGCCTCGAACCTGGCGAAAGTGTCGATCGTCGGGACCGGGCTTCAAAGCACGCCAGGGGATGCAGCGCTCATGTTCAGCACGATGGCCGAGCGCGGCGTGAACATCGACATGATCACCACCTCCGACATCCGCATCACCTGCGTGATCGACGCCACCCGAGTCCCCGAGGCGGTCCAGGCCCTGCACGACGCCTTCGAGTTGGAGTCGTAGCCCTTCCCGGCGAAACCAAGTCCGTCGGCGCGGGCCCGACCGTTACAGCCCTGTGACCGAAGACAGATATTGCCGCTGGTGTGACGGAATTCACCAATGTAATGGACCGCCATCCGCTAGACTAGAAAGGACCGTCAGACGCGGGCTGTAGCCCGTCAGCGGCTCCCACGCACGAGAAGGAGCGGTCCATGGCCGCTGCGCGCGCAGCACCCATCCCAGCGTACACCGAAGGTAGCCATCTCTGGTACGTGCTGATCTTCCTGGTTATCATGGCCGTCATGGCGACGGGCGCCTACCAAGCGTACGACACGTTCACGACGCAGCAGAGCGTCGTCCGCCAGCTAACGACCCCGGCAGCATCCGAGACCGCAGCCGAAACCGCTGGCATCTCCGCGACCGCCGCTGACGAGTGAGCCCGCCCTACTCCTGCTGCAGAGGGAAGGGCTCAGATAAGGGCAGCTACGCGTCGATGACCGGACAGGTAATCGTGTTCTCCACGCCTGCGAGCTCGTGCACAAACCGCATCACCACCGTGCCAATTGCGTTGAGGTCATCGGCCTCTACGTGGGCGATGATGTCGTACGGCCAGATGATCACATCCGCTGAGCGGATGTGCGCGTGACTCGCTAGCTTCTCTTTCACCGACGCCGTCTCGCCAACCCGCGTCTTGATCAGCACGTACGCAGTGGCCAAAGCACACCTCCGCAAAGGCCCATTCGCCAGGGTGATTCTGGTCAAATGGTATACTCGAACTCCCTTGCCGACGTAGCTCAGTGGTAGAGCAGCTGTTTCGTAAACAGCAGGTCGAGGGTTCGAATCCCCCCGTCGGCTCCATCAGCAAGGGTCACTCACGTCGGTGGCCGCTGCCTTCTCGTTTATCCGCACGGCTGTCGAGCGGACCTCGCTCCCGAGTACCTTTACTTCCTGGCCTTTCGCAACGAGCCGGCTCTCCAACCTCAGTTCATGGCATGGGGCTATCTGCCCATGGCCAGACACCGCGCCAGGATGACGACATGGCCCGCGCGCTACAGATACTTCCGTTCAATCTCGGCAAAGAATGCTTTGGAGATGAGCCGGAAGTCGGCCTCACTCAGCTTGATTTCGTCTCCGACTTGATGCTTCAAGAGTGATTTTGCGGCAGACAGCGCAATTGACTTATCCGCACTCATGATGTTGTTGTTAAGGAGCATTGAATTCGCCATAACCCGCACTTCGTTCAATGGATTGCCATCTTTTCCTTCAACTGTCCTGAGTCTATGAACAAACAAATAATCCAGAACGAGAATCATGTTGTTGAAGAAAGTGGCTTCGAAAGCTTCCAGCCTGGGGTCAGGCAGCGTCTTATCGCTCGGATGATCTCTCGCTGCCATGACCAGGTTTCTGTAGACGGAGAGAGCTGAGTCAACTCTCGATCGGCATGCGTCTATGTAGTCTTGAGTGTAGGTTCTCATCCCAAGCACTTGAAATGACTCCTTCTTATGTGCGTTTCCCAGTGCTACTCCTGGCGCCATATGTATGTTCCAACAACTCGGTGCGTGTCAATCGCCACCAGTGAGCAATCCTGAAACGCGGCTGCGCCTCAGCCGACGTCCCGGGTACCGACTGGCCATCGGCTAAACAGGAGCGGCGTATAATCGCCGGCGACGGTCAGGAAGCGAACTACGAGGGAGTTGGGGCGTGACGGAACGAAAGAGCGCCGCGGATCGGGATTTGCGCCTATACCGGCTCGACCACTTCACGATGCCAATCCGTGACTTCAACGTGGCGATCAAGTTCTACACGGAGGTGCTCGGCGGGGTGGTTACGCTGGGGCCGGTGTGGGAGCGCGCACGCCCCAGGGGGCAAGCCGGCGCCCACGCGGCCGTTCAGCTCTTCGACCAGGACGGGCACATGGTGCTGTACCTCCAGCCCTGGGGCCAACCCGCGCCCGACCAGCTCCACCCGCACAGATCCTTCCGCATCAAGAGCGCCGCGCTGATGGATGCGCTCCTCGGCCGGCTCGACGCGGCAAACGTGCCACACGTCGTCGTCACACCGGCGCCCGGCGATGCTGGCGATCGGGTGCGCGCGTCGGCCTACTTCCGCGATCCCGACGGCAACCAGCTCGAGGTCGCTTGCGACCATTATCCATACCGCTCGGATCTGCACGTCGGGCCCTTCGATCCGATGGCGCTGTCCTACCCGTGGCAGGACTGGCGAGCCATGGTGCCGGACGGCTCGACCCGTCCAGAAGGAGTCTGAGATGCACTTACGCGACGACGCGCAGACGGTCCCAGGTCGACGCGAGCTCGAGGGCCTGCACTACGGGCGGGTCGCCGAGCCGCTCGACCTGGAAGGACTGGACCGCTTCACATTTCCGGTCCGCGACCTGGAGAAGGCGGAGCTGTTCTATACAAATGTGGTCGGGGGAGACGTCATGGAGCGCGGCTGTACGGAGGTCGGGCTACAGGCCCGCCCCTCCATTCGGATGCGCCTTGCCCCCGGCGTGGACGTCTGCCTGGTGGAGCAGCGCTTCGGCTGGAACCCGCCAGACACGGCAAATCCCCACTGGGGCTTCGCAATTCCAGGCGGCGACGTCAACACCTGGATGGAGCACCTGACCGAATGGGGCGTGCCGAACGCGCTTGTCTTTCGCGACACGCATTCGGCACACGAGGCAGGTGAACCAACCAGGGTCGAGCTGCACTTCCTCGACCCCGACGGCAACCAGCTCGAGCTGGTTGCCTGGGACTACCCGATGAACGACACCGCGTGGCGCGGGACGTACAACTACTGGAACCTCATCTACCGCCACGACACATGGCCGCCGCCTGAGACAAGCGAGGATTCATAGCGTTCGCTCGTCCGCAGGCCTTTTTGTCCGGAGGGGCCTTGTCCCTTTCCGCGGGATGTGTGCAGGCTGGGCTCAGCGGCGGGGGGCGAGCCCCCGCTACCGGACGACGGCGCCGACGCATGGCGATGTCCACCGGGACGACGGCACGGACGCATGCAGGTATTCACCGGAGCGACGGGCCAATGCTGTCGTGATGTCCATGACAAGTGACCCACGAGATGGCGTTCGATGCTGCTGCTGACCGACGAGGACGTTCAACGGGCCCTGCCCTTGCCGGCGTGCATGGGAGATGCAATCGCCGCCCTGGAGCGCGCGGAGATCGCTCGCGCGTTGGGACGGACGAGCGTACACCCGCGTGCGTCCATCGGTTACCGCGGTGACGACGCCGTTCGGCGCAACCTGGTCGTCTCCGGGGCAATCGTAGATGGTGTTGGCGCAGCGGTGCGCACGTATACGTACGGCCCTTCCATCTCCAGGCCGGCAGCGGATCGGTCGAGGAGGCTCCACGGGGTCACGGCCGTCTACGCCTTCGATGACATGGGCATGGTCGCGATCCTCGAGGACGGCCATCTGAACAACGTCCGCACCGCGGCGCCAACCGGCCTTGCCGCCAGCCATCTGGCGATTCCCGAAGCCAGCGAGCTGGCCATGATCGGGACAGGAAAGATCGCCTCTGGCCAGCTGGCCGCGGTATGCGCGGTTCGCCCCATCCGCCGGGTGCGCGTTTACAGCCGGACTCCAGAGAATGTGGCGCGGTTCGCCCGCGAGATGGCGGACCTGCTGCGGATCGAGGTGATCGGATGCTCCTCGGCGGAAGAGGCGATCGAGGGCGCCCACGTCGTGCTCTCGGCCACGACTGCCAGCGCGCCAGTGGTGCATCGCGATTGGCTGTCGCCCGGCGCGACGGTGATTACCCTTTCCAGCGGCGAGATCGACGAGGCCACCGCACTAGATTCGCGTATCGTCACCACGTCAGTCCGTTTGCTGCGCGATCTCAAGCAGCCACGCGAGCCCTTTGCGACCCTGCTGGATCAGGGGCGAATCTCGGCAGACAATCTCGTCGAGATCGGTGAGATCCTGATCGGCAAGGCGACCGGACGGGAAAGGCCCGACCAGCTCATCACCTACGCCTCGAGGTCGTCGGCCACCTGGGACGTAGCGGTGCCCTCCCTCGCCTGCGAGCGTGCACGCCAGATCGGCGTCGGGACTGAATGGCCGTAGGCGCGGCCGATGTATGATCGGCGCATGCTCCAAAGCAACAGAATGATCCGTTGTGCAGGACCGACCCGTCACGAGCTTCAAGACCGTGTGAGAGCTACATGCCGACGATCAGCATGTTCTACGGTATCGTTATTCAGATGTATTGGGATGAGCATGGCCCGCCGCATTTTCATGCGCTCTACGGAGAGCACGAGGCGCTCGTCGATTTGCGAGACCTTCGCGTGCTCCGCGGCTCCCTCCCTCGCCGGGCGATGGCACTCGTCCTGGAGTGGGCGGACGACCATCGAGACGATCTGATGGAGGACTGGAATCTGTGCAGCCAGCTACAACCCCCGAAACCGGTTCAACCGCTGCCGTAGTCCCAACCATTCGGCACACTGTGCCCTGGCGGGTTGTGTCGATCGAGCCGCTGCCCAACATGCGCTTGCGAGTCTCCTTCGTCGATGGAACCGCGGGCGAGGTCGACCTGGGCGGCTTCCTCACCGATCCGAGAGTGGTAGGGACCGTGTTCGAGTCGCTCCGCGACCCCTTAGCCTTCGCACAAGCAGCAGTTGTGATGGGGGCCGTCCAATGGCCGAATGGCGCCGACCTGGCGCCAGACACCATGTACGATGCGATTCGCGAGCATGGCCGCTGGGCACCGAACTAAAACCAGTAGCTCACAGACATTGCGTTGGTCCACAGGGACCATGGGTCGATCTATCATGTCTCTGGGCGTTCCATTCTCCGTTGCGGTATCGCCGACGAAATGCGACTACAGCGTGCGATTGGCTGTCGAGGTCGCTCGATCCGCCCGGCCCCTGGTATGCTCAGCCTCGTTCAACGCGCGGTAGACCTTTTCCGCGGTGATCGGCAGGTCGGTGATGCGCACACCCACGGCGTCGTAGACCGCGTTGGCGATGGCTGGCGCGATCGAGGAGATCGTCAGCTCGCTGACTGCTTTCGCCCCAAACGGCCCCGGCCCTTCGCCGCCCGTGATCAGCACCGTGCGCAGCGGTGGCATGTCACGAATCGTGGGGATCTTGTAGTCGTGCAGGCCCACCGCCGTGACGCGGCCGTCCTCGGTTGGAAGGTGCTCCATGAGGGCAAACCCGAGGCCCTGCGCGAGCCCTCCCTCGAGCTGTCCCTGGACGTTCGTGGGATTGATGATGGGCCCAACCTCGTCGACCGTGGTGATCCCCAGCACGGAAACGGCGCCGGTTTCGCGGTCCACCTCCACCTCGACCAGATGCACGACAAACGATTTCTCCTGCATCTCCTCTTTTGTAGCGTAGGTCGCCTTCACCTGGAAGGGGTCGCCATGTTGGCGCGTCACGGCTTGAGCGATCTCGGACCAGGTGAGCCCGCCCGTCGATTGACCGCTGACGCGAAATATCCCATCGCGCAGCTCGACTTCGCTCGGCGCGCACTCGAGCAGGCCAGCGGCTGTCTCCAGCAGCGCCTCGCGCATTTGCTCCGCCGCCTTCATCGTCGCGTGGCCTGCAACGTTGGTAACCCGGCTTGCGCCAACGCCGCTGTCATTGGCCACCAGGCCCGTCGGCGCCTGCCGCACCGCCACCTCCTCGACCGGCCGCTGCAGCACCTCGGCAACGAACTGCCCGAAGATCGAATGGCTTCCGGTGCCGGTGTCCGGCGTCGCCGTGAGCAGGGCGACCGAACCATCGCCGCCCAGTTCGATGGCGGCGCCCGCCTCGCCGTTTCCGATGTGGTGGTAGCCGGCCGACACACCGCGCCCAATGCTGGGGCTGGTCTTCGGTGTGTCCCAACCGCTCACCTGGCTTGCCCGCTGCAGCGTCTCCGTGAAGAGGATTTTGGTCCAGTGATGACCATCCGGTGCACGGTCGCCATCCTGAATCGCGTTGATGAGGCGAAGCTCGATGGGGTCGATGCCCATCTCCCGCGCGATGGTATCCATATGCGATTCCACCGCGAATAGCGACTGCACGGAGCCGGGTCCGCGGTAGTGTCCACCGGGGACCGAGTTGGTATAGGCCACAAAGCTCTCGATCTTCGAATGCTGGATGCGGTAGGGGCCGCCGCTCTTGTCCGCGCCTCCAAGCCCGCCGGTCGGGTGCGGCTTGTAGCCTGCATAGGCGCCGCCGTCGAATACCAGATGGGCGTGCCGCGCCCAGAGGCGCCCGTCGCTCTTCATGCCGGTCCGCAGCACGATGGTGGCGGAATGACGCGGATTCGCCGCGGTCAGCTCTTCGACGTACGAAAGCATCATCGTCACTGGACGGCCGGTCATCTTTGCGAGGAAGCAGCACAGGTGCAGGTTCAGATGATCGCCCTTGCCGCCGTAGTCCCCACCTATGCGCACCGGGTTCACGATGACGTCGTCGAGGGATTGGACGGCGGCTTCAGCCACCCAACGCCGCACCGCGTAGGGCATCTTGTTGCTTGCCCAGACCTGGAGGCGACCAGAATCGTCTGCGCCGATCGTGCAGGTATGCGGCTCGAGATAGAGTTGGTGGACGCGCTGCGTGGTAAAGGTCTGTTCGAACACCTGGTCCGCCTCGGCGAACCCTCGGTCGACGTCGCCAACCTCCCAGCAGGTGTACGACTGGAGATTGGGTAGATCTGGGAGGCCCTTCGGCCTTCCTCGGTAGCTCTCCGGATGCTCGTGGACCAGCCGGGTGTCGTCCCTGAGCGCTTCGACCGCATCGAAGATCGCTGGCAGCTCCTCGTACTCGACCTCGATGAGGTTGAGCGCCTGCTCCGCGATCTCGGGATCATCGGCCGCCACTGCCGCCACCGGGTCGCCAACGAATCGAACGCGATCGTGACAGAGCAGCGGTTGGTCCTTGGCAGCCCGGCCAATCAGCAGCGCCGGAAGGTCAGCCGCCGTCACGACAGCCCGAACGCCGGGAAGCCGTCGGGCTTCTGATGCGTCGATGGACACGATGCGGGCGTGCGGGAGCGGGCTGCGCAGCAGCTTTCCCCAGAGCCGACCTGACGGGACGACGTCCGCTGTGTACGCGGCTGCGCCCGTCACTTTGTCGTGCCCTTCGACGCGAGGGAAGGCCTGGCCAATAACAGAGACAGCGGGAGCCATGTGACCTACTCCAAACGGGATTGGCGGCAGAAGCCGGGGGGCCCTCACCCAGCCTCTCCCACTGCGGTGAGAGAGGAGTAGATGTGGATTGGCCGAGTATATGCGGCGGGTCGGAAGGCCGCAATTGGCGGATCGGCGTAAACTGGTGCCCTCCCCACTGAGGACTGAGGACTGAGGGGAGCTAAGGGGGGTCGACGATGGATGAGAGGCCAACCACTCAAGTGCCAGCCAAGACGCGGTCCTCGCTGATTCTGGAGACGGCGGCCGAGATGATTCGTCCGACCGGCTTTTCGATGAACCAATCGCTGGTCCAGATGCGCCGGCAGGGCAAGGAGGATTGGGGGCTCGCGCTCTTCGGCAGCGACTCCTACCGGGTGATCAACCAGGTAGCCGCCCGCGAGGTTGACGTCGCGCTCATGAACCCGGCCGGCCCGCTAGCGGCCGGCTACCGAGGCAAGGGGCCGTTCTCCGAGCCGGTTCCGGTCCGCGCCATCACGGTCATCCCATCGCTCGACTGGATGGTGTTCGCGGTGGCCAACCGGACCGGGCTCGGCTCGCTCGCGGAGGTCAAAGAGCGCCGCTACCCACTCCGCATATCGCTCCGCGCGCAGCCCGATCACGCGACCCACCTGTACGTGAACGAGGTGCTCAAGTGCTACGGGTTCAGCGTGGAGGACGTGATCTCGTGGGGCGGCGCTATCGTACCCGACTCCGAAATGTCGTATCGGCCAACCCGCACCGCGAAGGTGACCAGCGGCGAGGTCGACGCGATCTTCGACGAGGCCGTGCTACAGCTCATTCCGCAGCTCGACGAGCTGGAGATGCATCTGCTGCCGTTGGAGGAGCCCGTTCTGCAAGCCATGGACGACATCGGGTTCCACCGCTCGCCGATCACGAAGGCGATGTTCCCCAACCTGCCGGCGGACATTCCTGCGCTGGACTTCAGTGGCTGGCCGGTGTACACGCACGCGGACGTGCCCGACGAGCTGATCTATCGGTTCTGCCAGGCGCTGGACGCGCGGAAGTCCAACATCGTCTGGCAGGAGCCGCGGGACCTTCCGCTGGCAGAGATGTGCCGCGACTCCCAGGCCGGACCGCTCAAGATTCCGCTCCACCCGGCTGCCGAGCGCTACTGGCGAGAAGCTGGCTACTTGAGCTAGAAACTACAGAGCGGTGGTCTATTACAGCGTCGGGAGGAATGCGATGCGACTACGACGGGTCACGCTCGGCGCAGCGCTTGCCGCGCTGGTTGGTTGCAGCGGCCCGCCGAGTCCGGGAGCAGTGGGCACAACCGCGGCGCCTCTCTCGAGCGCGCCGAAAACCATCGTGGTGGGCGTGCTGGGGGTTACGCCGACCTTCGCGCCCTTCGACCAGTCCAACCCAACAGGTGGCCTCCCCGGCCTGACGGAGATGCACGTCAACGGTCTGGTGACGAACGATCCTGTGGGCGGCTTGGAGGCGCGACTCGCGAGCAAGCTCCCTTCTCTGGACGATGGCTCGATTGCTGTACTGCCCGATGGCCGCATGCGCACCGTTTGGCCGCTGAGAGCCAACGTGAAGTGGCACGATGGGACGCCGTTCACAGCCAATGACCTCCTATTCACCTGGGAGGTGCTGCAACACCCCGACACGCCATCTACCAGCGCTAGCAAGTGGGTGCAGCTCATTGACAGCATGACCGCGCCAGATCCGCTGACGCTGGTTGTTACCTGGAACAGCACCTATTATGGAGCCCTGGACATCGGCCACCGAGTCATCTGGCCGTTCCCGAGCCATCTGCTTGCCGATCTATTCAGCAGGGATGTCGAAGCGTTCAGGAACTCGCCCTACTGGACGACGCAGTGGGTGCACCTTGGCCCATTCCGGCTGGTGGAGTTCGGGATCGATACCCTTATGTTCGAGCGCTTCGACGATTACTTCTTGGGCCGCCCAAAGATCGACCGCGTCTTGGTGCGCCGCATCGGCGACGCGAACACGCTGGTCGCGCACGTGAGCGCCGGAGTCATCGATATGACGTCGGATGGCGCGCTGCCCAATGATGCGGTTGCGAAGCTGCGGGAGGAGTGGGAGCGGTCCGGCATTGCTACAATTGTCAACCGACCGCAGAGCTGGCACTACCATCACTTTCAGATGGACCCGCAGTGGGCACGGCCGGTCGAGGTGAGTCAGGATGTGCGGCTCCGCCGCGGGCTGTTCCAGGCTATTGACCGGCAGAGTCTACGGGAGTTCCTCTATCCGGGGTTAAGCGATATCGGCGCCGATAGCTTCCTACTGCCCAAGGACCCACGTAGGCGGGTCACGGGAGAGCCGTTCAGCCGGTACCCCTACGACCCGGCGGCAGCCGCCCGTCAACTGGCGGAGGCCGGCTGGCTGAAGGGACCCGACGGACGCCTGGCGGATTTGCGGACCCAGGTGGTGGAGATTGAGATACTGGCAGAGGAGCGTGACGCTCGCGAGCGTGCGATCGTGGCTGATTCGTTCCGCGCGATGGGGATCGATGCACGAGAACGGACCAATTCTGTCATCGACAACAACGAGGACCGGGCGAGTTTTCCGGGGCTGGCCAGTACCGGGCGCACGAACGGGCTCGGCGTGTTCGTCTATTTCCACTCCCGGCAAAATGCGACACTACAAAACCGTTGGGCGGGCCAGAACAAGAACCACTATGCGAACCGAACGCTCGACGGCTTGATCGACCGCCTCTACGAGACGGTGGACGACCGCGAGCAAGTGGCGTTGGCCAAGACGATGGGCGACATCCTGGCAGACGATCTCCCACTGATCCCCCTCTATTTCCGTGTCAGCAGCGCTGCCGTCGCCAGAGGCGTGCTCGCGCTCGATGACTATGCCGGCGGCGATTCGGGGACCATGCCGCGCAACAGCCACCTGTGGGAACGTGCCTGAAAAGCCGTCCAACGCGCGGAGTATGATAGCCGTCGCGTCTACGGGCCGACCGAGTGGTCGGTCGATGGTGAGGAGGAGCGTCTGATGACCCTCTTGTTGCGACCGCAGGGCCACACGGGGATCCCGCCCTACAGCACTGGAGCGGTGAAAGCGTGACAGTCCCTTAGGAGTCACGACCGAATAAATGGTGCATGTTTACGCTCAGATACGCATGAAATGCGATGGATTTGCACCAGTTATTTCGTTCCCATGAGAACTTAGTATGTGCCAATCCCCGCCTGGTTGATACCCAGCAGCCGGCAGGCGGTCCCGCTCAGCATGCCGATGCGCTCTTCGTCCGTAAAGCCCGGCGTATCCACGGTACAGTCTCCTCTCCAATCTGAAGCCTTCGGCCCAACACTGACTCCGTAGCCAAAAATCCACATCCTCGAGGGGACGACTTTGATTAGGCGCATCCTCCCGGCTCTTCTAATCGGACTCCTCGGGTTACCTGCATCGGGTGCCGGCTGAGTCGTCGCATGGCGGCCTCATTCGTCGCCAGTTTCTCACCTCCGTAGGCTGAAGAGCCGAGCTCGCAGGGTAACAGACAAGCTCAAGTGGCTGCCTGGGCGAGGGCGTCCGCGTGCTTTTCCATGGCGTTTGCGACGCCGGAGATGCCAACGGCAAAGGATGACTCGATCTTTCGCGCAAACTCCACAGCCTGACGGAGGCGCTCCTCCATAAGCAGCCACGCCGCGCCACGATGGGGAAGGAAGTATCCGCTTTGATAGAACAACTCGAAGGTCGGGCCCGCGCTGGAGCCCGGGTGTGAGGGACCGAACGGTAGCCGCGTAAGAAGATCCCCCAGAGGCTTGATGGCGTCGAACATCATTCCGACCGAGAGACCCACTAGCGCGTCCAGCTGCTCCCCGGATTCGTCGGTGTGGGCGAAAAAGCGCGTAAGACCCATCAGGACGATCTCGTTGGCAACATTGAACAGGTCGGCAATCTGGCCGGTGGCAGGATCGCTGATGATAGGCAGGTCCGCTCCGCTCTGCTCACGGACGAGACCCGCGATCACCGGGCGGGTGGGATCGAATCCAGGATCCTGCTGCCGCAGGGCCATGAACTCGTCGAACACATCTCGGAAGCGCCCGAAGTGCGCTACCTGCCAGTCTCCCCGGACGCCCTCCCCCTGCTCGACAATCGTGTCGACCGCCCGGTGAGCGGAGTTGAGATCCACCACCTGGACGAGCTGCGGCCAGCCAAAATATTTCTGCGTCGCCTGCCCCGAAGCAGGGCCCACGAACAGGCGGTCCGCGCCGAGCATGGCGGTCAGCCATCCGAAGCCGATGTCGATCGCACGGTACAGATGCCCAACGGTCGCATAGTCCTGGGCGCGTGGCACGATGTCCTCGTCACCGAGAAGCGGTCGCCTGCGAGTCTCGGTCGCTAGCCCCTCCGCGTCCGCCAGCGGCATCCCCTCGGGCCGCTCGAGGAACATGAAATGACGGAGGGCCCGCTCGCCGAAGGGAATGAGCGCCATCTGAACACCCTGTGGGAAGTACCCGGCAGGACTGGGGATGTTCGGGCGGGTCAAGTGCGGGCCGGCCCCGATCGCCGTCAGCAAGTTCTGGACCAGCGCGAGATGGAGCATTTCCTGGCGCGCAACACCCAGGATGACCTTGCGCCACCGGTTGACGGCCTCCATCTGGGGGTCCGTCAGGCCTTCGTCCGTGCTCTGTTTCATGGTGAACGCTGCGAAGAGGTACTGGCACATGATCGCGTGCTCGAGCTCGGCTGCCTCGCGGAGGAGGTAAATGAGCTGACCGCGATGCTCGACGACGATCGGGGATTCGGGCGCGTCGATCCCTTCCGTAATGCCCGAAAGACTCAGGTCGGAGCCGGGATTCCCTGCCGTTGGGACCCTCCGCTTCCTAGGCGCGCCACACCGGAGCCCCACAGGGCGATGCTCTGTCCCGCATGGGCGTTGGCGATGATAACGGCCAATGCCTCGTCGGTCAAACAGCCCGCGCTGCCTCACATCTTCGCGTTGCTCTCGGGACTTATACTGGCTGCGCCGCGCCTGTTATGATGGCCTCGTCTGGCCGTGAGCCCAGCCTCGAACGTCGTCTTTCGATTCAGGTTGGCGCCGTTCGTCCCGACCTCGCCTGCGCCGGCTCCAGAAGGAGGGTGGCTCTACGATAGCCCAGCGTGTCATCGGGCACCGGTTGCTCCCACCTAACGCCCTATTTCTGGCCTTCTTCGCGCTGTACACGACCGCGACCGTCCTGCTCGTGCTGTTGGGCCTGGCTTCCGGGCTGGCAGGCCCCGGCCTGCCGCTTCACGGCGCCGTCGACGCCCTCGCTGGGAACCAAGGCGCACTCCAGCAGGCGTTTACCGGGGC
The DNA here is from genome assembly GCA_016844585.1 of Chloroflexota bacterium. Lineage (GTDB taxonomy): Bacteria > Chloroflexota > UBA6077 > UBA6077 > SHYK01 > JAERMM01. Next base: position 14,784 of record JAERMM010000003.1, on the reverse strand, counting down.
CCAGCAGGCATCCCACGCCCACATCTCCGGCGACCCGCTGCAGCTCACGTTCGACTACCTGCTCAGCGCACTGAATCTGGGCTTCGGCGTGTTCCTCGTATGGCGGCGGCCCGACAACTGGGTCGCCCGGCTACTCGGGCTGGGCATGGTCGGGGCGGCCACGGCCTTCAACTTCCAGAGCCACGTGGTCCTGCTCACGACCTTTACCGCGCTCGCCTTCATTACCCAGGTCCATTTCGTCATCCACGCCTTCTCCGGGGTCACCTACGTGCACGCGCTGCTGCTGTTCCCCAACGGCAAGCTCGTTCCGCATTGGGCGAAGTGGCCTCTGATCGGCATGTACGCCTACGCTGGGGTGGAGATCGTGATGTCGTCGGTCGGGGGGCAAGTGTTGAGCCTCCTCAAGGGTGTCATCGACGTTCCCGAGATGCTCGCTGGCTGGAATGCGTATGGCGGGTACCCGCTCACGCCGTACCTCTTTGCCCAGGCCGCCGGCAAATGGGACTGGGCAACGACGTACGTGTTTGGGGCGGGCTTTACTCTGGAAGACGTCAAGTTCAACATGGATCTGGCCAATACCGGAGTCGCCCTGACCCTCGACCCGGAGCTGTGGTTCCTGGTCTTGATGTACGGCGTCCTGATACCCATCGTGGGCGTCAGCGCACAGGTATACCGGTACCGCACGGTGGCTACCGCCCAGGAGCGGCAGCAGACAAAGTTCTTGCTGCTCGCGTTGGGGGTTGCAGCCCTGGTGGCTGTCGCGTTCGTCGTGCTGGCGTTGGGGGGGCCATTGCAGGGCATGGCGCCTCAGACGGGGCTGTCGGGTCGTCTCGATGTGGCGCTGCGCCTTTTCCCACCGCTCTTCGCAATCATCCCCGTCTCGCTGTTCATCGCCATCGTGCGGCATCGCCTCTTCGACATCGACCTGCTCATCAACCGCACGCTGGTCTACGGCACGTTGACTGCGCTGCTGGGCGGGCTTTTCGTGGCGTTGAGCCTGCTCGGACAGCGCCTGCTGGTGGCAGCCACCGGCCAGGAGTCGGGCCTCGCCCCGGTGCTGGCTGCCCTCGTCGTGACGGCTGCCTTCCAGCCTCTCCGCGCCCGTGTACAAGACCAGGTAGATCGACGCTTCTACCGCCGAAAGTACGATGCAGCCCGAACTTTGGAAGCGTTCAGCGCACGCTTGCGTGAGCAGGTTGACCTCGACTCTCTGGCGAGCGAGTTACGCGCGGCCGTGGGCGAGACTATGCAGCCGACCCATGTATCCGTATGGCTCAAGAAATGAGGAGGGGCGCCAGGGGTGCTTAACGACGCGGGCATGCCGCCCCTCGACATCGGCCCGGATGACCCGATTCTTGCCTATTTCGCAAGCGCGCGGGGGCCAGCCGAGGTCGATGCACTGAATTTTGACTCGCCGGCCGTAGCGGCGCTGAAAGCCAGTGGGATCAAGCTCGTGGTGCCGCTGGTGAACCAGGGCGAGCTCGTTGGCCTCCTCAACCTGGGCCCAAGAATGAGCGAGCAGGACTACTCAACCGACGATCGGACACTACTGGAGCGGCTGGCCACCCAGGCCGCCCCGGCGGTCCGTGTCGCACTGCTCGTGCGGGCGCAGGAGGCCGAGGCACGGGCAAGGGAGCGCATCGCTCAGGAGTTGGAGGTTGCCCGCCTGATCCAGCAGAACTTCCTTCCCAAACACGTGCCGGAGTTGATAGGGTGGCAACTCGCCGCCCGCTACCAGCCAGCGCGCGAGGTTGGCGGAGACTTCTACGATTTCATCGAGCTCCCCGAGGGCTGTCTGGGCATCGTGCTCGGAGACGTGTCGGGTAAGGGCGTTCCAGCAGCGCTGCTGATGTCGGCCACCCGGGCCGTGTTGCGGGCGTCAGCTCAACGGCTCATGGCCCCGGGCGAGGTGCTGCGGCGGGCGAACGAGGTGCTCTGCCCCGACATGCCGCGGAACATGTTCGTCACCTGCTTCTATGCCGTGCTGGACCCCGTCAGCGCGCGGCTGCGTTATGCCAACGCCGGCCAGAGCCTGCCCTATCTACGGACGGAGACGGGCGTCGTTGAGCTGCGGGCCTGTGGGATGCCCCTCGGGCTCCTGCCTGACATGGGTTACGACGAAAAGGAAGTCGAAGTGGTACCCGGCGCGAGTGTTCTGTTCCACAGCGATGGTCTGGCCGAAGCCCACGACGTGGAGGGGCAGATGTTCGGCATGCCGCGCCTCCGAGCGCTCGTGGCATCGGGTTCGGGCGGTGCGGAGCTTATCTCACAACTCCTGGCGGAGCTTGGGCGATTCGCCCGAGCAGGCGAGCAGGAGGACGACGTTACGCTGGTGACCCTTGAGCGGGCGCCTGACGGCGCCGACTATGACGGCAGTCACGAGCGGGTGGGGTGAACGATGCGTCAGGCCGACTATGACGGCAGTCACGAGCAGGCGGGGGGAGCGATGCGTCAGGTGGAAGGCGGCGATGCAGCGCCAAAGGGAGAAGAGCGGGTACTCGCCCATTTCAGCATCTCCAGCGAGCCTGGCAATGAGCGCCTCGCGATGCAGCAGGTAACCGACGCCGTACAGGAGCTGGCATTGCCACAGCGCACCATCAAGCGGCTGGGGACCGCCGTGGCAGAGGCGACGATGAACGCAATCGAGCACGGCAACCAGAACCGGGCAGAGCTGCCGGTCGAGATACAGGTGCTGGCATCAGAAGGGCGACTCACCGTGCAAATCGTCGATCAGGGCGGCCACCGACCGATCCCGGACGTGACAACCCCGGATCTGGAGGCCAAACTCGCAGAATTGGATCGTCCCCGAGGTTGGGGGCTGTTCCTCATCAAGAACCTTGTGGACGAAATGGAGGTAGGCGGCGACGAGCTGCACCACGTCTTGCGACTCTCGCTTCACCTGGAAGGCGCGGCAAGTGACGGGCAATAGCTTCGAGGCAAGCACGCGGCTTCGAGACGGTGTTGCTGTTCTAGACTTTGTCGGCGACATCGATGCGCGGGCGGAGGGCTCTCTCACCGGGGCCTACGCCGAGGCGTCCCAGAGCCGTCCATCGACAATCCTCATGAACTTCGAGCGCGTGAATTACATGAACAGCACTGGCATCGCATTGATCGTCGGGGTGCTGGCCCGCGCTCGCAAAGAGGGGCGCACGATCGCAGTATGCGAGCTTAGCGACCATTTCCGCGAGATCTTCGAAATCACCCGCCTCGTCGACTACATGGGCGTGTATGAGAATGAGGCCAGCGCCATAGCAAGCGCCGGCCACTGATCCGCCGATCAGCGATGGCGGTCCAGGCTAACGGCGATCCGGGAGCTAGTACAGGATTCAGATGCGGACGAGAGCTAAGCCCGCAGTCTTGGGGAGTATGTCGTGGCCGAAACGAAAATCGTGATGCACGTGCGAAAGGTGGACGACGGGGCCAGCATTGTAGACATCGAGGGCGTCCTCACAGCCGCCTGCGAGCGGACGCTGATGGACGCCTACACTGAGGCCAGCGGCAACCTGACTCGGGCCATCATTCTGAACTTCGGGGGGCTCGAGTACATGAACAGCGGCGGCATCGGGCTGCTGGTAACGTTGCTTATCCGTGTCAACCGCAAGCAGCAACGTCTCCTCGCCTATGGCCTGGATGACCACTACCGCGAGATCCTCGCGCTAACCCGTCTGGACGAGGCCATCGGAATTCACGAGAGCGAACTCGCTGCATTGGCCGCGACGGGCGCTCCCTAGGGGGTGTTTTCTAGCCGTGCTCTTTACCGAGATGGGATCACAGGACATCTGGGGGTTTGGCTGCGTAGGCTTGATACGGGAAGCCGTAGAACAGGTCTTAAGGGCGAACGGCTTCGCGGCCAGGGGCGTCGAAGCCGTCATGGGATAGTGATTCTCAGTGTGTCGCTCCCGCCGCGGCGTAGGCCCGTTGCAGCTCCGCGAGATCGAACTTCTTCATCGGAAGAAAAGCCATCCGTAACGCTCGCTGAATGGGTACTTGTCAGGATCTTCTGAGAAGGCATCGCACTCGCTCCTGGGATACCCAAGTAGCCGAATCAACGGCCTGAAAACAGGATAGCAGGCTGCGCCCGGATCCGCCTTAGGCCCAGGCGTAGCCTGGGAACGCGCAGTGGTTCTCGTTAGCCTGAGCCGTACGCAGCATGCGGCAAAGCTTCCGGCTGGCCACCGTGCTGAGCATATGAATGGCACGCAACTCCTAGGCTTCTGAGCGCGCGGGCCAAAGCGTTCGTCGCCGCTCGCCGTGACTCTCGCGCCGGCACGAGTTGAAGCCCCCCGTCAACGGCATGTAATACTCAGCGCGAGCTAGGACCGGGAGGGGGCATGCAGCATCGATTACGGCTAGGTGTTCCTCCGATGGATTCGGGAGAACCTACGCGCATCCTCTCTCGCACGGGTTGGGGTGAGGACGCGACCTGGTTCACCTATAGCATCGGGTGGATCACAATCGACCACCAGCACGGCGACGGCAACCAATTCGAGTTCTACCGGCGCGGCGAGTGGCTGACGAAGGAGTCGCAGAGGAGGAGCCGATGCGGTACCGCCTACGCGTCGAATCGGCATCCAACCCGGCCGACGGTCGTTTCCTCCACGTCCTTCAGGGCCTCGATCCGGGAAGCTCACCGGATGGAGTGACGCTGATCGAGAGCAGCAGTGGCACGCCGTTCGCCGGCGCCGCAGTCAACCAGGCCGTGGTGCTGTTTCCTGTCAGTCTCGGTGCGACCTTTAGTGGCCTCAGCTACACGGCGCCGACCGACGCGTCGCGGCACCTCATCACGGGACTGGCGCCGGGCGGGGCTTACGACGTAGCGATCGAAGGAGGCGACGGCGGGACACGCGTCACCGTCCGGTTGGGCGGGCCATATTCCGCGGATGGAGGCGGAGTTCTGATGGTGAAACGGACGTGACGACTCTGGGGTCCGTCTCGCATTGGCTAGCGGACCTCTCGGCAATGCTATGATCGCCCTGCAATGAGTTCGACGCTGGAATTCTATCGGTCTTTAGACGGCGGCACTCCTGTGGAGGATTAGACTCCGCCAGTATTTGGGCTCCGTCGCCGCGGCCAACCCGAGCAACGCATGTTCTATGTCCCGCTGAGCGGGCAGCGATTCTTGATCACGGTGCGGGTCTTCATTTCCGCCAAGCCGAATGAGCGGGCTGCGGGGGTATGATTGCCGTCGCGTCAAGGGACCGACCAAGGGGTCGGTCAAGCTGAGGGGGAGCGACGGATGACTCTCTTGTTGCGACCGCAGGACCACACGGGGATCCTCGACATAGCGGACCTGATCGACGCGCTGGAGCAGGCATATACCGAGTGGGGTGAGGACCCGACGATCAACGCGCCTCGACACGTGATGCCTGACGCTCGGCGCCTTGCCGTGCATCAAGCAACCGTGCCGTTCTTGCATCGGACCGGCGTGTACGGCCACACTCGGAATACGCGACTGACGGGGGCGCCCCTGGTTGGCGGGAAATACCATGCGGGAAGCTTCAACTGGGACCTCGATACCGGGCTGCTGGACGCGATCGTCCTGGAGCAGATCGTGGGCCCACCGTACGAAAAGGGTGGCTCCGACATACGGACGTCGGCCACCAGTGCCGTGGGCACGAAGCGGCTCGCCCGCGCCAACGCCCACACCATCGGTGTGCTTGGCAGCGGTCGACAGGCCCGAACGCACCTGTTTGCGATGGCTGCGATCCGCGACATTCAGAGCGTCAAGGTCTACAGCCCCAATCCGGACCACCGCGAAGCGTATGCCAGGCAAATGTCCGAGGCCCTGGGATTTCCTGTCAAGGCGGTGAGTGACGGTCGATCGGCAGTTCAGGGGGTCGACATCGTTCTGGTGGCGACCGGCGGGCCGAAAACGCCATCACTCCACGGCGAGTGGCTGGAGCCCGGCCAACACGTGACGTCCTGCTACGGTGGGACCACACGGCAAGACGGAGAAGGCCGCCCGCTCGATCCCCTGGTGCGCGATCTGGACGATGACGTGATCACTCGGTCGGACTTGATCTACATCAATTCAAAAGAAGAGGCGCGGAATGACCTGCAGGGGGACATGATCGACCCGATTCAGCGCGGCGTGCTGACATGGGACCGGGTGCACGAATTGCCGGATCTGCTTCTGGGGAAAACGCCTGGCCGCACGAGCGATTCACAGATCACGCTCTACAAGAACAACGGAGCGCCCGCGCTGGCGGACATCGTCACCGAATCGCTCGTGATCAAGCGAGCGCGTGAGCTCGGCCGAGGGCTAGAGGTTTAGGAAGCGCTCAGGGCCACTCGACTCCGAGTCCCTGGGCGCGGGCTCTTCGGTAGGCCATGGCTGGCACCGCCACGTCCCACTGAGCTGATCCCGTCGATATGAAGGTGACCAGCTCGTCAGGGCTCTGGCGGCCTATGGCACGGCCCGTCACGACCGCATTCAGCTCCACGAGATCGTCCGGTCCGAATCGACCCTCGTGCACCATGGTCATGATCGGCTCACGGCCTTCTTCATCGCTGAGCAAGCGGTCGATGGACGTGGTGACCATCCGCGAGTCGACGATCGTGTCTTCCGCCACCTCGTTGGACGCGATCGACAACACCGTCGCACCAGACGCCAACCAGCTTCGCTCCAGGATCGGGCGACGGGCGTTGGTGATCGTGATGACCACGGCCGCGTCGCGCACGGCCTCCTCGCCGCTTCCGCACCCCACGACCTCGATGCCGAGCATCTCCTGTAGCTCCCGGACGAACTCGGCAACGTGCTCGGGCGTCCGACTGTAGACCCGAATCCGCTCAATGGGGCGCACTGCGCACACCGCGGCGACCTGCCCGGCCGACAGCTTCCCGGTGCCGATGATCGCCATCTCGCTGGCGTCGGGATTCGCCAGATGCCTCGCCGCGACGCCGGTCGGCGCTCCGGTACGCACCCGGTTGAGGTGCCGTCCATCTTCGATGACGGCAATCATGCCCAGCTCGTCGTCGTACAGGGCCACGATGCCGTGGAGTCGACGCGGCTTTGGAAGCGCGCCCAGTCCCGGACGGAACCGACCGTGCGAATAGGTGCGCACCGCGGCGCCGATTCCATCCACGATCGCTGGAAGCACGATGACGTTCTGATCCCGATCGTGCTGGAGCCAGATGCGTCGATGCACGGTCGTCCGCCCTTCGGCGTGTGCTCGCTCGGCCTCCTCGATGGCGTCGACTGCCTCCAGCATGCACTCTGGCAGCGGGAGCACGCGCTCGATGTCTTCTTCTGAAAGCAAAAGCAAACGGTCCTCCTAAGACGGCGCCCGCGGCGCGTTTTCAGCAGGGTGCTATCCCGGATCGACTTGCGCCTCGCAAGCTGCGATCTTCGCGCGCAGGTGGGCGCGCCAGTCCGTTGACGCCGGGACCCGTTCCGTCCAAACCAGCAGATTCGGAAAGTGGTTCGCCGCGGGGTCGCGCACCACGTGAGGCGCTTCGCGCCCTGCCTGCACGTCGCCGATGGCACGCAGGAGCATCGTCCGGATGAGGAGTATGGCACGGTCGGTAGAACCCAGGTGCTCCTGGGTTCGGTCCTGGATCGCGCCCTGGCCCTCTGTCGCGCAGGCGTCCTGCGTCTGGAAGCAATTTCCCAAACCTGCGAAGGCTTGCCCTTTCATCTCCTCACGGTCCTGCAGATAGCGGTTCGCGCGGTTTCGCAGCAGCCGGTAGTCCGCGGTCATCTCGGCCCGGTGGTCGCCCTCACGCTCCCGATCCATGGGCTGCGAGCGGTTGAACTGGACAGCGTACTTCCAGTGGCTCTCATCATCGATCGGCACGTGCCAGACGGCCTCGTAGCCGTCTCTTCGTCCGGCGGGGATGGCGCTCAGGTTGGGCATGATGAAATTGCCGATGTTGGTCTGCACGGTGTCGTCGGTGCGCGGCTCCATCCGAAGAACACGAACGCCGAACTCGGTTTCCTCAGGCTCCATCACCATTTCAATCCGCCTGGTGGCCGAGGATGGAGACGGACCCCAGCGGCCAGCCACGCGATGCAGAAACGGAACGTGCACCGAGTCCGTGTTACCCTCGTTCGCCTGAAGGTAGCTGCACTCCTGGTAGATCTTGGTGTTGAACCGCCGCTCAACAGGCGCCTGCAGGAACTCGTAGGCTGGCACGAGCGGAGGTGTGCCTGGTCCGAGGTAGGCGAGAATCAGGCCGCCCACCTCCTGACATGGGTAAGCGAGGTGGCGCACCCGCTCGTGGAAGGTACTTCCTGCTGGCTCGCCGGGCTGCTCCAGGCATCGCCCGTGAATATCGTAGAGCCAGCCATGGTAGATGCAGCGGAGGCCGGCATCCTCGACGCGGCCATAGCTCAGATCAGCGCCGCGGTGGGCGCAGTGGATGCCGAGCAGGCCTGGCTGGCCATGCTCGTCACGGAAGAGCACGAGGTCTTCGCACAAGAGGCGCACCGGGAGTGGCGCTCCACCGGGCGGGAGCTCCTCCGACAGGGCTGCTGGTTGCCAGTAGCGGCGAAGCAGCTCGCCACCTGGGGTGTGTGGTCCGACGATCGTCAGGCGCTCGTTCTCCTCACGTGTCAGCACGGTTGCATCCGCGCAGGGCCTAAAGCACCCGCCGCCGTCGGGGCCGATCGCGGGGGCTGGCAATGAGAGCGCACTCGATGTCCTCCTCAGCAGGCAGCAGCGCTGACGGCGGCGGCGAAGCGATCTTTGAGCCCTTCGTAAAGCGCGGGCGAACCGCGAGAGGCGCAGCTGATGTTCAAGCACACGACGCACGCGTTGATCTTTTCGCTCCGGCTAAACTCTGGCCCCCGGTCGCGGTTAGCAGCTGGCCGCCGAGCTATCCTCCTCGAGATAGCTGGCAGCCATTGTAGCGCGCGGCCAAGCGGGCATCCGACGAACGCGCGCTGGCATCGTAAGGTGGCGGCGCCAACACGGGCCATGCTAGCCAGTTGACGGCGTGATCCACGCCGATTACAGTGGCCCCAACGACGAACGGGGAGGAAGCGCGGAGGCGGGGTCGTTGTGGGTCGCCCTCACCTAACCTCTCCCACTGCGATGGGAGAGGGACAATGGTCCCTGCGAATGGCCATATTCATGAGAAGTGATCCTGTTTTCCGTTACCGACTGGCCGACGCTGGCCGCACTGGAGCTGTACTCAGAGGAGGAGCTCTAAAAAATGTATACGACTGAGGACCTGCACGGCGTGAACGTGATGATGCCGGCGTTCGCGACCGAGAACGCAGGCGACATTCTCTCCACATCGACCATCCACGTGGATCACCTTCGGGCCGGTGTCAACCGCATCATCCAGGATGGCATTCACGTCATGTGCACGACGGCGACGTCCGGCGAGTGCCACACGCTGTTGCTGAACGAGTTCGAGACGCTCGCCCGCGCGGCGATCGAGGCGGTGAACCAGCGGGTGCCCCTATTCCTCGGTTGCACCTCTGTTCATACGCGTGAGACGATCCAGAAGATGCGGATCGTCCGCGATGCCGGCGGGGAGGGGGTCCTGGTTGGCGTTCCCTACTATTTCTCGCTGAGTGTCGACAACGTCATTCGCTTCTACAACGGCATCGCCGAGGCGTTCCCGGACCTGTCCATCATGATCTACCACAACCCACTGAACCATCGAGTCCACATCCCCGTGAGCGCCTTCCGCAAGATTACCCAGAGCCCCAACATCATCGGCATGAAGGACAGCCACCGCACGACGCAGGAGTTCATGAAGCTGATGGACGTGGTCCGTGGGAAGATGAGGGTCTTTGTAGCTCAATCGCAGATCTATCCATACGGGCAATTGGGCGCCGCTGGCTGCTGGTCGATCGACGCATGGATGGGCCCCTGGCCGTTGCTGCGGCTCTGGCGCGCGGTCCAGGAGGGAGACGTCGAGACTGCGAGGGAGTTGGCCGCGCAGATCCCCGGCGGAAGCGGTGGACCGCCCGTCGAGGGTGGTGGCATGAAACTCGCTATGAAATACGCCGGCTATTGTGATCCCGGTCCAAACCGACCACCGTTCCTCGTGGACCCGCCTGGCGTCGAAGAGGCGGCCAGGCGGAAGGCCACCCAGTGGCAGGAGCTGTGTGCCAGGTATCGGCCGCAGATGGAGCCCGTAGGTGCCGTTTGACGTCGAGGGGCAGGCAGCGTGCTGCTAGATGGCTACGTGCGCTCGATCAAAAAAACATTTGCGAAGACGCCCTATGGCGAATGGCTGAGAGATGAAGGGGTAGCGACCGTAGAGGGTTTCGGGGTAGACGATGTCTGGCGCGTCGACCTCGCACCGTGGCCGCGACTCGGCGGCAAGGCGCTGTTCATCAACCTATACCCCTTCATGGAGGGCCTCCGCGAGGTCTACGTGGCAGAGATCGCCCCCGGAGGCTCAACGGAGCCACTGAAGCACCTCTTCGAGAAGTTCGTCATGATCCTGGAGGGCCACGGGGCGACAGAGATCTGGCAAGAGGGCGACACGACGAAGCACGTCTTCGAGTGGGGCCGCGGCAGCATCTTCTCCCCCCCTCTCAATACCTGGCACCGTCTGTACAACCACGGCAGCGAGCCAGTGCGTTTCCTGGCCACGTCGGACGCGCCGAGGATGATCAACGGGTTTCACAACCTGGACTTCATCTTCAATTGTCCATACACATTCCGTGATCGTTATGATGGCCGTCAGTCGTATTTCGTCCCTACGAAGCATTCTGTTACCGACGGACGCCACTGGGTGACGAACTTTGTCCCCAGCGTGTTCGAGGAGGACCTCGATGAGGGGGACGAGCGCCACGGGAGCGGCGTCCTCGGTGCGATGTTCGAGATGTCCGGCAACAACTGGGCGGGGCGGATCGCGCAGTGGCCGGTCGGACGCTACCGCATGGGCCACTATCATCACGCTGGCGCGCTGCTCCTCGGGCTTCGATCCGAGGGGTACGTGTTGCTATGGCCGAAGGAGCTGGGGTCGCGGCCGTACGAGATCGGTCGCGGGGACGAAGTAGTGCAAGTGCCCTGGGGACGTGGCAGTGTTTACACGCCGCCCAGCGACTGGTATCACCAGCATTTCAATACTGGCCCCGAGCCGGCCAGGCACCTTGCCTTCCACGGTGGAGGAGGGCCGGACTTCGACCCGCTCTCGCTTCGTATGGCCTCCGATGCGCAAGAAGGCCACTTCAGCATGGTGGACATGAACGAGGGCGGCACGCTGATCAGCTATTCCGACGAGGATCCGGAGATCCGAAAACGCTATCAGGAAGCGCTCCGAGCCAAAGGGGTCGAGTTCACCATGCCGGAATCGACGTACCTCAAAGGGGCGGCGCCCAGGTCCCGCTGGGCTTGATATATGCCGTCGGCCCCGGGTCGAGCGGTTAGAGCTTCAGTGGCAATTCGTCGATCGATAGGAGGGGAATGATGGCAGCGAGCGTAGCCAGATCCAGCGTGCGCCAGGCCAATGGGTCCACGAGGCGGTACACCAAAGACGACTGGACGGACTTCGTCCATACCGGCCCGGGTACCCTCGCCGGGCGCTACCTTCGAATGTTCTGGCAGCCGGTCTGCCGATCAGAGGATCTCGGGCCCGGGCGAACCAAGCCAATACGTGTCATGAGCGAAGACTTCACTCTCTATCGGAGCGAGGAGTCCGCCTCAGCCGAAAGCGAGCCCCACGCCCATCTCCTGGCCTTCCGCTGTGCTCATCGCGGCACGCAGCTCTCGGCCGGCTGGGTCGAGGGTGACAGCCTCCGCTGCTACTACCACGGCTGGAAATACGATGCCTCCGGCCAGTGCATCGAACAGCCCGGTGAGCGGGAGCCGTTTTGTCAAAAGATCCGCGTCGAGAGCTACCCGATTCGTGAATACATCGGTCTTATCTTTGCCTATCTTGGAGAGGGCGAGCCGCCGCCAGTTCCCCGTATCCCCGAGCTCGAGCACGACTGTCTGATCGAGAATTGGCACGAAGACTGGCCGATCAACTACTTCAACCGGATCGAGAACGCGCCGGACTCGGTCCACGTCCCCTTCGTCCACCATCACCATGGGACCCCGATCCCACTCGAGATCGACGGCCACGAGACCGACTACGGCTATGAGGCCAAGGGCATTCGCTTCTACATGCCAAACATGAGCTACTTCCCGGGCAGCAGCCCAGCGCCTCATATCGAGGCCGAGCGAACCCGGCATAAGTTCATGTGGCGTATTCCGGTGGACGATAGCAGTCATCTCGTTCTCGGCGCCCAACGCGTGAACGTGACCGGCGAGGCGGTGGGAAAGTACCTCGACTGGCGGCGCCAGGTCGAAGCCGAGCAGGAAAGCATCCCGATGGAGGATGTGGCTCGCGATGTACTCGCCGGCAAGATCCGGAGCAACGACATCCACAAGATCCGCAAATGGGACACCAGCAGCGTGCAGGACTTCACGGTCCTCACCGGGCAGGGCGTCATAGCGGATCGAGAACACGAACATCTCGGCAGCTCGGACGTAGGCATCATCCTGCTCCGCAAGATCTGGGTTGGCGAGCTCCGAGCCCTGGCTGAGGGCCGGTCGATGAAGCAGTGGACCGTTACCCAGCCGCTGTTGGTTCCACGCGACGGTCGCCTCCGCGCAGGGCCCGAAGCACTTTCTCGGGGGTAAAGGGAGTGGACCTCAACCGCACGCCGATAGCGTCGTAGATGGCATTGCCGATGGCCGGAGCCGGGCCGGGGATCCCGACCTGAGCGAGGCCCTTGGCCCCAAACGGGCCTGGCCCATCGCCGTTTTCCACCATCGAGCTGGAAAGAATGTTCGGTATGTCCCTCATGAGAGGCAGCCGATACTGGAACGCGTCGGCGTTGAGGAGCTGGCCCTCGTCGTAAGCAACCTCCTCAAACAGGGCGAGCCCGAAGCCCATCACCGCTCCTCCCTCGATTTGTCCCTTGGCGGAGTTGCGGTGAAGCGCTCTCCCAGCGTCCGCTGCAATGGCGTACCGCAGTACGCGGACCTCACCGGTCTCGCAGTCCACCTCCACCTCGGCGGCGGCCGCGCTGGGCGCCCAGTGGTCGTGGCCACCGAAAGACGTGTCACCGGATCGCGTTCGCGTGTACTGGCCTGTTGCGGTCAACTGCGCGCCACCTGGCAATGCGCTCACGATCTCTGCAAACGAATAACCGTTCCCGCCCGAACGCAGCTCTCCGCCCATCACCTGCCACCCTGAGGGATCGCCTCCCTTGACTTCTGATGCGGCTTCCACCAGCTCCTGGATGAGGTTCTCGCACGCCGCGCGCACGGCGTTTCCCATCTGGACGGTCGTCCGCTGTGAGCTGGTCCCGGTGAAATGCAGCTCATTGGACGTATCCGGCGCCTCGACGCGAACCGCCTCTCGGCTGAGGCCAAGCGTTCGGGCGGCGACGATACTGATCATGGTGTGCGCGCCCTCGCCCACGTCCGGCGCGTTGTGGCTGATGGTAACCGTGCCATCCTGGCAAACCGTGGCTCTCGCGCTTGCGTCGCCGATGGACGCGCCACGACGGAGTGAAACAGCCATCCCTCTGCCGCGCGCCACGCCCTTGCGCGGGGCCGGCTGTCCTCCCGTCTGCCCTGATGCCCTTGCGCGGGGCCGGCTGTCCTCCCGACTGCCCTGATGAAGAGCGCCCGTCCCACCCAATGCCGTTAGCGGCGGCCTGCATCAAGCCCATCAAGTTCGTGTCCAGCGGCACATTCTCAGACGGCGCCTCCTTGAAATGCCGGATCCAGCGCTCCGGCGCCATGATCTCACCCTCGACGAGCAGGTTCTTCTGGCGGAACTCCACAGGCTCAATGCCTAGCTGGCGCGCGACATTGTCCATGGCGCACTCGATCGAGAAGGTAGTCTGGTTCTTGCCGGTGTTTCGAAACGTCCCAGCGGGCACTTTATTCGTGTAAAAGGCGTCGCCGCGCACCCTGACGTGAGGAATCCGATAACCTCCCCAGGCTGAGCTCACCGCGTTCTGCGTGGCAAACCAGGTACGCGTCAGGTAGGCCCCCGCGTCCACCAGGATCTGGACGTCGAGGGCCTGCAGCGTGCCGTCGGACCGGGCCCCGATCTTCGCCCGGTAGATCATTGCGTGGCGAGCTGAAGATCTGAAGCTCTGATCCCAGGAGGCCGTGACGCGTATGGGTCGGCCCAGCTTGCGCGCGAGGGCCGCCGCGACCATCGCATCCGGCCCGCCTTCCTTTGCCCCGAAATTCCCCCCTACCCACGGCACGCGAACGCGTACCTGCTTCGGGTCGATGCGGAAGAGCCGAGCGGCCTCCGCGGCCAGATGGAACGGACCGGCCATAGGTATCCAGAAGTTCAGCCCATCGTCGTCAAACTGCACCAGGTAGGTGGTCGCCGGCTCGATCGGGTGCTGGTAGACGTTCTGCGATACGTACTCCTCTTCGAAGATGTGGTCCGACTCCGCGAATCCACGCTCGACGTCGCCCCACTCCAGGGTGTCCGCGAGAACAAAGTTCGTTCCAAGATCCTCGTGGAGCAGCGGCGCGCCGGGCGAGCGCGCATCCTCAACCGAGAAGATGGGCGCCAGCGGCTCGTACTCGACGTCGACCAGATCGGCGGCGCGGCGCGCTGTGCGCAAATCGTCGGCCGCCACCATACCGATGAGATCACCGTCGAAACGCACCTTGTCGGTGACAATGAATCGCTGGTCGCCGGGTCTTGGTTCGAGGTTGAGGTCGTACTCGGGCAGCTGGTCTCGGGTCAGGATAGCGCGAACGCCGGCCAACTGCTCTGCACGCGAACAATCGATGGATACGATGCGTGCATGCGAATACCGGCTGCAGATGGGAACGGCATAGGCGGTGTTGG
>JAERMM010000261.1 GCA_016844585.1 Chloroflexota bacterium | reverse complement strand
GCGAGCGGTGAGAGAGTCGCCTCCGATTGCTGCCGCTGTTCCGGCGGGATGAGCGACCGGTCCACGACCCATGGGCTCTGGCCGCCTGCGACCTCGATCCCGAGGACATGGAGGGCGCCGCGCGCAGCCTCCCAGTCCTCGTCGTGAACCGTCTCTGACAGCAGCTGAACCACACGGTCGGCGCCGCTGGCCTCGATCAGGTCTCGGAGCGCCAGCACAACCTCAGCAGCCATTCGATCGGCGGGCACGGCCGCGCGGAGCGTTTGGATGTACGCCGGGACCGTCCCGACAGCGGCCTCAACGCCGTAGCGCCCGAACGCAGGAAAAGCCGTCGCTGCGTAGCGCGGGTTCCCCAGGAGGCCGCGCCAGAACGTGATGGGCTGGAGGTCTTGGTGGATGGTGAGGAGCGCCAGGATCTCCCCGTCAACCGCCTCCTCGCCAAACTCCCCCTCGGAGAAGCGCTTGCTCGTGAACGCCTGACGCAGCAGGGAGCTCTGGAGAAAGTCGAAAGGCTGATCGTTTCGGCCCTCGCAGCGGGCCACGCCGAAGGCGAGTCCCAGCGCGGAGGTCAGCCAGGTGGCGGGGCGGTTCGCGGCACCGGTCAGCGCAGGCCTCAGCAGACGGCGCATGGCCTGGCGCACGCGCTCACGAAAGGGCGCGGTGGGCTCGGCGTCCTCGTAGAGCTGCACGATCAGCGTCTCCGGCAGCTCTTCCGAGCGGCCGAGGGGCAGGTAGGGATCTCTGCCCATGAGCCGCGCGTCCAGCCAGTCGGCCAGCGCATCGAGCGGCAGCTCGTAGATGGCGCGGGTATTGGCCGATCCATCCGGATTTCGCAACGGCTGGCGTTCTTCCTGCGTAGGGGCCGTCATGGTCCGGCGTATATCGTAGGACGGCCACGGACGACGTCCGCCAGCCGGTTGGCATGCACGGCTTCCGGCCAGCCGATGCCGGTCCGACTCGTGGGCCGCGTCCAACCGTGTGGCGCGCCGGCGGGCGCGGCCGCGAAGTGCTCGTTCCATCCGCCGTCCGCGACAGTTGGATAACGGAGCGGCCGTACGTCGTCCGCCGAGTATGTGAGGCGTACGACTGGCTGGTCCGCCTGCGGGGGAAAGCCGAGCGCATCCACGATCTCCCGAGCGCGATGGAACGCGTCCGACACCAGACGGCCGCCAGTGGGAAAGGTGACGAAGACGGCGGGCCTGCCGCCAAGCTCCGTCGCGGCCACTCTGGGGCGGCCGTAGATTTCCCAGTAGTCGACCAGGTCCTCGACGTACCGCTGCGGGTCCATGCGGAAGCGGGTAATGTCGAGGGGGTCCCCGCTGGACATGGCGACCACACGGCCGAAGCTGTCGGCCGGGCGGAAGCGGTACACGGTGTCCGGAGGATCCGACAGATGTCGCCCCTGGTTCAGATGTCTTTCGGCGGCTGACTCGAAGCAAGAGTCGGGCGCCGACGGGCTGCCGGATGCGATGCCCCGCAACAGGTCGCCGAGTGCGACGCTGCCCGGCCGGGGCGGGTCGCCCACGAGGTGCGAGTCATTGTGGAGGTTCTCTACGACGTTAGCCCCTGCGGCGGCCGCGGTTGCCGCCTGCGCCTCCCACTCGTCAATCGCCGCCACCTCGGTGCGAGAGAGGGTCACTCGCGCCGCTGGGTACAATGACAAACTCAACCCCCAAGGGCTGAGGACCATTGTACGCTGGCTCGGTGCCCATAGGACCGGGTGGCTCCTGCCTGCGCACAGTAGGTGTTTGCCCGCATGCCGCGCTGGCCGATATCATCTTGAACCTGAGGGCAAGTAGCTCAGCTGGTTAGAGCGCCACGTTGACATCGTGGAGGCCGGGGGTTCGAGTCCCTTCTTGCCCACCGGATCCCTCGTCCTAGCAGGGCGAGGGATTTTTGATTTGGAGCGTTGCAGGATGGCAGACCTCGAGACGATGCGTCATAGCACAGCCCACGTCATGGCCGCGGCCGTCATGCGGCTCTACCCTGGCACGAAGCTCGGGGTTGGCCCGACCATCGAGAACGGCTTCTATTACGACATGGACGTGCCGGGCCGCTTCACTCCCGAGGACCTGCCGAGCATCGAAGAGGAGATGCGACGCATCGTCGAGGAGCGACACGAGTTCGACCGGGAGGAAATGACGATCTCCGACGCAATCGAGCGTTTCCGGGAAGTGTCGATCGCTGACGCAATCGATCGTTTTCGCGAGCAAGGGCAGGATTACAAGGTTGAGCTGCTGTCGGACCTGCGAGACCGCGGTACGACGCGGGTCACCAGCCGTGAGGACGTCGACGTCGACCCCGGCAACGTGGAGACGGCAAGCCTGTATCACACGGGCGAGTTTGTGGACCTGTGTCGCGGTCCGCACGTAACGAACTCCGGCGAGATCGGCGCCTTCAAGCTGCTCAGCGTCGCGGGGGCCTACTGGCGTGGTGACTCGTCGCGCCCGCAGCTACAGCGGATCTATGGCACCGCCTGGGCTACACAGGAGGAACTGGATCGCCACCTCTGGCAGCTCGAGGAAGCGGAGAAGCGCGACCATCGCCGCATAGGGCGCGATCTGGGTCTGCTCATGTTCCACCCGTGGGCCCCGGGCGCGGCTTTCTGGCTCCCGAAGGGAACGGTTATCTATCAGACGTTGTCCAACTTCATGCGCCATATGCTCGTCGATGAAGGCGGATACGTCGAGGTGCGCTCGCCGCTCGTGTTCAATAAGGCGCTGTGGGAGACGAGCGGGCACTGGGAGAAATTCCGCGAAAACATGTTCACCCTGGAGTCCGAAGGGCAGGAGATGGCGCTCAAGCCGATGAACTGCCCCGGGCACATGCTCGTCTACGGCAGCGAGCTGCGCTCGTATCGCGACCTTCCCCTGCGCATCCACGACCAGAGCGTGCTCCATCGCAACGAGGTGTCGGGCACCCTGTCCGGGCTCACGCGGGTGCGCCAGCTCTGCCAGGACGACGCGCATCTCTTCGTTCGGCCGGACCAGATCGAGGAAGAGATCGACGCGCTGCTCCGCCTGGTCGGTCGGGTCTATGGCCTCTTCGGGCTGGGCTACGAGATGGAGCTTTCGACGCGAAACCCGCAGAGCTACCTGGGCGAGGTTGAAACCTGGGAGCGGGCCGAGGCAAATCTACGGAACGCGCTCGAGTCGAATAACATCCCCTACCGCCTACAGCCCGGCGAGGCCGCTTTCTATGGCCCGAAGATCGACGTACACGTAACAGACGCGATTGGACGCAAATGGCAGTGCGCCACCATCCAGCTTGATTATCAGCTGCCGGAGCGGTTCGACCTCACCTACGTCGGCGAGGACTCGCAGCGCCATCGCCCGGTTGTGATTCATCGGGCGATCTTTGGGAGCTTCGAGCGATTCATCGCTATTCTGATCGAGCACTTCGCCGGCGCGTTCCCATTCTGGCTGGCTCCGGTTCAGGCCGTAGTACTGCCGATCGCCGACCGACACGCACCCTACGCCGAACAGGTCGTTCAGCGGCTACGTGCAAAGGGCTTTCGGGTCGAGCTGGATGCGCGACGCGAAAACCTGAACCATAAGATCCGCGAGGCGCAGGTTCAGAAGGTCCCCTATATGCTGGTCGTGGGCGACCGCGAGATAGAGGCCGACGCTGCGGCGGTTCGGCAACGCACTGGCGAGAACCTCGGCGCCATCGGCGTCGACGACATCATCCAACGGTTCGAGGAAGAAGCGAACATCGGTGGTGAGCGCAATTCCCCCTCGGCCTCTGGGAGCGGATTGGGGTGATACGGCGATTGCACAGCCGTGGCAGTTTTGCCGTTCGCCAGAGAGGCAGCCCACAGCCCTTTATCGTGGAGAGGCGTGGAGAACGCCGAATCTGAGGCTCGGCATGGGGTCAACTCAGCTCGGCCAACGCTTCGGTGGGTGACCGCGTCGCTACCAGTGGAGTCAGCCGTTCCAACTGCTCCCGGTCCCGGGTGACCAGCAAGCTCGCAAAGCGAAGCGCCACTGCGCCATACACCGCGTCACTGGCTCGCAGTCGACGCTCCGCGGCAATGGCACTCGATTCGTCGGCGAGGTTGCGGTCAAGCGGCAAGAGCGACACATGGGGCAGCAGGGCTACAGTGGTAGCAAGCTGGCGCGCCAGTTCTGGCTCCCGGGTCGCCCGCGATAGCGCCGCTGCGATTTCGACCAGGAGCAGCGTGGGTGCGACGATCAGCCAGCCGCCGGCCACGATGCGATCGATGAGCTGACGACTCTGCCCGTGATCTCGCTCGTGCGGCAAGAAGGCATTGACGAACACGCTAGCGTCGATCGTGTAGATCCCTGCCACGGGCTGTCAGCGCCGCATGGACGAGATCAGGTCAGCGCTGTCGAGGTCCGAATCCCACGCCTCGCCTATGAGCTTTCCGAGCCGATCGAGTTCCTCAAGCACTTCCTGTGCATCGGGGGCAGCCGAGTGGGGGGAAGGAACCGGGAGCATCAAGGCGACCGGCCGGCCACGATAGGTGATCGTATACCGCGCGCCACCCTCACGGATCCCGCGCACGATTTCTGATGCGTGCGCTTTGAGCTCGCGAATTCCTACTTCCTGCATATCGTGGCGCTCCCTGTGGTCACTGCATCTGACCACATTATAAAGGCTTCACCCGAGTTGCTCGGTGACTCGCG
This sequence comes from Chloroflexota bacterium, assembly GCA_016844585.1. Taxonomy (GTDB): domain Bacteria; phylum Chloroflexota; class UBA6077; order UBA6077; family SHYK01; genus JAERMM01. Next base: position 2,478 of record JAERMM010000261.1, on the reverse strand, counting down.
TCCGCGTACGATGGCCCCGGCGCCGGCGTCCTGAATGGGTACGCCTCGAGGAAGAAGCCATGAAGATCGCCACCTGGAACGTCAACGGGATCAGAGCCCGCCAGGCGCAGTTTCTCGCATGGCTCGATGATGAGCAGCCGGATGCCATTTGCCTGCAGGAGTTGAAAGCCGCGCCGCCGCAGATCGCTCAGACGCTGCTGGAGCTGCCAGGATACGTTGGGCGCTGGCACTGCGCCGGGCCGTACTCCGGGGTGAGCTTGCTGCTTCGCGAGGACACGTTCGGAAGCGAGCCCGTGTTCGGCCATCCGAGCTTCGATCGAGACACCAGGGTCGTCCAGGCCGGTGGCTCCGACCTGACGATCGCGTCGGTGTACGTACCGAACGGCGGTAAAGACTACCAGGACAAGCTCAGGTTTCTGGGTCAGATGACGGAGTGGGTGGCCGATACCCTTGCCTCGGGGACGCAGCTCGTTCTGTGCGGCGACATGAACGTCACGCGAGGCGAGATCGACGTCCACGTGCGTGAACGGAACACCAAGCTCGTGGGCCAGCGGGAAGACGAGCGGCAGTTGTTCGAGCGCCTGTTGGCTACCGGGCTCACCGACGTCACGCGGACGCTCTACCCGGACGATGATGAGTTCTTCACCTGGTGGGCGCCGTGGCGGAACCACCGCGACCGAAACGTCGGCTGGAGAATCGACTACGTGCTGGCGGCGGAGTCTCTCGCCAAACGCGCTGTCGACTGTGTGGTGCGAAGGGCCGTGGGAACCAGCGACCATGGTCCAGTGGTCGCCATCTTCGACTAGCGACTTCGACTAGCGCACCGGACGTGGGTTTGGCTCCGCGGTGCGCCGCATTCCCGTTTCGCCAAGCGTATACTGGGAGACAAGGGCCAATTGGGGCCCTCTATTCAGAACCAGGAGAAGGTGCCATAAGTAGAGATTTACGGATAAACGAGCAGATTCGGAGCCGCGAGGTGAGACTCATCGGTGAGGATGGCGAGCAGCTCGGCGTTCTGGCCACCTTCGAAGCGCTCAAGTCCGCGCGCGAACGCGGTGTTGACCTCGTCGAAGTTGCTCCGAATGCCGTGCCACCGGTCTGCCGAATGCTTGACTACGGTCGCTTCAAGTACGAGCAAGAAAAAAAGGACCGCGAGGCGCGCAAGAACCAGAAGATCGTCCTGATGAAAGAGGTACGGCTTCGCCCCAAGACTGACGATCACGACATCGCATTCAAGTCCAAGCAGATCGAGCGCTTCGTCGAGGACGGTGATCGAGTTAAGGTCACGCTCCGATTCCGTGGCCGTGAGATGGCTCACCCGGGCCTGGGACGGCAGTTGCTCGAGCAGGTCGCCGAGCGAGTGAAGGAAGTGGCGGCCGTTGAGCGCATGCCCTTGCAAGAGGGCAATACGATGACCATGATCCTGACCAGGGCGAAGGCCGTCCAGGCGCCTCCTGCGAAACCTGTTGTCCCGGGCCCGACGCCCTCAGTCGGGGTGGCGCCTGTGCCACCCGTAGCGCGCCCGACGCCGGCGCCCGCCCGCGCGGCTGCCCCGATCCCCCCGGCGCCTGCCACCATCCCGGCGCCTGCCGCCCCCCGGCGCCTGCCACCATCCCGGCGCCTGCCGCTCCGCCGGCGCCCCGCCCACCAAAGGCCGCGCCTGCGAGCTGACTCTGCGTCGCGCCTCCTGTGTTGATCCCGGGCTATCGTCCTCGGCGATGGTGAATATTTTCTCTGTGCCGATTTGCCTCATTTGGGCCATAATGCGCCGTCGCTGCGTCTATTGCAGTGCGATGCGCGCCGCACGGAGGGGACAGTGCGAATCGAGGACCTGCTCGCCGAGTATCAGGCGCGAAAGCAAGAGCTAGACCGCCAGGGCGTTTACTTTGTGGGTGAGATAACGGATCAGGAGGCCGAGCGCTTCTCCAAAGCGGTGCTGCTCATGGCCATCGAGCGGGCGCATCGTCCTTCAACGCCACTCAACATCTACATCAACTCCGGCGGGGGCTCGGTGGGCGCTGGCCTGGCGATGATGCAGATGATGGACGAGGTCCGCCGGCTGTACGGCGTAAAGATCAACACGATCATCACCGGCTACGCATACAGCATGGGCGCCATCGTTTTTCAGGCCGGCGACCGCCGCACCATGGGCATCTACTCCACGATGATGTTGCACTCCAGCTCCTGGGTGCTTTCCGGCGAGGACGAGAAGATCTTTGAGGACTACGCAAAGCTTGCGGAGAACTATCGTCGTTTGGTGGCGGCGCTCTTCGCTCGACGAAGCAAGTTCCGAACTGCGCGCTGGTGGGAGCGGTACATCTACTCCGGTCACGATCGCTTCCTCTCCGCGGAACAGTGCCTGAAATATGGGCTCGTGGACGACGTCCCCGGGCTCAACGTGGCCGCTCCTGATTCGCCAACCATGGGGCGGACCTAACCCCCCTGCCCCCTTCCCTATGAGGGTAGGGGGAGCAGCCG
>JAERMM010000051.1 GCA_016844585.1 Chloroflexota bacterium | reverse complement strand
CCGGGCATGGCCTCGAAATGCTCCTGGTAATCGGGCGCGAACCCCGTGCCGATGACGCCGATAACCGTCCGCTCCGCGCCCTGCGAAACCTGTCCATCCAAACCATCTTGATGCAGACGGTCTAAGACGTGTTGAACCTCTCCTTCACTGGCGGTGGTGCTCATCACGATGATCATTCTGGTCTCGTGTCTCCCTCATGAATCTGTTCTGGATGAATCTGTTCTGGCGTGCGTCTCGAGACAACAAAAAAGCAATCCTTTCGGATTGCTTCCGCGGCATCTGGTTTTCGAAGATCAGCGCTACCTGACCGTCGGCACCTCCAGATGCCGCGGGCTAAAGTAGAACGCGTAGGCATAAATGTTTGGGCTAGCGGTTACGTTGGCCTCGATGAATCACACCAGATTGTGCGCAGTTTACGAAGAACGTGCATTGATTGTCAAATGCTGCCCGTTTCCTGACGTGGACGGTCGTTTTCGAAACGCCGCAAGAGGCCGACCGTGACTACTGCCCCACTTCCCAACAGCGCCGTCAGAGCGATGAGCCCGTCGACTCCCCAGAGGTTCGCAAAGAAGCCGCCAATCGCGGCGCCGAGCAGCTGCCCGAGCCCCAGCATTACCGAATAGAGTCCCATGACCGCCCCGCGATGTTCCACCATCTCCTCGGAGATGTCCGCCAGGTAGGCAAGCGCCGCGGGCGTGAATCCGCTGACCAGGATGATGCCCAGGACGAATGCTCCGAGGGCCAGCGTCGGGATGACGCCGGCGATTGGTCCACGGTTTAGTGTCGCTAGTGCCAGGCTTATGACGTAGAACCCGCCAAGCGTTACCAGCATCACGTCGGTCTTGCGTCGAGTACCGATTGCCTGGCCCCAGCCGTACATTCCGACCATGAACGAGATGCTGATGACCGCGAAAACGACGCTCAAGCCGGTTCCCGAGAGCGCGCCGGCCAGATGCTGGTCGGTCTGTTCGTGCCCCGTGAGCTGAAAGGCCGAGTGGGTGAACCAGAGTCCCACCACGGTATTGACGAGGAGCCATGCGGGAACGAAGCGCATCAGGCGTGGGCGGCGTACCACGGTGAGCAGGGCGGACCCCTGCGTCCGGTGTGCGGCAGATGTGGCAACGCGGGGGATGTCGCGCATCCCCAGGAAGCAGATGAGGCTAAGGCCGTAAACCGCTGTGACGGCCACGAATGACGCGTGGCCAAGCTGGTCCCAGAGGATGCCACCAGCCACGACGCCGCCGCCGATTCCGACAACCGTGGCCATCTCGTACCAGGCCATCACCCTGGCGCGAACGGGTGCAGATGACGACGTTGCCGCGGTCAAAAAGCTGAGCGTGGAGGGAGCTGAAGTTGCTGTGGACAATCCCTCGATCACTCGGCCGGCGCCCATCGCGACGAGCAAGAGCGGCCAGCCGATCAGCAGGCTTGGCCACCCGATAAGCTGGACTGCGATGCCGCCGCAGATCGGGCCCGCGATCATGAAGCGTCTAATCCCCATACGGTCGCTGCGGGCGCCAAACCATGGCGCCCCAATCAGCTCGGCAAGGTAGAAGCTGGCGGCCATCAATCCAACGGCCAGGGCTGGAACGTCACCGCGCTGCCGGTCGATCGCGGCAAGCAGGAGCCCCATGAGCGTCCCCGTGGCAGCGTTTCCGAGGCGCAGAAGCAGGTTGCCTGCGATGGCTTGAGCGACGGAAGTCCAGGGGCCAGGGTCGGTTCTCACGAAGTGGTCCATGCTTCCCGGCCGCTGACGCCGAGCGCAACCAGTTGAGGCGCGAGGCTCTTCGACTGCGAAAAAAGGGGAGGGTGACAGCGTGACAATGGGGACACCTATCTTGCAAAGAGCAGTGCGGCTTCGCGAATGAGCTTGGCGGCGGCGATTGACGTAATGTCGTTCACGTCGGCTGCCGGGAGAACCTCCATGACGTCCACGGCCACGACGTTTAAATCGCGGAGTGAATACACGAACCCGAGCAGCTCGCTAAAGGTCGCGCCCCCAGGCTCGGGGCAACCGGTGCCAGGCGCACACGACGGGTCAAGCACGTCGATGTCGATGGTGAGGTACACGGGCCTGGTGTGAATGCGATCCAGCACGGAACGATCGACGCGGAGGCTTGGCCCCGAGAAGAGACACCGACGCGCAACCTCAAATTCCTCTCGGGTGCCGGAGCGGATTCCATATTGCGCAATACGGTCAAACCCGACATCCTCGGCGACCCGCCGCATGACTGTCGCGTGGGACAAACGACGCCCCCCGAATTCGTCGCGCAGGTCAACATGAGCATCGACGTGTATCACCTGGAGGGTGGGATAGCGCCTGAGCGCTCCCCGCACGCCACCGATCGTGGCGGTATGCTCGCCTCCGATCATCAATGGCAAACCGATCCCTGTTGCCTGCTCAAAAGCACCGGCAATGGCGTCGAGCGCGTCTTCCATGTCGTCCGCCGCGAACTCAACGTCTCCCCAGTCAGCCAACGGCAGGTCCCGCAGGTCAGCGCGAAGCACGGGGCTGTAGCTCTCTAAGACGTCCGAAGCCTCTCGCACACGGGCGGGCCCCTCGCGCGTGCCGCCGCGGTGGCATTCAGTGAGGTCGAGGGGGGCGCCAAGCACGATAGCAGCCGGGGTGGCGCTCTCCGTAGCTTCGAGGAACGGCCGCGTGGGCGCCGCGAACCGCATCGCGCTATGCGACGAGGTCTGCGATGAACGGGGGCAACGCAAATGCCGCGTGGTGGACCGCCCCGCTGTAGTAGCGCGTCGAGATACCGCGGTCCCGGAGGGTGCTTGTGATGCTCGCCTGATCAATGACGGTCGGGTCGTAGCGCTTCGACCCGATGGTGTAGCTCCACAGGCCGCCAGGGTAGCCAGTGACAATTCCCAGGTATGTGCGCACGATCGGGAACACCTTGCGTAGCTGCTTCACCTGATCGGACAACTCGTCGGCCATGAATAGAGGAGAGCTACTCTGCGCCACCATGAGCCCGTCGTCAGCTAGCGAGCGGGCGACATCACGATAGAACGGCTCCTGAAACAATTGGACTGCCGGACCAATCGGATCGGTCGAATCGACGATGACGACGTCGAAGCCACCCGGGTTGTCACGCATGAACTGCACGCCATCGCCGATCACGAGTCGTGCGCGGGGATTGTCGAATGCCCCGTCTGAGATCTCGGGCAGGTGCGCTTTGCAAGCGTCAACGACCGCACGGTCGATCTCAACTTGTGTTGGCTCTTTCACCGGATGCTGAAGGACCCGGCGCAATGTGCCCCCATCCCCCCCACCGATGACTAGCACTCGGTCCGGGTGCTGATGGGTCACAAGCGGTACGTGGACGATCATCTCGTGGTACATAAACTCGTCATTCAATGACGTCTGCAGAGCACGATCGAGAATCAGCGCTCGCCCCAGTGGCTCGGAGTCGACGATCTCCATGTGCTGAAACGGTGTCTGCTCTTCGAGGATGCGTTCGCGTAGATGGACGCCGTGAGCGAAGCCGTCGCGCTCAGCCTCGAAGTACCAGTCGCCTTCGAAACTTGGGGGCTGACTACTCAACGAGGATGCCTCGGACGATGTGCATCATCTGCACGCGGTCGGGCGTAAAGCGGGTGCGGACCGCCTCAATGGCGCTGGTAAGGTCGCGCTCCTGGCCGCAGGTAAAGATGTCGATCGCTGCGTAGGTGTGTTCAGGCCAGGTATGGATCATGATGTGCGACTCAGCGACGATGGCGACGCCGGTGACGCCCTGCGGGGAAAAGGGATAGACGCGCAGGTCGAGAAGTGTCACGTCAGTCGCATCCACCACATCTCGGAGCGCCTGCTCGACGACCTCTGGATCGTTCAGGTTGCTGCATCCCCACAGCTCGAGAACCAGATGTGTTCCAACACCCTTCATCTATCACCCCACCACAGGATCACGGCCGCAACGCTCGATCCGACGTGCTGAACGGTGTGGCTAACGGATCGCACGATGACCTTTTCGAGCTCAAGGCTCCTCCGCATGAAGGACTCGTCCAGCATTCGGCGGACCACAGCTTCCATCTCCGTCGGGCCGCCGGGCCCGGAGTGTTCCATGATCATGCCGTGGCTGCTTGCTCCGATTCCGATGCCGATGCAGGCGGTGATCGTCTCGCCTGGCTGATTGCTCTGAGCTGAGGTCAAGACAGCCGGGACAACAGCGCCTGCCTCTATCTCAATCGGCTGGTAGATGAGCGTGGCGCCTCGCGGCGCAACACTCGTGACTTTGACAAGGTTCCAGTGCCCGATGCCGGCCATGATCAGCGCATTGTCAAACGCGTTCAGCTTCGTGTCGCCTTCGGCATGGCCGTCGGTCGGCCACAGGATGTTCGGGGGGGCTCTCCTCATTTTCGGGACGACGCCGAGGAATGCGAACGGACGGGCGAGGGGAGAGGGGACAATGCGCCTCCATTCGTAGCGTTGTCAACTCTTTGGTTCGCGCCGCGGAGCTGGCGCTCTGCCAAGGGAACGGTGGGCTGGGATGGCTCGCCGAAACGCGTTATCCACGCAAAAGCACCACCCCAAGGTGGCCCCATCTCGAAACGTGGTCGAGACGGTGACTGGCTCCCAGCCAACCCCGAAAATGGTGCTCGAATCGAGCTATGACGCGCCTTCGCCTTTGTAGCACCCCGACGGAGACTCAGACGCATGTGTCCGTCGGGCTAGAGAGTGACCACTCCTCCCGCCCTAGGTGCCTGAGCAAGGATGGGGGGCAGTATACCACACACTCCGGTGCATGCTCTTAGCCAGGTAGTTCGTCGACCGTGGACAACAGGGACTCGCCCCGTCGTGGCCTATCGCCCCGACGTCGAGCCAACGTGAGAAATCCCGTGTGACTGATCATGGATTGCACCGGGCGCGCGGTCGGGCCGCGGAACTCCCAGGGCCGAAAGATGGTCTCGTAGGTCTCGATCTCGACGAATGCGCCGCTGGCCCGGTACGCGTCAACCGTTGTCGACACCTGGGTCACATTTGGCACGAAGGAGCAGATGATTCCGCCTGCAACCAGAGCGTCCGCGGCAGGGATGGCCGCGCGCGCCGGGTCTGGCACGTCTAGCACGATGCGATCGTAGGGACCGTCATCGATTCCTGAATAGACGTCTTGCAGCCTGGTTACCCAATTGGGGCAAGAACCCAGGAAGCCGCTGACGTTCGCTCTGGCGCCATCAATCATGTCCTGGCGAGTCTCGTACGTCGTAAGGCATCCATCCGGACCGATTGCGCGCAAAAGCGCCATCGTCAGGCCGCCGGAGCCGGCCCCGGCCTCGAGTACCCGTGCGCCCGGAAAGATGTCCGCCCACATGAGAACGAAGGCAATGTCTTTTGGGTACATGATGGCGCTGTTGCGTGGCATCTCCACGATGTAATCTTGCAACCTGGGTCGGTAGGCCCACATGAGCTTCCCGAGGGCAGTCGTCGCCAGGACACCTTCTTCACGCCCGATGATCTCGTTGTGGCTCACGACTCCGTGATGCGTGTGAAACTCACCGCCGTCTCGCAACCGGACGAGGTAGTGCTTGCCGCCCCGATCCACGAGCAGGGCAAGCTCGCCCGAGCGGAGGGGGTTATGCATCCCACTCCTCAGAATCGTCCGCATCTTCGCTGACGGTTGACACGCTGACAGCGGCTACCTCTTTGAGCCGAATGGCGTCGACGTAGAACTCGCCCTCGAACCAGTATGCGAAGGTCCGCACCGTGTCTGCTCCGATCTGACGGATCAGATCGTCGGCATAGCGTCGCACGGATACCTCGGTAGCTGGCTCATCCAGTTCGTCGCGAACCGAAACGGTCTCCCCGGAGAGTAACGTGAACTCTATTGACAGAATGTGATCGGATTCCAGGTTGTCGTCGTCGTCCATTGGTACATCAGCCATGCTTACTCCACAATCTGCGCACTCGCGCACCCAGTCTTGAGATATTCTGCACCGCATTGCGAACAGATGCGAGTCAATCGTCTATATCCCCAAGCAGATAGGCCGCGATCCCGTTCGCAATTCCCTGCGCTATGGCGTCGCGAATGCTGTCGCTGTGCAGCAGGGCCGCTTCGTCGGGATTCGAAAGGAACAGAGCCTCCAACAGCGCCGATGGGAAGGGACCCCTTAGCGAGAAGAAATGCCCGTAGGGCTTTCCCGCGGTGAGGTCTTGCGACACGCCGCGGTCTACCGGCGTGTAGCCACTGCTTCCCAGCGCGGCGCGCGTCGCCTGCTGCAGGGCGGTGGCGAGGCGGAAGCTTGGTTCCCCCAGGTTGTCCCCGTTGTAGTAGGTTTCCGTTCCGCGCAGAGTTGTATTCGAGTGGCCGTTGAGATGAATGGAGACAAACACGGTTGCATCACCTGCCGCCTGATGGCGTGCCTCCTGTTCGACTCGAATGGCTTGCGTCGCGTCCCCAGGGACCTGCGGCGCTACGCGCTCCGGGCCGTCGCGGGTCAGCCGTACGGCAAAGCCGTCGGCTTCCAGAATGGAGCGCGCTCGCCGGGCGAGGTCGAGTGTCACCTCAAACTCGCGCAGCCCGCTGCCGGTCGCGCCGACATCCCAGCGGGAATGACCGGGGTCGAGCGCGACGTCAACGTGGCCGTTCGTCGGATCTGCCCGTGCGGATGCCGGGCGTCCCAGACCAGTTGATGGGGCGGCCACGATCGCCAGCACGACGAGAACACCGATCAGCAGAGAGTGGGACGCGGACGACGTGTTAAATGGCTCCAGATGCACGCCGTGAATCGTGCCCACGCGTGCGCGATTGTTCTATCATAGGGGCGCCGGTGGACGTCATGCCGCGCTGGATGGTCAATGTTAAAGCTTCGCGCGGCTATTCCCGTCGTTCTGCTGCTTCTTGCTGCGGCCGTGCTCCAGCCTGCGACGCTGTCAGCCTCGACCTGCACCGATGATGAGGCCGACAGCGTCAGCCTTGTTCAGGATGCCGTTGATTTCCTGAGACGTCTCTACGTCGAGCCTCTGACTCCGGAAATGCTCCTCGTGCCGGCATCGGCGGCGCTGGAGGAGGTCGAGGAACGAGAGTCGGGGGTGGGTGATCCTTTAGCGGAGGACGCCTTCGAGGGTGAACCCGATGAGGCGTGGGCTGTGTTCGCCGATCAATACTGCACCGTTCTTCAGGAGCGGGTCGTGACTGGCGCCCCGCTCGACTACGTCGTCATTAGGGCTATGGCTAACGCTGTCGATGAGGCTCACACGCGGTTCCTCACGCCCGAAATGTACCGCGAACACCAGGCGTGGGCAGCCGGAGAGTCGCGCTACGAGGGGATCGGCACACGCCTACGGGCCGATCCACTTACGGTGCAGTATGTATTCCCCGGCAGCCCCGCCGAAGCCGCTGGCTTGCAGGCCGGAGACGAGATCGTTGCCATCGACGGGGTGCCATCATCGGGCCTGTCGGCTCAGGAAGCCGTTCGTCTGGTGCGCGGCGAAGCGAATTCCCTGGTCAGGCTTACCATCGTCCGAGCTGGCGTGACAGAAACCAGTCAGTACGACATCATTCGCGCGAGCATCCACATCCCACAGGTCGAATCCCGCACCATCGACGACGTCGGCTATCTCCTCTTACGCGGCTTTCCGTCCGCGTCGCTTTACGATGACGTGAGATCGGAGGTGGAGTCATTCGAGTCGCTCGGGCTGAATGGGTTGGTGCTCGACCTGCGAGGCAATACCGGCGGTCGTCTGGACGTGGGGGCGCAGGTCGCCAGCCTATTCCTTCCGGAGGGCAGCCCGCTTTACCAGGAGAAAACCCGGCGCGGCCGTGCCAGCATTCCTATGACGAGCGGGGACCCAACGTGGACAAGACCCCTCGTCGTGCTGGTGGACGACGCTACGGCGTCGATGGGTGAGATTCTCGCCGCCGCGCTTCAGGAGGATCTCGGCATCCCGTTGTTCGGCACATCGACCGCCGGTGCTGTCGCGGGAAGCATAATCGTTCCCCTGCGCGACGGCTCCGCCCTCCAGGTCACGACGCTTCGCATCGATTCACCCACTGGTCGTCTGCTGAATGGCATCGGAGTTTCGCCGGATGTCGAGTTCTCGGCGGACGCAGGCCTGATGGGATCGGGCCCAGACGAGGTGCTCGATGCTGCGCTCGAATACCTGCGATCAGCCGCGCAGAACAATGCAGCAGCGCCGGTGGCCCCCGCCAGGGGTGAGCTTCCCTCTCCCGATCGTTAGGCTAGCGGCCCCAGTAGTTTGGCGCCTGTTTGGTCATGACCACGTCGTGAGGATGGCTCTCTTCCATCGCCGCCGACGTGACTCGCATGAAGCGGCCCCGTTTGTGCAGCTCGTCGATCGTCTCGGCGCCGACGTATCCCATGGCCGACCGCAGGCCGCCGACGAGCTGGAAGACCAGGTGGGAGAGCGCGCCCTTGTAGGGAACCTCTCCCTCGATGCCTTCGGCGATGAGCTGGAGGTCCTGTACGCCCTCCTGGAAGTACCGGTCTCGGCTGTATCCACGGTCGCGCATGGCGCCAAGAGAGCCCATGCCCCGGTATTCCTTGAACCGCTCGCCCTGGTGCAGCACGATCTCGCCGGGGCTCTCGTCGACGCCCGCCAGCAGGCTGCCGAGCATCACTGTGTCGGCGCCGGCCGCCAGCGCCTTTGCGATGTCGCCAGAGTAGCGTATGCCGCCATCGGCGATGACGGGGATGCCGCTGCGGCTGGCGACGCCCGCGCAGTCGTGGATGGCCGTGAGCTGCGGTACGCCGACTCCGGTCACGATACGCGTGGTGCAGATCGAGCCTGGACCAACCCCGACTTTTATCGCGTCCGCCCCAGCCTCGATCAGCTCATCGGCTGCGTCGGCGGTGGCGATATTGCCTGCGATGACCGGCACCGAGGAGTGGCGCTTTAGCTCACGGACGGTGTCCAATACGTTGTCCGAATGGCCGTGGGCGGTGTCGACGACGAGCACGTCGACTCCGTTTCTGATCAGCTCGGCGGCGCGGTCACCGGCGTCGCGTCCAACTCCTACGGCGGCCCCAACGCGCAGGCGTCCATGAGTATCCAGCGTTGCGTTGGGGAACTCGATCTGCTTCTGGATGTCTTTTACCGTGATGAGGCCGCGAAGGCGGCCCTCCTCGTCAACCACCGGGAGCTTCTCAATGCGGTGCTGGTGAAGAATCGCCTTTGCTTCTTCCAGGGTCGTGCCTAGCGGGACCGTGATCAAACCTTCATGTGTCATGAGGTCGCCGATGGGCTGGTCGAGGTCGGTGCGGAAGCGAATGTCGCGGTTCGTTAGAATGCCGACCAGCCGCCCAGCGTCGGTGATGGGTACACCGCTGATGTGGTAGCGCTCCATGATGGCGACCGCTTCGGAGAGCGGCCTTGACGGCTCAAGGGTGATGGGCTCGACGATCATTCCCGATTGACTGCGCTTCACCGTGTCGACTTCGAGGGCCTGGGCTTCAATCGACAGATTGCGGTGAATGATGCCGAGGCCGCCCTCGCGCGCCATGGCGATGGCCAGCCGGGCCTCGGTCACGGTGTCCATTGCCGCCGAGGCTATCGGAATCTGAAGCGAGATCGATCTGGTTAGCCAGCTCGAAGTGTTGACATCAGCGGGGAGGACGGACGAGCGGGCGGGGATGAGCGCGACATCGTCGAAGGTGACTCCCTCGCGACCGAACTTTTCATCAGCGGGCATCAACATTGAGCGCCTCCCCTAAAAAGAAACGCACCCCGACCTGTCGGGGTGCGTCTTGACAGCGTCTTGACGACCGCTTCTTGCATGTCGGATTATATCAGCCTCCGGTGAAGGTCCTGCGCAGGGCGCCCACCATTGGTGTCCACTGAGCGATCAGCGCCTCCTCGCCGCGCAGATCGCGGAAGCGGAATCCAGAGGTTACTTCTGCGCCCTCCTCTGCATCCTTCAGCACGTGCCTGGGACGGAGGGTGAATACCGCGAGCCCCTTGAAAGCCTCCGCGTCCGATGCGAAGGGCTCTGCGTCAAACTTCACGTAATAAGCGGCGTTATCGAGGGCCAGGCAGAGTGTTCCGACCTTGCGCTCCCGTAGATTTCGAGATGCGCTTGACTCCTGGTACAGGGCGACTCGCAAGGTCGATGCGTCGCTGGCGACAATCTCGCCTGGAGTAATGATGGCCGGATGCGGATAGCCATCGGCGCCGGGAGTGACCAGGACCGCCGCCATCCCGACTTTGGATTGCAGATCGGCGCCCGAGAGAAGCTCGACGAGGGGCTGTGGAAGTAGCGGGCCGAGGTTGGTGGACAATGGTGTTGCTCCTAATGGTGAGTCCTGTCGCCAACGCATGGTATACTGTGGCTGCCGACCGCGCAATTCGTGGCCGGGCGGGAGGAAGGGCGACCGCTTCGATCCGTCGGAGAGGAAAGTCCAGACAGCGCAGAGCAGGGTGCCCGGCGCAAGCCGGGGCCGGGAAACCGGTGGTTAGAGCCACAGAGACCAATGCCTCGATTCACCTCGTTTTGGATCGGGGAGTGAAAAGGGTAATCCCCCCCGCTGCAACCCGAAGCATGGCTGATGACGCTGCTCGCCGAGGCCAGGGTACGGGGCATCCGCCAATTTGGCGGACAGTTCGCTTCGCGGGCTGAGACAGATGGTTGCCGAGAAACAGAATCTGGCTTACTCTCCTCCCGCCTATTTTCTCGCCGAGTGAGTGATTTGGAGACCGTGCGAGTGCATAGAGAGCACCTTGGATAACAACGGGTCGAATTCAGGTCAAACCCTTGCCGAGTTGACAGGTCCCTCTCCCGCGCCGGATGACGCCGAGCCTTCAGTAAACAGGGCTCCCCAACGTCGCCGACGTCCGGCCCCCCGCGCAGCGACCGCTTCCGCTGTCCAGCCTGAATCGGTTCCGAGTGAAGACATCCCGCCCCCTATCATCGGCCGCGAGACAGCGCATTCAGCGGCTCCAGGCGCGCCGACGATGACCGTCGGGTCCTTCCCATTAGACGACGCCCTTCTGCTGAGCTTTCAGGAAATCGGCCGGGATATGTTTCTGACCGGGCTCGTGAGCTCCCACACGGGGACCATGAGCGTGAGAAGCGACCGAAGCGCGGCGATCTCCCGGGGTGGTGCGATGCTGGGCCACCTGACCGAGTCTGACCTCATCCCGTTCGCCGTTGCCGACGAGGTTCCAGATGCGGCCGGCGACGACCGGCTGGTGCATCAGGCCACCTACCAGGTGACGGATGCTAAGGCGTTGATCTACGCTCGACCACCCTGGACCATGGCGCTGTCACTGGTCGAGGATCGTCTGCGTCCCGCTGGTGGCGATGGCGACCTGGGAAGCGTGCCGGTGCTCATCTCGAACCGCCCGCTCTCGTCCCCCGACGTGGCGCACTTGATTTCTCGGACGCTGAGGGAAAGTCGAATTGTTGCGCTTCGCGGACACGGCGTGTTTGCCCGCGGCGAGACCCTTGCAGACGCGCTGCACATGGTTTCGCTGCTCGAAGAGATGTGCAAGATCGTGCAGATCTACCGCACGCTCTCAAACGAGGAGCAGCAGCCGATTCCGCGAGACCGTCATGAGCGCCCGCCGACTCAAAACGGGCCATTCCGCCCACGAAACGATCAGGGACGCCGCCCGCCGCCTCGCCCCATGCAGCCGCGCGGTCCAGTCGGTCCTGGTGGCCCCGGGGGACCGCCACGACGCGGTCCCGATGGACCGCCGTTCCGTCCGCCGAACGATCCTCGCAACCAGGGTGGCCCACCCGGGGGCGGAGCCCCC
>JAERMM010000260.1 GCA_016844585.1 Chloroflexota bacterium | reverse complement strand
ACTCGCTCGTGACCCAGAGCGCTCATGAGCTCATCACCCTGCGATTTCCAGTCGGCCCCCTCGGCAGGTGGCTTGTGAAGGTCCATCCCGAGCTCGCCCGCCTTAATACTCTTGATTCGACCCAGGGTATGCTCGTAAATTTTGCCCAGAGCGTGGCCGACTCGCTCTGAGAGCCCTTCGCAGCGCTTTGCCACCTCAACCACGAACTCCTCTGGCGTGTTGACGTGGTAGAGATCTATGTAGCGTCGGCGATTTGGATTAGCTTCAGAGAAGGTTTGGAGTACGCTCGACTTACCCCAGCGGCGAGGTGCGAGCAGCAGGAGGTTGCCGACGGCAACACCGCGCTCGAGACTTTCAAGGAACGCCTCGTGGCCAAAGAGGTCATCGCCGCGGACCGCAGCGCCAGTGATGTTACGAGGGCCGGTGATCCGCTCCACGCGTCCTCCAATCCACAATCAATCAGTTGTACAAGTTCCTGATTGTACAACTAACGTTGTTGATTTACCAACGCGAGGTCTGGTCTTGACCAACCGCTGTCCCACCTCCGCAGGGCGAGGTACAACCTCTTTTCGTGGCGCCCTGGCGCGGCGGCTCCGGGCGTTCAGGCGCGGTGCCGCCCGAGGTACGCCTCGACGATGGCTGGATCATCTCGCAACGCGGCCGCGGGCCCCTCGCGAACGATCATGCCGCCCTCGATCACGTAGGCGTAATCGGCAATCTGGAGCGCCTTGCGGGCGTTCTGCTCGACCAGCAAGATCGTGGTGCGCTGCTCCTTGAGCGTTTCAATGATGCGAAACACGTCCTGCACGATGAGCGGCGCCAGCCCGAGCGACGGCTCGTCCATCATGAGCAGTCGCGGGCGGGCGATGAGCGCCCGTCCGATGGCGAGCATTTGCTGTTCTCCCCCTGATAGGGAGCCCGAAGGCTGCTGCCTTCTTTCGTCGAGGCGGGGGAACTGACGATAGACCGCCTGCAGGTCGGCCTCGATGGAGCCCGATCGGGAGTAGGCGCCGAGACGCAGATTCTCCTCGACGGTGAGCGGCCCCAGGACCTGACGACCCTCTGGAACCTGCACGATCCCTCGCGACACGACCCGGTCGGGTCGCCAGCCGGCAATATCTTCGCCATCAAAGGTGATCGTGCCCCGCTGAGGTCGCAGCAGGCCGCTGATGGTGTTGAGCGTGGTTGACTTGCCCGCTCCATTGGCGCCGACCAAGGCGACGACGGTTCCGCTCTCGACCTGGAGACTCACGCCGTGGAGCGCGGCAATCGCGCCATACCTCACGTGGAGATCACGCAAGACCAGCACCTCAGGCGACCTCCTCGCCCAGGTAGGCCTCCACCACCAGCCGGTCGCGGCTTACTTCGATCGGGGTTCCCTCCGCGATCTTTCGGCCGAAGTTGAGGACGACAACCCGGTCGCTGATGCTCATGATCAGCCCCATGTCATGTTCCACGACCATTATGGTCAGTCCCGAATCGCGCAGCTCCCGAAGCAAGTCCCCCAGCCGCTCGGTCTCGACGGCGTTCATCCCCGCCGCCGGCTCGTCCAGGAGCAGCAGCTTTGGCTCGCTCGCCAACGCGCGAGCGATCTCGACGCGGCGTTGGTCGCCATACGACAGGCTGCCCGCTGGTGCTTCGGCGATCCAGCCGCTCCAATACGGCTAGCGCAAACTCGCGACAGCGACGCTCGTCGTTCCGGGCACGCTGCAAGCGGAGTACCGTTTCGAGCAGACCGCTGTGCTGGTGCAGGTGACGTCCCACCATGACGTTTTCGACGACCGAAAGCTCAGCAAAGAGGTGAATCGTCTGAAAGGTCCGCGCAATCCCGACCATCGCGATTCGATGCGGAGGGAGCCCGGAGATCGCAACGCCGCCGAGATGAATCGAGCCGGCAGTCAGCGATGTCAAACCGCTGATCGTGTTGATCAAGGTGCTTTTGCCGGCGCCATTGGGACCGATCAGGCCGCAGATCAATCCGCCGTCAAGGCTGATCGAGACATCATCCAGGGCGGTCAATCCACCAAAGAGCCGTGAAACACGCTCGATGCGAAGCAATGGCTGCGCAGCTGCGCTCATGGGTCCCGCTCGGCTGGCTCGTGCGATGCTGGGGCGCCGCTCACCAGCCACACCCGGGCGCGTGCGACGGTCGTTCGCCAGAACGAGGGGTCGCCGATTCCGCGAGGCAGCCAGATGATGGATGCCATGATGATGAGGCCATTGGCGATGTCGCGCTGGTCCTTGAGGAAGCGGAGCGTTTCCGGAAGGCTGCTGAGCACCGCCGCGCCGATAATGGGCCCGGACCAATGCGCGGTGCCGCCCAGGATGGCGAAGGCCAGGATCTCCACCGCTCTCCCGAACATGTAATTGTTCGGGTCGATGACCCGGATGATCGGCGCGCTGAGGGCGCCCGCCCCCGCCGCCATCGCCGCGCCGATCGCGAACGCCAGGAGCTTATAGGAGACCACGTTGATCCCCATGGTCGCGGCCGCCGATTCGTCGAGGCGGATCGACGCCCAGATTCGCCCGAAGCGCGATCGACGCATGCTGGCTAGGAAGTACACCAGGGCGGCAACGTATGCCAGCAGCACCCAGGTCGTATCGGGAATGCCCAAAAGAACGCCGGGATCTCGATAAGGCAGCGTGATGCCCTCGGCGCCGTTGAAGACGATCAGGCGCGAATCGCCGCTCGCGCCGCGCAGCAGCTTGTCGCCATTGAGGATGATGATGCGGACGATCTCGCCGAAACCGATGGTGGCGATCGCCAGGTAGACGTCTCGCAGCCGCAGGACAACCGCCCCGAGTGGGATCGCCAATGCGATGGCGGCGACCATAGCGACGGCGAGCGACAGCCAGAGCGGGGCGCCGGTTTTCGTCGCGAGAATCGCCGTGGTGTACGCGCCGATCGCCATGAATCCGGCATTCGAAAGGGACAGCAGCCCGGCGGAAAGGGTGACGGAGATGCTCAGGGCGAGGGCGATGTTGATGAGGGCAAAGTTGATCGCCGCGCCGTAGACCACAAAGGCATCAAGCACGCACGGACGCCGCCTTGCCGAAGATGCCGCTGGGCCGCACGAGCAGCACGAGGATGAGGAGCGCGAACACGAAAGCGTCGCGGAAGCTGCTGTCGAGATAGGCAACCGTCAACACGCGCATGGCGCCCACGATGAACGCAGCCGCGGCTGCGCCGCTGATGCTCCCCATCCCTCCGACGATGATCACCGTCAACCCGGCCAGCTCTACCTCAGCGCCCATATTGGGGTCGAGCCGGTTGAACGCGAGCCCGAGCAGCGCACCCGCGGCCCCGGCCAGGGCGCCCGAGAGGAAAAACGTCTGGACGATGACCCGGTCGACGTCGATTCCGAGCAGGCGCGAGGTCTTCTCACTAAACGCGATCGCGCGGATGGCCCGCCCCGTCTGGGTGCTGCTGATGAGCCAGCGCAGGGCGACCAGCAGGACGAGCGCCACAACCAGCAGGATGACCTGCACGGGAGCGACGATCAGGTTATCCGTGACGCGGATCGGGTCGAGGGGCAGCGTTTCGGGGGGGAAGCGCGCCACCTGACTGCCGAACATGCCACGAGCTAGCCCGATCATGACGATCGACGCCCCGATTGACGAGATCATCGGCGCGAGCCGCGTCGACTGGCGCGTTGCCAGAGGACGCGCCGTGCGGTAATCGGTGACCAATCCGATGACCATGGCGAGCCCTCCCACGAGAAAGGTGGCTGCTTTGATCTCCGTCGGCCAGGGGGCCACGATGCCGAGAACCACGACGAGAAACCCCGCCCATAAAACAATTCCGCCGTAGGTCGGCGTGCGCAGCGGCTTGAACGCCAGTCGGTCGAGAAGGACCGCGGTGACGCCACCACCAATCATCGCAGCGGGGACGGCAACCCAGAACGGCAGCCCCAGGCGAGTCACGCAAAGGAGCCCGATGTACGCTCCCCACATGTAGGTCGCGCCGTGCGCCAGATTGACGATGTCCAATAGCCCGAAGACGAGCACGTATCCCATGGCGAAGAGGGCCAACGCGGCTCCTTGCCAGAGTCCGTTTACCAGTTGCTGGGGAAGATGCTCCACTAATCTCAGTCCTCAGCCCGGGCGCTGCATTCTGCTCTCTTTGGCGCTGCTTCGGTTATTGAAAGAGCGCGAATTCTCCGTTCTTGATCACCTGCACGACCGGATCGTGTATTGGCTCGCGGCCGGGAGAGAACGAGAATTTGCCGAGCACGGTGTCGACATCCTTCATTTTCAGGAGGGCATCGCGGATCGCAAGCGGGTTTGAAGAATTGGCGCTCTTGAGCGCGGACGCCATCAGATACACCCCTGCATATGCCTGGGCCGAGAATTGATCGGGACTTGCGCCGTACTTGGTACGGTAAGCATCGACAAACGTCTTGTTGGGCGCCGTGCTGCCAGCAACGAACCAGGCGGCGCCGGAAATGGCTCCCTCGGCGGCCGGACCGGCGAGTTTGGCGAGCTGCGGGGAGTTGAATCCGTTTCCGCCAATAAACCGCACCGTCGCCGGGATGCCAAGCTGCCGCGCTTGGCTCATGATGCCGGCCGCCTCCTCTGCCAAAGCCGAAACCACGATTGCGTCCGGATTGAGGGTTCGGATCTTGGTGAGCTGGGCCGAATAGTCCGTGTCCCCTCGTTTGAAGGTCTCGGTGGTCAGGATCTCGACTTTCGCCTGGTCAAGAGCGGCTTTGAAGACATCGTAGCCCGCCTTGGTGAAGGCGTCGTCGTCTCCGTACATCAGGGCCACGCGCTTGTACCCGAGCTTGGTTTGGGTCGCCTTGATGGTGTTCGGCTGAACCGCCGATTCTGGCAGGCTGTTGCGGAAGACGAAGTCGCCCATTTCTGTGATGCCGCCTGCCGTATTCGACACACCCAGGACGACGATCTTCTTCGCTTGCGCGATCGGATCCGCGGCCAGCGCGTTGGCGGACAGGGTGGGACCCAACAGGGCGACCACTTTGTCCTGGTTGATGAGCTTCTCGAAAGCAGCCTGGGCGCCTTCCTTCGTCGACCGGTCATCTTCAGTAATCAGCGTAATCTTCCCGCTACCCAGGTAGCTGCCGTCATTGAGCGCAGCGACCGCGAGCTCGGCGGCTTTCTGCTGAGAGGCGCCATACACCGCGCCGCCCCCTGTAAGGGACCAGACTGCGCCAATGCGGATCTCACCGCTCAACCCTCCTTGCGACGGGCTCTGTTGAGAGCCCGTGGCCGGAGCACAAGCTCCCAGCACAAGCACCACGGCCAGGATCAAGAGGGAAACGCTGTGACTCAAAGGTCCTTCTCCATGCACGGCGGGCAAGCCGTAGATCGTTGCGGCCAGCATCGTACGGCTCACGCATCCACTGAGGCAACACGGCGACCTATAGTTGGGTTGGGCGCTTGGCAAAGCGCCACGATCCGGAGGTGGAAGTTGCTGTCCCAACGCCCTCCTAGCGGAGCACTCCGCCTTCCACCGTGGGGTTTCAGGGGGCCGCAGCCCCCTGATGTAGCTGCTCGTGCTCATGAGTCGGCGTGGCGCGTGCATGAGCCGGTGGCGAGAACGGCGAACGCTTAGGCTTCCGCAATCTCTTCGGCTCGGATACAACATAGGATCTGTCCGCGCCGCGCTGTAAGCTGGCCGGGTATCAAGGAGGAGCGTCATGCAAAACCTGAACGAGCGTAATCGCCGCACCATTGAGGAGTTCCCGTGCTCATTACGACCACGGGCGCCAAGAGTGGTCGCCCCTACACCACGCCGGTGATGTATTTGCGCGACGGGGACCGCCTGGCCGTTTTCGCCACCCATGGAGGCTCACCCACCAGTCCGGACTGGTACCACAACATGGTAGCCAACCCCGTGATCACCGTGGAAGTCGGGGCCGAGACCTATCAGGCTAGAGCCACTGTGGCGGCCGAGGAGGAGCGAGTCCGCCTCTACACCCGTCAGGCCGAGCTATTCCCAAATTTCGCTGAGTACCAGCAGAAGACCACGCGCAAGATTCCGGTGGTGCTGCTGGAGCGCATCAGCTAGTACTGAGAGGCGAATGTATGGTGGTGGTTCGACGGGACATCATTCCTCTCCCATCGCAATGGGAGAGGGCAGGGTGAGGGCGAAACCCCGGGTC